>CAZXMO010000012.1:42966-62522 GCA_964641125.1 uncultured Spirochaetales bacterium
GATTTGCCGCGGGGAGGGCGTCTCCGTAATCGGTCACGGACAAAGTGTCGGCGATAAGACGGATGATGCTGTTCCGCTTGTACGTCGCGGACCTGTACCCTCTGCGGGCGTGTTCCACGCGTCCGGATGACTCGGTGAATTTGGTGGTCCCGTAATAGCGAATGGAGAAGATTGTGAACTTCCGTCCCGCTACGAACTCGAACGCGAGGGTGAGCATCTCCTCGATGTCGTTCAAAGAAATCAGATTCAGGTTATCCTCCTCTAAGGAGGCTAAGATCCGGTTGATGAAGCCCCGGGTCCGGGCCCGCCCTCGTTTGGTGCTGGGCGGGTCGCCCTTGAACCGCTGGAGGAGGATATCGGACAAGCCGGCGGAGGCGGTCTTGAGCTTTTCCGCATGCTTGTTCACCCTTTCGTGGACGGAGTTGAACTCATCGGAGACTAGAGAGGCGAGACCGTTTTTCCGGAGGATATCGATCCGTTCCGCGGTCTCCGCGAGTTTTCGGTCTCCCGTCAGGGCGTATACCGCGTAATGTACCGTTCCTTCCGATGCGTCGGTATTCTCGAGAAGAAACTTGGCGGCGAGGTGCATCCTGTCTTCACCGGAATATCTGCTCAGCTGATGGTCCCGGATATGCATGATCAGATCGGGAAGGCGGTCTAATACGAGGTCCACCATTTCCTGGAGCTCGTTGACCCTTTCGCCCCGGGTGGCGTTGTAGATTATCCTCAAGACTACGGAGGCCGCCCCGGCGATGACGGTATAGAAGGCGAAGTAGATAAAGACGTTGGGCGGCGCCGACTGGCCGTAACCGATTACGTATCCCCCTTGGAGAGCCAGGTAGGTAACCGGTCCCGCCGTCCAGGCGAGCTGGAGGAGGGTCCTCTTCCACGGCTCCCTCCGGGCGGTTTCTCCTAGGGCGCGGAGGAATGCGTTCTGCTGAGCGCGGCTTGTTTTGTTTCGGTCTTGATTGAATAAGGCCACTTTTTGCTGATAGAAGTATACGGAGTTTGCATATCAACATCAACAGACGGAAGGCGGCCGGATTTCTTCTTACTCGATTATAATCTTCGGTTCGATATCCACGGCCTTCGAAAGCATTGCGTTGACGCCGCAGTATTTGTCGACGCTCATGTTTACCGCCTTCTCCGCGTTCTCTCGAGTAACCTCTCCTCCCTTGAGGTAGTATGTAAGAGTAATCTTTTTAAAGACCTTCGGATGCTCGTCGGTCAGATCGGTTTCCGCCTCTACCCAGAACTCATCGGGCTCACTCTTCATCTTCCGGAGAATACTGATGACGTCCATTGCGGTGCAGCCGCACAGGGATGTGAGCATCAACCCCTTCGGTCGGGGGCCTTTATCCTTACCGCCGAACTTTTCATCCGCGTCGATTGAAAAGGTATGGCCGTCCAGCTCGCTCTCGAATGCCATTCCTTCGTCGAGTGTAACCCGTGATTTCATAGTCTTGCTCCTCATTCTCGGTTATGTCGATATTGAATATCAGGTACATTATAGTAAGGGCTGTCCGCAAAGTCAAAATCCGGTCCTCCTGCGATCGAAGTCTTTCCAGGGGTCCTCCTTTTGAGCGAGGCGGCGGAAAACGTTCTTGATTGTATATGACCGGGAGTTTAAATCCGGGTTATCAATCTCGTCCCAGGATAGGGGCGTCGCAATCGGAGCCCCCGGCCGCGGACGGACGGAGTAGGGGGCTACGGTTGTCTGGCCGTAGGAATTACGCACCGTATCGAGGAACACCTTCCCCTTCCGCTTTTCCTTTCGGATTTCGGTGGTCGTAAAATCCGGGTTTTCCCCGGCGATTTCCTCGGCTATCTTCACCGCCCGCTCCCTAACTTCGTCGAACTCGAGGTCGGGCTCGATGGGAACGATCACGTGGAGACCCGCGGATCCTGTGGTCATGACGAAGGAGTGGAGGGAGTACCGCTCCTCGATCTTTTTCCGTACAAGCTTCGCGGCCTTTACCGCCGGCTTGAAGCCCTCTTCGTCGTGGGGAGGGTCGAGGTCGTAGATCATCCGGTCCGGCTTTTCCAGGTGATCCACGGTACTCAGCCAAATATGGGGAGTTATACATCCCTGGTTCGCCAGATAGAGGAGAGTATCTTTCTTATTGCACACCACATGTCGGGCGGTCCCCCCCTCCCGTTTCGGTATTTCGGCTATGTCGATCCAGTCGGGAAAATAATCGGAAGCGTTCTGCTGAAAAAAATCGCCCCCGTCGATCCCGTCGGGGAAGCGGTGCATCGACAAGGGGCGTCCCTCCATATGGGGCAGCATTACTTTCGCGATCCGATCGTGATATTCGATAAACTCACCCTTGGTAATTTCCGCATCGGGAAAGTACATCTTATCGGGATGGGTAAACGAGACCCGATCCGATTGAACCTTGAATTCAGCCATTTTTGTCCTCCCGAACAACTTCTTCGGGTTCTTTGTCTTCCCGCAATCCCAGGAACCGGGGATGTCTCAGCTTGCCGTCGTCGGTCCATTCGGTAAAGCCTACCTCACCGACCAGCTCGGGCTCGATCCAGTGGACCCCCTTGCCGGGGAGGTCTTCCCCGGTGACCGCCGGTTCTTCCCGCTCGAGGCGGTCCATCTTTTTTCTCAAACGCTCGAGAGTCTTGTGATCGTATCCGGTTCCGACCTTTCCGGCATAGACGAGCGCGTCGTCCCGGTAATAGCCGATCAAAAGGGCCCCGAAGCCGATTCGTTCCCCTTCGGGATCGGTAAAACCGAAGAGGACGAACTCCTGACGCTTGCCGCATTTCTGCTTGAGCCAGCTGCTCGAGCGGGAGTGGGAGTAGGTGCTTTCCGCCTTCTTCGCGATCAGCCCCTCCCACCCCTTATCGCACGCTTCCGTCAGGTACTTTTCACCGGACCGGTTCCGGTGGGGAGTGAAACGAAGGGGGTCCTTGAAATCGAGCTTCTTTTTTAAGAGCTTCTTCCGCTTCCTCAAAGGCTTGTCCTCGGTGTCCTTTCCGTCGAAATGAAGGATATCGAAGAGGTAGTAGTACACGGGAATACTCCGGAGCGGTTCGGAGTGCATCCGGTTCTGCAGGAGTGAGAAGCTCGTCACATCTCCCTCGAAAGCGACGATCTCTCCGTCGACTATATAGGTTTCCGGACCGGAGCTTTCGAGGGCTTCCACGATTTCCGGATAGTGTTCGTCTATCTTTTTTTCGTTTCGGGAATAGAGGGTCACCGAGCCGTTGCCTTTGACGGCGATACACCGTTCGCCGTCGAGTTTTCGCTCGAATATCCATTCTTTTCCGCTTACGATTTCGTGGCTGAGTTTAGCGAGCATCGGCTCCCGGAAACCGACTGTTTTATTCGTTTTCATTCCCAATCTCCTCGAGACTGCGTCCCGTAACTACCGAATCGGGTTCGGTAGTTACCGGATTGCGCCGGGCGTCCGCATAATCATCCTTCATCTTTACGATGAGCCACTGCTCTTTTCCCCCCCGGGGCGTGCGGATCAGGGCATATCCCCCTTCGAGCTTTTCTCCTTTCAGGTGTATCTCCAGGTGTCCCTCGTCGAGGGCGTCTGATATCGGAGTATTCTTGATGCTTTTATACGTCCCCCGGTCCCACACCATGACCGTTCCTCCCCCGTATTCGTCCTCCGGTATTATCCCTTCGAAATCGGCGTACTCCAGGGGATGGTCTTCGGTGGGCATGGCGAGGCGTTTGTCCTTGGGATCGGTGGAGAGTCCCTTGGGGACCGCCCACGACTTGAGCACTCCGTCCACTTCGATCCTGAAATCGTAGTGGAGCTTCGAGGCGGCGTGCTTCTGAATGACGAAGATAGGCGTTCCCGATTCCTTATCCGGCTTCCCTTCGGGCTCCCGGGTCTTTCGGAAGTTCCGCTTTTGCTTGTATTCTTCTAGATTCTTATTCTTTTCCGCCATGACTGTTACCTCCTTTTCCCTCCCCCTTGAAGAGGGGTTTGACTTCCACTCCGTAAATGTCCAGCAGGGTCAAAAATACCGTAAGGATGACCGGGCCCACGATAAACCCCATGACTCCGTATACGTAGATCCCCCCGATGGTCGAGAAAAAAATCAGCAGATCGTGGATTCGCGATTCCCTTCCCACGAACCAGGGGCGGACTAGATAATCGACCAGCCAGTTGATCGCGGTTCCAATGACCAAAAGCACGATGCCGGCAACGATATTTCCGGTAATGAACTGAATTATCGCGGCCGGTACCATGATCAGATAGATCCCTACGAAGGGAATAATCGCGAGGATGATCATGAGTGAACCCCACAGCACCCACCCCCGGATACCGAGCACCAGAAAAGTGACCGATCCTAGGGTG
Organism: uncultured Spirochaetales bacterium; assembly: GCA_964641125.1. GTDB lineage: Bacteria > Spirochaetota > Spirochaetia > SPDA01 > CAZSGZ01 > JBKHAJ01. Next base: position 47,301 of record CAZXMO010000012.1, read on the forward strand.
CCCTGAATGAGCCCGATAACAACCGTGCCCAGGATGACCGCCCGGGCGATGACATGGAACCTCCGTACAAAGCGTTCTTCGTGATCGGGCCGCAGGGGGCTCAAGTCCCTGATACGCCGCTTTATCTTTTCTCCGTCCCGGAAGAAGTAGAAAAGGCTGAAGAGGAAGACGAATACCCCTCCTAGGATGCCGAAGATGCTCGAGGAGGCCCGGTTTATAAGGGTCGAGGCGGTATTCCCCGCGAAGTCGGTGAGTGAGCGGATCCAGGATTTCCACTCGAAACCCTGCTGATCCAGCCAGGTTATCAGGTTCGATTCGGTGAACCGCCGCCAGAACTCCGCGACTTCTCCATCCGCGACGGCCTCTTCGAGGGCCCCCTCCAAGTCCGTATACAGCTCCTGGGCCTGCCTGCTGACTTCTCGGCCGAGAAAGTAGGAAGGAACGAAGAGAACCCCCAGCAGGAGGAGGCAGAACAGAAGTGAAACAAGGGCGCGCCTGTTCCCGAGGAAGGACGATATGCGGGTAAAGAGGGGATACAGCAGAGAGGCGGCGACCAGGGAGGCGATAAGGGGAATCAAAAAGACCCGAACAATCTGAAAATACACCGCCCCGGCGGCGATAACGAGGACGAGAACGAGCAATCCGCTTAAATCTAAATCTTTGATGAATTTCTTGTTCATTTCCGTAAATATCTATGCAACAAGCGTGCCAAAAGCTTCGATGGGCCCCTTCGGGGCTCGGAAGGAGCCGGCGTATACAAGCTACACGGCCCGGATTACAATAGGAACATGCGCGCCCCGAACTGCCTTAAATGCAGATACTTTTCAGTATCCTGGGACGGTCGATACCCCCGGTCCTGCGCGGTCTTCGGAATCAAATCGAAGCGGCTTCCGAGTCTCGAGGTGTTGAGGGCGACCGGCAGGCACTGTCCGGCCTTCGAAAAGTCACCAAAGATCAAAGAGGATACCCGGCGGTCATAGAACACCCACCGCGGTTCATGCTACGGTGTTCATATGCTGTACAAAAAGTTCGGAAAAACAGGTGTAGAGGTATCCGCCCTCGGATTCGGTGCCATGCGTTTCGAGGACCCCGACGATATCGAGAAATCGGCCGAGACGGTTTATCACGCCTTCGAGAAGGGAATTACCTATTTCGACACCGCCCCGGGATACTTCAAGGGTAAATCGGAAGAGGCGGTCGGACTCGCCGTCCGGGAGATGAAAAAGACAGGGCGTGACTTTTTTATCTCCACGAAATCGATGAAAGCGGACGGTACCGAGCTCCGGAAAGAGCTCGAGGTATCGCTGCGGCGTCTCGGGGTCGACGCGATAGATTTTTACCACTGCTGGTACGTCCTGACCTTGGAGGACTGGGAGCGGCGTAAGGCCCGCGGCGCGGTAGAGGCGATTCTCGAGGCCAAGGAGGAGGGACTTATCAGGCACACCGCCTTCTCTACTCACCTATCGGGTCCGGACATTCGACGGGTTATCGAGGAGGAATACTTCGAAGGGGTCACCCTGGGTTATTCGGTGATCAACTTCCCCTACCGGGAGGAGGGGCTCCTCGCCGCGGCTGAGCATAACCTCGGTGCCGTGGTAATGAATCCCTTAGGCGGGGGAACCATCGTGCAGAACCCCGAAACCTTCTCCTTCATAACCCGGCGGCCCGGGCAGTCGGTCCTCGACGGGGCCCTGCATTTTCTCCTAGGGCACGAGGCGATTACCGTGGCGCTGGTGGGTTTTCGAAACACCTCCGATATCGACGAGGCGGTTGAATCGGTCGACCGGTACGAGCCTTACACCCCGGAGGATATCGGGGAGCTTAAACGCAGGGTAACCGAAGATTTCGACGCCCTGTGCACCACCTGCAGGTATTGCGATGTATGCCCCGAAGGGATCGAGGTGTGGAAATTCGCGGAAACCGCTAATCATGCCGTCATCGAAAGCGATACAAAGCTGGGTATGCGTCTGAAGATGCACTGGGGCACGGATCTCGATGAGCTCGAGCGGTGCATCGAGTGCCGGAAGTGCGAGGAAGCCTGTACCCAGCGTCTTCCCATCCTCGAGCGGTTCGAGCTGCTCAAGGAGCGGATCGCCGCGGAGGCGAAAGGATGATAATCGGGGGTGGTTTCCTTATCACTTGCACCGGTGGGTCGAATGTATAAGAATATAGGTATGGACCAAAGAAAGGTATTGATAGAAGACTTCAAAAAAGAGATCGGAAAGGCTAGGGGCTACGTATCCGATACCCTCTCGGATATGGGTATGTACCTGTTCGAGAATCACAAAAAGGAAACTCGCGCCGCGGCTCAGGACGCATACGATTCGGTAAAACACCTTGCCGATGAAATCCATGCCTCCAGCGAGAACAAGGAACGGATAATCGAGGTCAGCGAGAGGCTCAACGAGATTACCGACGAATACGCCGATATTGAAGGAGAAATCGAGGAGATCGAACGGGCTAATCAGCCCATCTACGAAAAGCTCGGTGAGGCCGCTTTCAAGGCGTACATGGAGGATCCCGGATCCTTCACGGGATTCGAGGACATTTTCTCCCCTTTGAGCAAACAGCAGTCCGAGATCGAGGAGATCGACGCGGAGATACGGAGTCTCTCCCAGGAGACGAAAACCAAGAAATTTTTCGAAAAGATTGCCGACCGCGGGCAGGTGGCCTACCTCAGGGGTCTCCGGCTCCTGCGAGTCAAGGGATACGCCAAACTCTACTCCAAGCTGGGCAAGGAGCTTGCCGATTCAGGGTATCTGGAGAGGAGCGACGACTCCGGGCTCTTGGAGGCCGCTAAACCCTATCTGGAAAACAAGGAGCACCTCGATGAGCTGAAGCGGCGGCGGGAGGAGCTCAAAAATGAGCGTGAACGCCTTACCGATGAGCTCAAGAGCGCGGGGGTCGACCGAAAGCCCGACAACCGGATTGAGGAGCTCAACAAGACTATCGAGTCGACCAACCTGGAGCTCAGGGCCAAGCTTAAAGAGATAGCCGAGGCGGTCAAGAAAAAGATGCCCGAGAAGATCGAGGCGGATACGGAGGTCCGTTCCCTCATAACCCGCATCGAAGAGGCGGAAGCCAAGATAAAACGTTTCGAGGAGAACATCTCCAAGATCGAGGCCGCCATAGAGGCCGATGTAACGGCGAAGCGTATCGAGCGCATGAGGGAAGGAATCGAGAGCCACAGGAAGCGGATCGAAGAACATACTGCGGCCATCGAAGAGCTCGAAAAACAGGTAGGCGAGGCGGAAAAAGAGAAGGCCCGCCTGGAGAAGGAAAGGGGGCCGGAGGATATAACCCTCCTCTCCTGATCGGTCTCGCATGGATGAATATATCCGCGCCTGGATCGACAACCTTCCCGATCCGGTATGCGTAACCGATGTAACCCGCAATATCCTCTACGCAAACAAAGAAGCGCTCAGGGTCGCCGGAGCTTTCGGGACTGAAGAGCTCCTGGGAAAACCGGTGTCCCTCGTATTCGGGCGGTTCGAGCCCGATATCGAGGCTGTACCCGCGCGAGAAAGTTTCGAGGTCCACGGCATCGATTCCATCGGCCGGAGCAGGTGCTTTTGGGTCAATAGGGCCGATATTCCGTCAAATCCGCCGGTGCGAATCTTTACGGGAAAAGATATAACCGAACGGAAAAAGATGGAGGGGGTCCTCTACGAAGGGGAACAGCGGTTTCGAAAGATCGCCGGAAGCATCCCGGGTATCGTTGCCGAGTTCAGAACCGGATCGGGAGAAGAGTGGATAAGCTTCGACTATGTAGGTCCTCAGATAACTCGACGATACGAGATAACCCCCGAGGAGCTGGTCGTAGATCCCCTCTCCATCCTCGCTCGGATACCCAGGGGATACCGAGAAGAGTTGACCGGACTCCTCGAGTCTACCGAACTGCCCGGTATGATGGTCGATTTTCAGTTTCCCTTGAGATGGCGGGACGGTCGGGACTACTGGTTTCACACCTTCGCCTCTTTGAGCGGGGTATCGGGGAATGTGAAAATATGGTCTTCGGTTACCCTGGACATCACCAGGACCAAGCTTCTCGAGGCCGACTTGAGTAAGAACCGGGCCAATCTGAGGGCCTTTATCGATAATGTAAAGGTGGCTATGGCGTCGGTTGACCGGGAAGGACGGCTTCTCTTCATAAACCCGGAATTTCTGCGGCTTATAGATTGGCTGTGGGATACCCGGGTCGGAAAAGGGATGATCTTTTACGAGTTCGTTCCCGCCGAATTGATCACGGTGGTGGAGAAAAGGCTCGGTCAGGTGCTCCTAGGACGCCGGTTCGACGAGGAGATCTCGGTATCCCCGGATGACGCAGGCCGCGCTCTCCGTATCGTGGTCAACCCCATCTACGAAAAAGGGGAAATTATCGGGGTTTCGGTGATAATCCACGATCTGACCGAGATCTACGATCTTCAGAACCGGGTCTTCGAAGCCTCCCGGATGGAACAAAAGCGGATCGGACAGGAGCTCCATGACGGTCTCTGTCAGGAGCTCGGCGGTGTGGCCTTCTTGGGTCAGGTGTTGACCGACAAGCTCAAAAAGAAGGGGGCCCGCGAGGCGGAGGACGCCGAAAAAATTTACCGGTACATCGACGGAATCCTGACGCAGACACGCAGAATAAGCGGGGGGCTGTATCCGGTTCTCCTCGAGGAGGAAGGGCTGTTTCCGGCACTGGAAGAGCTCTCCTTGGCGACCTCTGCAATGTACGGGATCCGATGTGAGTGCAGAGCGGAATACGGGAATTCTCTCCGGGACCCGTCACGGGCTATTCATCTCTACCGGATTGTCCAGGAGGCCCTCAATAACGCGGTCCGCCACGGGGAGGCTGATCATGTGGCCATCGAGATCGAAGGCAACGAATCCGAACTATCGATCAGGGTGAGAGATAACGGAAGAGGGTTCGATCCCCGGAATACCGGGAAGGGGATGGGGCTCAAGACCATGAAAAACCGGAGCCGGTTCATCGGGGGAAGACTCGAGGTTTTCAGTGACCGGAGGGGGACCACGGTGGAGTGTGTTGTTCCGCTCTAATGTAGGGGAAACTCCTTACAGGAACTTCCAAGGATTCCCTGAGTGTTTCGAAGGGACCTTTTAGGGTATGGTACGATCATGAGAAAGGTGCATCGGATCTTTGTCGTAGACGACCATGCGGTTATGAGGGACGGTATCAGACAGATCCTCGAGCAGGAGGAAGACCTCAAGGTTTCCGGTGAGGCCGAGGACGCCCCCGAAGCCCGGGATGCGATCCTCGAGGACCTTCCCGATGTGGTGATCGTGGACATCTCCTTAGCCGGTTCCAGCGGTCTCGATCTGATCCAGGACCTGAGAATCCAGGTCCCCACCATCAAGATACTGGTCATGTCGATGCACGAGGAGATGGTCTTCGCCGAACGGGTGCTGCGGGCCGGGGCCCGGGGATACATTATGAAACAAGCCTCGGGAACCGAACTGATCCGAGCTATCCGCAGCGTCCTCGAGGGACGGATATATTTGAGTGATCAAACTAAAGACCGCATACTGGAGAGACTCCACAGCGGCCCCCAAACCAAGAGGGTCGATCCCTTCGACGAGCTGAGTACCCGGGAGATCGAGGTTTTCCAGCTGATCGGCAGGGGATACAAGACTAAGGAGATAGCCGGGCAGCTTAAGATAAGCGGTAAGACGGTGGACACCTACCGGGAGCGGCTCAAGGTCAAGCTGGGCCTTTCATCCTCCTCAGAGCTGGTCCGCGAAGCCATCGAGTGGGTCCATCACGGTTGATTCGGCGTATCAGGTTTATTGGTTTTTCCCGCGAAGTGTGATAGGGTGTCCGGCATGGAGATTACCCTCTTTGCCGCCTCCGATTTTCATCTCGGGATGACTTTTTCGAGCTACGGACCGCTGGGCGCGGACCTCGAGCGGGCCCGGCTCGAAACCCTCGAGGGGTGCGTCGAAACGGCGAATCGTGAAGAATGCCGGCTCTTCGTCATCGCGGGCGATCTCTTCGAAAAACAGAACGTTCCCGCCGCCCTAGTCGACGAGTCCGCCGGAATCTTGACCGGTTTCGCCGGAGAGTGCGTATGCGTTCTTCCCGGAAATCATGATTACCTGAGCGGGAAGGGCTCCGCCCTATGGGAGCGGTTTGCCCGGGCCGGAGATGAGAGGATTCTCGTCCTTGCCGAAGAAAAACCCTACGATCTTTCCTCCTTCGGACTAAATATCGTTTTTTACCCCGGCCCCTGCGATGCCAGAACCTCAACTGATAATCGGATCGGCTGGATCGCCGGTAGGACGGACGAGGGTTCAGATCCTGTGACCGCCGCTTCCGGGGCCGACGCCGCCGGGCATGAGCCCCCTTGGCGCATCGGTATAGCCCACGGCAGCGTAGAGGGGCTTTCCCCCGATACGGCGGGGAGATACTTCCCCATGACGCTGAAAGAGCTCAAAGGGGCGGGGCTCGACATGTGGATTGTCGGTCACACCCATCTGAAACACCCCCTCCAGGGCGGCTTCTTGGGAGAGGGGGGACTGCTCGTTCCGGGGACTCCGGAACCGGACGGATTCGACTGCACCCATGCCGGAAGCGCCTGGCTGGTCAGCCTCTCCGCCGACGACGGGAAGAGGAGCATCGGAATAGAACCTAAAACCGTAGGAACCTATCGATTCTACGATGAAACGGCCGAAATACGCGGGGAAGATGATATCGGAGAGCTCGAGGCGAGACTCCTCGCCGGAGAGGTGAATCCGGACACGAGTTTCTTGAGGATCGATTTTGAAGGCGCCCTCGCGAAGGACCGGTTTCCCCTGATGGAAGAGCTCAAAAACCGCCTCGAAGCCGCCTATGCCTACGTAAAACTCGATGAATCCCGGCTCTCCGAGATCATCACTCCCGGGGATATCGAAGATGAGTTTACCCGCGGATCCTTTCCGCACCGCCTCCTTACCCAACTCGCGGAAGAGGAAGACCCCCGGGCATTACAGTGCGCCTATGAGCTCCTGCGGAAGGTCCGGGGATGAGGTTAACCGTCTTTCGTATCGGCTCTTTCGGAGGGATCGCCCGCAGGACCCTCGATTTCATGCCGGAACTTAATATCGTGCTCGGGCCCAATGAATCGGGAAAGTCGACCGTCTTCGCGGCCCTGGAAGCGGCATTCACCGTACCGAGCCGGCCTAAGGGGAAGGTCCGGAAGAGCTTCCTCGAAAGATTCCTCCCTCTTGCCGGCGGCGACACCATCGACGTGACTGTGGAGTTCGAGACCTCCTCCGGAGCATACAGTCTCGAAAAGAGGTGGGGAGAGGATCCTGCTGCAGTTCTCATCCTCCCCGGCGGGGGACGAGTGACCGGAGACGAACCGGTCCATGAGCGTTTGACTGAAATCCTCGGATTCGGCTTAGGAACTCTCAAAAACGTCTTTCTTACCGGACAGAGCGGCCTCGAGCGGACCTTGGAGGACTTGGTGAGTTCCGAGGGCAAGGATACCCTCCACGACCTAGCGGATATCCTCCAGACGGGCTTTCTCGAGGCCGACGGGATATCGGTCACCCGGTTCAGGGAAATACTCGAAGCCGGACACCAAGACTATTTCAGTAATTGGGACATCCGCCGAAACGGTCCGGCTGAGAAGAAGGGGCACTCCACCGGCCGCTGGAGCAGGGAGGTCGGACGGATTCTCGCCGCCTACTACGAGCTGGAAGACCGGAAGCGGAAGGCCCGGGAGATCGAAGAGCAGGAGCGAAGGCTTCGGGAGCTATTCACTCGTGAAAAGTCTCTAAGCGGCTCCGTGGGGAGAGATCGCGCTTTTCTCGATACACACAAGGCGTCCTTCGAGGATATCGATCGGCGGAATACTCTGGAAGCGCGCATCCAGGCCTCGAAGCGGAAGCAGGCGAGCTTGAACGAAGACTATAACAATTGGCTCACCTCCCGGGGGCGGTACGGGGAGCTCGAGAAACAGCTTGTCAAGGCGGAAGAGGAGAAGAGGAGGGCCCGGGAAGTCCTCGCCGAAGCAAAACGGAACGCCGTCAAAAGAACCAGGCGGGCCCGCTACACCAAGCTCAAGGAGCTCAAAGACCGCCTCGAAACCCTCGAACAGGAGCGGAAGGGGCTCCCCGAGGTCAACCGGGAGGATGTGCACGACCTCCGGGATACCGAAAGGCGGAGGGATGTCCTCAAGGGCAAGCTCGAATCGGGGAGAGTACGGATCGAGTTAGAAGCGCGGAAGGAGTTGGAACTCAGCGCCGCGGCGGGAAACGAGGAGGCCCGGAAGCTGACCGTACGCCCCGGGGAGCCGGTGGTCCTCACCGAGGAGGGGAGACTCACCCTACAGCACCGGGACTGGCGGATCGCGGTATCCGCCGGGGAAGAGGATTCGAAGAGACTCGAAGAGGAAATCGAAAAGGCGGAAAAGTCCGTTCGCGATTTCCTCGCTTCGCGGGGTTTCACGGACACGGACGAGGCGGAGGAAACACTCGGCTCGATCCGGGCGCTCGACGAACGGATTCGGGAAACGCGAAAAATCTTCGAAGAAGAATCGGCGGAGACATCATTAGAAGAGCTCGAAAAAGAGCTTGCGCCGGAAACTTCAGACTCGGGGACTGAGGGGGCAGTCGATCTCGAAACAGCGGAGTCGGATTTCAACCGAACGCGGGAAGAGTACGAACAGGTGAGCAGGGAGGTCGAATATCTTTCCCGGGATATCTCCAAGCTGGAGGAGCGGTACGAGTCTCCTGAAAAGGTCTTGGACGAGATCCTCGCGATACGGAATGAGGAGCGGACGGTCGAAGATGAGCTCGGAGCTCTCGCGTCACTTCCCGGGGGATATTCGACTGTCGAGGAGTTCAGGAATACCTACCGGAATACTCGAGACCGGTGGGAGCGGGAAAGGGAAGAGCTGCTTGCCGTCAATGCCGAGATCGAACTTCTCGAAAAGACCATGCCTGAAATGACCGCCGAACAGGCCGCCGCGGCGGTATCGAGGCAGAACAGGGAATTCGAGCGGGTCAGATCGGAGGGAATTGCCCTCGATACGGTCAAGCGATACAGCGAGGCTATCCTCGAGGAGGTGAGCAGGAATCCCTACGGGGGGCTTACCGAACGGGTTTCCGAATACCTGAACGAATTGACCTCGAACCGCTATTCCGCGGAAACCGGGGAAGAGGGACTTCCCGCTTCCTGTGTCGGAGGTGAGCGAACCGCCATCGGATACCGATACCTCTCCGCCGGGACCAAAGACGCCTTCGCTCTGGCCATGCGCCTTGCCATGGCGGAATACTTCGGGGACACGGAGGGGAGATTTTTTATCCTGGATGATCCCTTAGTCGACCTCGATCCCCAGCGGCAGCGGGCCGCGGCCGGGACTCTAGAGAATTTCTCGGGTGTTTCCCAGTGCATCCTCTTTACCTGTCACCCCTCGCACGCGGAGCTCTTCCCGACCGGGAGGATCATCGAGTTGTGATCTCCCGGGCCCCCCTCGTACGGATCGTTTTCCTCGCACAGGTCCTCTTCGCCGCCGCCTCCGCCGCTTTCGGATTCGGACCGGGGGGGCAGGGGGATGTTCCCATCCGGGCCCTTTCGGCGGTCATGCTCGAGCTCGAGACCGGAACCGTTCTCTATGAGAAGAATCCCGATACTCCGATTCCTCCCGCCTCGCTCACCAAGCTGATGACCGTGCATCTCCTCCTCGATGCGGCTGCCGCCGGGCGGCTCGACTCCGATGCGGAGATTCCCATACCCGAGGACGCCTGGTGGACCAGCCTTCCTCCGAGGTCTTCGTTGATGTTCTTGGGACCCGGACAGTACCTGACCCTCGACGAGCTCATCCTGGGCCTAACTGTGAGTTCGGGGAACGACGCCGCTATCGCCGCGGCCTATCTCATCTCCGGCGGTGTGGAGCCCTTTGTCGAGCGGATGAACCGGGAGGCGGAGGCCCTTGGCCTCGCCGATACCCGCTTCGTCGACCCTTCGGGGTTGAGCGCGGACAACATCACTACCGCCCGTGACTTCGTACGTTTCTGCAGGCTCTACGTGGAGCTGCACCCGGACGCCCTCGAAGCCTATCATGCGGTGGGCGAGTTCACCTATCCCGAGGACCACAACGTCGATATGCCGGATAAGTTTCACCGGATTACCCAGGCCAACAGGAACGTCCTCTTAGGGGAGTATCCCGGGCTCGACGGACTCAAGTCGGGGTACATCGACGAGAGCGGCTATAATCTGGCGGTGACCGCCGAGCGGGAGGGGATGAGGCTGATCGCGGTTCTCCTCGGGGGAGACGGCGATACTCATCCGGAGGGGAGGCGCCGTATAGCGGCCGACGCCCGGGCGCTCCTCGATTACGGCTACGGCGAATATACCCTCATCCGGCCGAGCCGGACCCGCCTCGAGCCGGTCAGGGTGTGGAAGGGGAGGCTCGACCGGATAAAGCCGATTCCCGGAGAGGAAATAGTCGCCGTAATTCCCAAGAGCCGGCTTCCGCTTCTGTCGACGAGGATAGAATACGAGACCCCTCTCATCGCCCCGATCCTTCATCGGGAACCGATCGGGAGGATCGTCCTCCTCGCCGGGCGGGAGGAGTTAGCCCGCTTTCCCCTCGTGGCGGAGAGGGAGGTCGAAGAGGCGGGATTCTTGAAGAGGTGGATTCACGCCCTCAGGCTGCTATTCGAGTAGTTTCTTCATCACGGCGCCTTCAGCGGAGAGGGCTTCGTCGAGCCCGCATACCTCGCCCAGAACGTGCCCGAGTCCCTTCGGATATATAGATCGAGCGAACTCCCGGTCCCCGGGAAAGAGGTTACCGTTTTCATCGGTTTTGCGAAATGAAAAGGCCGCCTTCGCCGCTTCGGCAATAGCGGTGTAGGGAAGGGAGTGTTTTTCCGCGAGGAGCATCGCTCCGACGAGACGGTCGTTTTTCCCGAGCTTCCTCTTCAAGTCCCTTCCCACCCGGTAGACGGTGTCCCCGAGGGCCCGGTTCCGGAATCGGCCGAGAAGGTCGTCGATGTGTTCTTCCAGGTCCGGAAGCCCGAGGTCCTCCGGATACTCGGCATTAAGCGCGGCGGCGGCCTCCTCCATGGCCCGCCTCGTTTCGGCATACACCTCATCGTCTTCCAGGGGTTCCCAGATGTAGTCCCACTCCGGGTTCTTCCGGTATCCCAGGTAGGCCGCCGCCGCGTGGCCCAAGTTATGGACGAAGAGCTTCCTGTCGACGTAGGCGGTTATATTCTCTACCGGTTTGAGTCCCGGAACATCCGGGAGGGATCCCAAGAAACCCCGCTTGTCGACGATCAGGGTGTTGTACTCCTCGGCGAAGACCCACAGGGGATCGTGTTTCAGGTCCTCCTCCCTCATGATGGGGACCATCTTCCCGATGCTCGTTTCCACGAGCCCCGCCGTCTCGGCGAGGGGGAAGTCCCCGGGCAGCTGATCCGAGAGGGAGGCGCGGAAGTAATCCGCCCCGTTCCGAATGTTTTCGGCGATGATGATGTCCACGGACCGCCCCGGGTACAGAGACGACCTTCTGAGGAGGCCCTCCGCGATGACCGGCATGATATGGGGAAGAGCTCCCTTTCCCACCGAGGTGGAGATATAGGAGGCGTCCGCTATCTCCCCGGCGACACGGTCGGTGTCGGTTCCGTCCACCCCGCGAACACCTCCTATAGTGAGGATCTCGTCGGGGCGGTCGTTGCGCTTGACTACAACCCGGTACTCACCTTCTAAGTTGAGCTTTTCGATCAGCGCGGTATCGATGTCGACGAAGACCACCTCGTACCCGCCCCGGGAGAAGAGTTGTCCGATGAAGCTCCGGCCGATATTCCCCGCGCCGAATTGGACGAGCTTGCCGCGCCCGATTGTCTCTCTGTTCATGTTTCTCTCCGTTTCCTTCGGGATTTTTACAGGGTGTCCGGGAAAGAACCCCCGGTTTGTTTCCGATATTTCCCCAAGAGGTCGGCAATCTTATCCAGCTTCTCCCCGGGTGCCGATTCCAGGTAGGTGCCCCCCGTGTAAAAGCAGGCAAATCCCCCCGAACAGACTCCCCAGGCCGCGGCCTCGATCAGGTCGAGTCCGTCATGTCCCTTCCGCATAAGCTGAGAGGCTAAGGAGGCGATAACCCCGCCGGCGAAGTTGTCGCCGCATCCGGTAGTATCTCCGGCGGGGGCGGTCCCCTCCCTGAGACGCTGTCCGACCTCCCAGGAGACGGGTATCTCCGTCGGATCCAGCTTGTCGAAAAGATCTCCTCCCGAATAGAGGGTCACCGAACCGGCACCGTGGGTGATGATAAACGATCCGGTCCTTTTTCGGATAAAGAAGGAAACCGCCTCTTCGAGATTCCGTTTTCCGCTTAAGCGTAGGGCCTCTTCGTGGTCCATGATGAGAAGATCGGTAAAGGCATACGTGTCGTCGCTCTCTCCGAGGGGCCATTTGCCCTCGGGTTCCCGGTTCTGATTGCGAAAGTCGTAGACCGTGTTTATCACCGTCACACTCCCGTTTTCCTTGCCCCCGGCTACGAGGGAGGTCAGATTGTCGTGGATATTGGGGACTAGAGCGGTACCGCCGAAGCACAGGACATCTCCCTTCCAGAACCCGGTACGGAGGTGTCCGGGCGTACAGTTCCACGCGGCCCCTATTGTGTTGATGAAGGCCCTCTCCCCGTGGCCGTCGTCCCACCTCGGATCGGAGAGGACGACCGTGGACGGGGAGGGTCCGGTCGTCTTCTCGTAGCGGCTTATATCCACAGGGGTCTTTCGTATGATACCGAGTATTGTGTCGGCCATCTCGTCGTCTCCCAAGGTGCCGTAGAACTCCACCCCGACCGGTTTTTCGGCGAGGAGCTGCGCGGTATTGATCAATGATACGATGGAGGGACCGCCTAAATTTTCACTGTCCGGCTCCTTTCCTCCGGTTATGCGGGAAAGGGCGGTTTCAAAGCTCTCCCCGGCGAATTTTCCGAACTCCTCGGCAAATACGAGCTTTCCGGGGACTATTCCTCCGTCCCCCTCCCGAACCGCCGCGTACCTTTGGAATACCGGTGATGAAAAGTCGATATCGGTGTAGAGCTTGTCCAGCAGTGAACATCCGGTGCCGGTAATGGTAAATCCCATAGAGCATCTCCTGCAATGGTCGTTAGTCCTGATATTAAAGCAGATTCCGCCGGTATTTGCAAAGAGATAAACGGTCTCGAGGGTATAGTACCAGTGCCGTCATTGAAGCATTTAAGCATACGTGTCATGCTTAGAAAATACGACATGGATGAGAGGAGGAACCGGTGAACCACATTTTTGCCACCTACGGAGAAACCCTGTGGGACATGTTTCCCGACGGATCGGTCTTAGGTGGTGCCGTTTTCAACTTGTCTTACCGGCTGATGACCCTCGGGGACGATGCCCGGCTCATTACCCGTCTCGGAACCGACCAGCTTGGGGAGAGGACCCTGAAGAGGATTCGGGATTTGGGGCTTCCCATCGATCACATTCAGATGGATCCCCGCCACCCCACCGGAACAGTAGACGTATATCTCGACGAAAACAAGAACCCCGACTATACCATCAATGAAAATGTAGCCTACGATCACATACATCGCACCGAAGATTTGGTCGAGCTGATGGAAAATGCCGATTCTCTCTGTTTCGGAACCGTGGTCCAGCGGAACGAGAGGTCCCGGGAGACCTTCAGATCTCTGGTAGAGCGTTTCACCGGGGAAAACATTTTTTACGACATAAACATACGGAAGAACTGTTATACAGAGGATGTCATCAGTCAATCCCTCGAAGTTTCCACCATCCTCAAGCTCAACGAGGAGGAGCTCCTATTCCTCGCCGATATGTTTTCCCTCTCTAAGGATGATATCCGCGGGCGTGCCGGGGAGCTTATGGCTGAGTTCGGTCTCGAGCACTGCGTGGTGACCCTCGGAGACCGGGGAATCTACGCGAAAAGCGGAAAAAACGAGGCCTACGCCCCCTCCTACGCCGTCCAATTGGTCGATCCGGTAGGGGCCGGGGACGCCTGTGCAGCGGGATTTTTGGACTGTCTGGTGGGGGAGAAGGATTTGGAGTACACCTGCCGCTTCGCCAATGCCCTAGGGGCCCTCGTTGCCGCCCAGCAGGGGGCCACCGGAGAAGTTCCCAGGGACAGGGTCGTATCGTTTATGGAGGAGGGAGATACTCATCCCCCCCATTCGGAGTTCACGGGTTGATCTTTTCCTCTTTTTTTAGTAGTATCCCCCAAGATTATACAGGGAAAGGAGATTCCAATGGCATACAAGATTACTGACGAATGTGTAGCTTGTGGTGCGTGTCAGCCCGAATGTCCGGTTGACGCCATTTCCGAGGGCGATCCCATCTACGAGATCGATCCGGAAAAGTGCACCGACTGCGGCGCCTGTGTCGACGTTTGCCCCTCCGACGCAATCGTAGCCGGCTAAGGCCCACATCAGACCTAACACAAACAGGCCGCCCATTCTCGGGCGGTCTTTTTTAATATCCACCGGACCGCTTCTCCTTGATACCCCTTTCGCATATAGTAGGAAGATATGAAACCGCTCAAGAATCCCTATGCCGGTTTGCCCGGTTACAACTGTTTCGGATGTTCCCCCGCCAATCCTCTGGGTCTCAAGATGGACTTCTTCGAAGACGGGGATGAGATCGTAAGCCGCTGGGAGCCGGGGGAGCACTATCAAGGGTATCTCCGGGTCCTTCACGGAGGAATTCAGGCAACTATGCTCGACGAGCTTGCAAGCTGGTACGTCTTTGTAAAGCTCCAAACTTCCGGGATGACCGGGTCCATGAGCATAACCTATCACAGCCCCGTCGATATCGACAAAGGTATCATCGAGATGCGCGCCTCGGAGGGGTCTATCGAAAAGAAACGGGCCCGTATTCGTTGCCTGTTGTTCCAGGAGGGGGTACTCAAGAGCGAGGCCCTCTGTGAATATGTCGTGTTTTCCCGAATTGTTGCGGAGAAAAAATTCCATTATCCGGGGCCGGAGGCGTTTTACTCGTAAATTGACCACGGATACGAATCACCGTATACTTTCTAGTGGTATAGGATTTATGAAGGAGGCTGCCTATTCCCATAATTGCTATACCGAAATCTTTGCGTGATAAACTTGGCGATGAAGCGTCGGAGGATCTGGTTAAAGTCTTGAATGAGCAGGGAAAAGAAACAGCCGAATCGGTTATCGAAACCGCTGCGCTGCGCTTCGAAAAGAAGCTCTCCGAGGAGCTCGGGGGAGTCAAGACCGA
>CAZXMO010000013.1:0-4174 GCA_964641125.1 uncultured Spirochaetales bacterium
CGGCCTCGAGGTTTTCTCGGCTCGGACGGAAAACACCAAGCTTTGGGGCATTAACTAAATGCCATCATTGTGATAGATTGCATTTGTTATGTTCAGCAATAAGGCTCTTGTGCAAATTTTCGATAGGTCTCTCATTCTCAAGCTCCTGCTGTGGGGTCTTCTTTTGAGTTTGATACCGCTGGGAGAAGTAGTTCTTCTCATCTACCTAGCGGGACGTATGGGATCGTTTTTCATTCCGGCACTTGCAGGAAGTATCAGTTTTCTCGGTTTTTTTATATGCTATCAGGAATTGAAATCCACTGGATCAGCGGTTATGGCAAAAGTGTCGGAGGGGGAATATCCGGAAAAAGAGTTCGCGATGTTTGCCGGATCCTTCGTATGCGCTCTTCTGTTCTTATCCATTGGCTTTGTAACCGATCTCTTGGCTGTTTTCTTGTTATTCCCATCCCTAAGGGGTGTTGCGGGACGACTCTTTACGGAACGAAGCCAGAACCGATTAAAAGAGCTATACGAATACCTCAAACTTTATCAAGTTTAGCGCCAAAAACTCCAATCTTTGGGGCAGTTTTTACCTTTTTCCGATTCTATACAAGATTATCAGAATCCAATAGTACCAATACAAAACTACTCTGAATAATCTCCAAGGCCGTCTAACGAGAAGGGGCAGAAACTCCAACCCACGATTCCAAAGAGCGCGTGAGGGACGCGGTTTTTTACCCGATATAATATCAAAACAATCTCCGCACCAAAGAGTAATACCGGGATTAAACTCTTTTTTCTTTTCGAAAAGCCAAAGATTACGTCCTTTAGGCCCCTTTCCCATTAAGAGCAGTGAGGGGGCGGCTTTTTTGATTGCGGTTATGATGTTATCTTGTGCCTCCCGAGGGAAAAATCCCACGTATCTACCGACAATACGAAGTCCCGGAAAAGAGGCTTTGAGGTTAGACTCTACAGTTTGAAGTTGTTGCTGTTTATGCCCAAGCAGGAAGAGGGACCCTTTTTGTTCTTCGAGGGCTCCAAGCAGTCGAATAACGAAATCGAAGGGGATAAAGCGGTTTGGATCGGCATGTTTAAGGAATTTCGCTCCCCGTACGATCCCATAGGAAATCGGTACGATCAATGAAGCATTTCGAATGCATTGGCCGAAATCATGATTTCGTCTTGCCCTTAGGATACCCGAAGTAGAGAGAAAGACTATTTGATTTGTTTTTCCATTTTCGAGCATGGATTGAGTAATAGTATCGAGATCACCTTCGCTGAAAATATCTACCGGAATATCGAGGACAGTAGTCCTTTTTCTTCCCCGTACTTCTATTAAACTGGCTTCCACGTTCCCCTCTCGAGCATGATTGTCTGTATGGCCCCGAGCACATAGATGCCTGCGGTTTCGGTCCTCAATACTCTTTTTCCGAGATAGATAGAATGATATCCTTTCTGTATCATCTGATCAATTTCTTCGCCGGCAAATCCGCCCTCCGGGCCGATAATCAGTGCTATATTATTGAATTGACCTGAAAGATACCCGTGTAGGCTGGAGTTTTCAAGAGGTTCCTCGTGAAAAAATAAACCAATACTATCGCCACTATTGCTTTGGACGGTCGGGATGCTCGAGATTTCCAAGGGAGGTTCGATTTGTGGTGAACAGAAAGCTCCCGACTGTTGCGCCGCTTCTTTTGCGATCCTTCTCCATCGCTGCATCTTGGGCTCGATGGCTTTTCCCTCGAGTTTGACTACACAGTGCCTAGACTTCAAGGGGACTATCCGTGAGGCTCCGCATTCTATCGCCATCCTCACAATCATGTCCATTTTTGCTCCCTTTGGAAGGCCCTGGTAGAGGGTAATGTTCGAAGGTGATGAAGAATCTTGATTAATGGAAATGACCTCATGGGGGTTTTGAATGAGGCTTGAGGATCCGGCTGGATTGCGGGGGTACCCGGGAAGCGCTGAAAAGGTACATGATTCAGAACCTATTTTATCAAGTGTTAAGGTGTAACGATTTCCCTGGGGTGAAAGTCCCGGAATCGAGCATCCAAGTTTTAGCCGACGTACCCGGACGAGGTAATGGAAATCCTTTCCTGTGATTTCGACTTTCCCCGCCAGTGGTTCTGATTTTAATAGGTATTGTTTCATTATTTTGTGAAGTAAAGTCCAGTGCCCCAAACCTTGGTGTTTTTTTCGGTTATTTCGTAATTATTCAAATAATTAACCGGTTTAATCTGTTATATAGGGCTTTCAGCGGTGCTGAATTCATTTATTACTTGCGCCATAAGCACTAATTCACCTTAGTCGTGAACAATACCCCCAAGCTTTGGGGCATTTCCTACTCACCAACCCTAATATATACTGACCGACTCCTCGGCCCATCGAACTCACAGAAGTAAATCCCCTGCCAAGTACCTAAGACGAGCTTACCGTTGTGGATGGGTACGGTCTCGCTGCAGCCGACTAAGCTCGACTTGATGTGCGCCGCGGAGTTGCCCTCCCTGTGGGAGTATCCGTCGCTGAAGGGGATCACCTTATTGAGTTCCTTGAGGATATCCTCCTGCACGCTCGGATCGGCAGCCTCGTTGATGGTAATGCCCGCGGTGGTGTGGGGGCAATACACGAGACACATGCCGTTTTCGGTGCCCGAGGATGCGACGATTTTTTTGACCTGTGAAGTAATGTCGTACAGGCCTGTCTTCTCGTTCGTCTTGACTCTGATTTGTTCGAAGGTCATCGTTTTCCTCCCGCGACTTTGCCTTCCCGAAGGAGCTCCACCGCTTCCTGAAGAACAATGTCGTATTTGAGATCGTAGACCGGGGGAGAATCGATCCGCCGGTTGATTTCGTTCCGGATGAGCCGGCCGAGAATCCGGTCTTTGAGGATGATCCCCCGTTCTTCCTGGAGCTCGTCGATAAAGGTATTGATTTCCCGGGTGCTGATCGACTTCCTTCCGTCCACGAAGTCTTCGATCCACCTGTTTTTTAGGATGCGCCGGTACGATTCCTGTTCCTCATCGGTGAACTCCGGTTCTTTGATGACCCGGTCCGGCTCGATCCCGATCTGATCGATGTTGATACCCGCCGGGGTGTAGTAACGGGACATGGTCAGCTTGAATCCCCCCTCTCCGACGTACTTCACCTGCTGGACCGATCCCTTTCCGAAGGTTTGTTCGCCTAACAGAAGGGCCCGTTCCCGGTCCTTGAAGGCGCCGGCTAAAATTTCCGAGGCGGAAGCGGATCCCTGATCGATGAGGAGTACGATGGGCTTGTTCAAGGGAACATCGATGTCCTGATCCGCGGTGTATACCTCGTTCTCCGAGGGAATGCGCGATTTCGTGGATACCACTACTCCGCCGGGAAGGAAGATGTCGGCGACGTCTACTACCGACGACAAGAGTCCTCCGGGATTGTTGCGAACGTCGATTATAAGTCCCCGGTAATTGTTTTCCTCGAATTCCTCGATCGCTTCTTTGACTTTTTCCGTCGTCAGCGGGGTAAATTGAATAATTCTCAAGTAGCCGATTCCTCCGGGGATCATGGCATGCCGGGTAGTGGGGGTTTCGATAACGGCCCGTTCGATAGTTACGTCGAACTCGATGTCCTTGTTTCGCAGGATTGTGACGGTTACCGTAGAACCGGGAATACCCCGCAGTCTATCGACGACGGTATCGATGTCGAGGTCCTTGGTGGTTTCCCCCTCGATGGCGATAATAAAATCTCCTGCATGTATGCCCGCCCGTGCCGCGGGAGTCTCTTCGATGGGAGCAACTACCCGGACGTAGGGTGAATAGTCCTCCGGAACCTCTCCCTCCACCCCGATCCGCTGGGATGATTTGGTGATATACAGGCCGACACCTCCGAATTGCCCGGAGGTAGTATCGGTCAGGTCCTGCATCTCGTTGGGCACGAGGTAGGAGGAATGGGGGTCGTCTAAGCTTTCGAAGAGCCCGTCCATGGCCCCGTGAAAGAGGGTCTCAGGATCCACCTCATCGACGTAATTATCGTGGACGAAGCGAAAGACCCGTTCGAACAACGACATGTACCGGTTTATCTCGGCATCGTCGGATTGGGCGAACACCGAGGGTACGAGTATAAAGAGGCCGATAATCACGGTAAAGATTACCGACAGGAATATCCATGTGAGTCGTCTCGTGTTTTTCATCTAAAAACTCCGCTTTTCCCTCATTCTA
>CAZXMO010000013.1:4274-25310 GCA_964641125.1 uncultured Spirochaetales bacterium
TTGAGGAATAGTTTGAGGAATAGGAAATGCAGATACTTCCTGTAGCGAGTGGAAAAGGGGGTGTAGGTAAGTCTCTCTTGGCCGCGAACCTGGCAATCGTCCTCGCACAGTCCGGCAGGCGGGTCGTCCTTGCCGATGCGGATCTCGGGGGCTCTAATCTTCATCTGATCTTGGGGCAGACCGGAATTACCCGGGGGATCGGGAATTTTCTCAACAACAGCGACGTCGCCTTCGAAGATATCCTCATCGATACCGAATGGGAGAATCTGAGGTTCGTACCGGGAGACGCCGAGATACCCGGGACCGCGAATCTCAAGAGCTCCCAGAAGAAAAAGCTCATCCGTCGGCTGCTTTCGGTGGATGCGGATTATCTTATCATCGACTTAGGAGCGGGAACCAACTTCAATACCGTTGATTTTTTCCTGACCTCGGGCAAGGGGATCGTGATTACCGCTCCCACACCTACGGCGAATCTCAACGCGTACCTGTTCCTCAAGAACGTGATATTCCGACTCATGGATACGACTTTCAAGAAGGGAAGCCGGGCAAAAAACTATATCGACTCACTTCTCAAAGCCGGTACCACCTTTCAGCAGTTATACGTTCCCAAGCTCATCCGGGCCGTGAGCGAGCAGGACCCCGAAAGCTACAAGGAGTTCAAAGAGCGGGCGGCCCATTTTCAGCCCCGTCTCGTACTGAACATGATCGAGGACCCCAAGGACGCGGGGAAGGCCAAAAAACTGAGAAGATCCTGCAAGGAATACCTGGATATCGATATGGAGCACCTAGGGATTATCTATCGGGATGAGCTTCAGGACATAGCTCTCAAGTCGAAGCTCCCTATCGTTATCTACAAGCCGGATTCTGTACTCTCCCAGGCGATTTACCGCTTGGCGGACAAGCTGTTACAGGACGAGGCCGAATGGACCGGTCCTATGGATTTCGAGACTATCGAGGATTCCTATCACGAGGCGGACATGGAGGCGGAGATTGATTTCGAGACCAAGATGAGGTACATGGAGGATCTCCTCCACAGCGGAACGCTGACCGAAGGGGATTTGGTAGAAACAATAAAAACCCAACAGTACGAGATAAACCAACTCAGGAAAGAAAACAACTTTCTCAAGAAGAAAATTGTCAACGCGATCGAAGCCGGATTTTCCGGATAGATCGGCACAACGGTAATCAATTCGAATATGGAAGACGCCGGCTTAAGAGGAACCATCAACCTCAGCATAAAAGAAGACGATATGGAGGCCGTTCTCCGGTTTGTTCCCGACGAAGAGGGAGAGGTGTGGGACCGAAAAAAGATCCTCTCTCTCCTGGAGGAAAAGGGGATACCCGAGGAGATGATCGATACCAAGGCCCTGGATTCTTTTCTCGAGGAAGGGATGATTACCGTTGCCAAGGGCACTCCTCCGCAGAATCCCCAGGATGAGATAATCGAGTGGGAGGAGCTATCGGTCCCTGAAAAGAGGCAGGCCGAGGCGCACGCGGTAATGGAGAATGCCGGTCCCCCTCAGATTGTCCTTACTCGGGTCGAGAAAACCGAACGCAAGAAGAAGCGGGAAAAACCAGGGAAGCTTCCCTTCGGACAACCCAAGACCGAAATCGTTACCGTTGTCGATAAGAAAGAGATCACAGAGCCGGCTCCTATCGATCCGAAAATCACATCCGTCGCCTGGGTCGAGACGGGGGACAAGATCGCTACCCTGACTCCCGCAAAGCCCGGGAAAATGGGGAAAGACGTCTTCGGCACTCCTCTCCTTGTCGAGGAAGAACCGAAAATCGGGCTCTACCCGGGCAATGGAGTGGAGAAACGTCACACCGAGGTGACGGCAAAGAAGACCGGTTTCTTGCGCCGGGGGAGTAATTGGGCCGAGGTCATTCCTTTCGAAGATCACACCTGGGACCTGAAGCTCTCCGCGGATAACGCGGATTGTTTAATAGATTTCACCCCGGGTAACCGGGCCGCCGAGCTGCCCACCGCCGGGGATATTGCTCTGAGGGCGGAGGAGTTGGGGTATAATACCGAGTATCTGGAATCTCCCGAGGAGATCCGGGCCCTCTTAGCGGAGGCCGTGAAAAAGGAAAAAACCCTCGAGGGAGCCAGCCTGAGTCTCCATGCCGACGCTGAAATCGACATTTCCGTGACCGATGACAATCTGAAGGCCTTTCTCCGCCTGGTGAAGGGGAGGGGAGGGGGAAAGAAGCTGAGCCTCAAAGAGATCGGCGGCGTGCTCAAGGAGAGCGGGATCAAAGGGTTTCGTACTGAAAAGGTGAAGGCCGTTATTATCGACTTCTTCAGGGGCACCGATTTCGTCCTCGAAGACTATCTCCTCGCCGAGGGGAAACCCCCCGAAGATCCGGGTGAGGCCGAGGTGGAGTTCACCGTAACCCCATTGAGCGAAAAAGAAGAGGAGAAGGTCCGGCGGCGTCTCGAAGAGCCCGCGGATGTCGGCGCTCTCGATGAGGTCCGGAGGATGGGATTCGTGGTTCGGCACCAGCCGGTCCTTCATGTAATCCCCCCGGAAAAGGGAGTTTCGGGACGGGACGTCTACGGGCGGGAGCTGAAACCGAAGGAGCCGGTGATACCGGAGGTGGTGCTCCTCGGGAACGTCAAGGAGGAAGGACGGGAGTACGTCGCCGAGAGGGCGGGCCTCTTTCAGGCAGCCGAGGCGGATGGGCGGATTCCCGTCCGGGTTGTCCCCTACCGGGAGGGGAAGGCGGAGCTCAGAATGACCGAGGACAAGATGAAGGCCTATCTGACGATTGTCCCCGCGGAGGGCGGCGGTACTAATCCGGAGCTCGAGACGGTCCTCAGGATGATCAAGGAGAGGGGGATCGCCCGGGGGGTCCGGGAGGAGCGGGTCGAGGAAGCGGTCCGGACCGCCGAAGCGGGAGAACCGGTAGAGGAGATGCTTGTGGCCGTTGGTGAAGAGCCGCGGCACGCCACCCGAAACCAGATCGAGTTCTCCGTCGACGTTGCCGACGGCTCGAAGGTGAGTATCCGCAAAGACGGCTCCGTCGACTACCGTAATCAAAACCGGATAACCCTCGTAAAAAAGGGTCAGCCCTTAGCCCGGCTCATGCCTCCGGAAGAAACCGGAAAGGACGGCTTTGACCTGACCGGAAAGACGGTACCCGCGAAGAGCTTTCAGGGATACGATATCGAGATCGGCGAGGGGGTTCACCGTGAAGAAGAGGATGACGGAAGCGTCAAGCTCACCGCTGAATACGAGGGGAAGCTCCTCTACGACAAAAAATCGATCGCGGTCAAGCGGGTTCATGTCGTCGACGGGGATGTCGATCTTTCGAGCGGGAATGTCAAGTTCAAGGGCGCTGTACAGGTAAAGGGATCGGTTGAATCGGGATTTACCGTCCTCGCGGGGGATTCGATTACCATCGGAGAAAGCGTCGATGGGGCTCTCCTTTCGGCGGAGGGAGATATTACCATCAACCAGGGGGTCAAAGGAAGGGGAAAGGCGGTTATCCGGACCAAAGGGGCTATCAAGGCGGGCTTCGCCGAACAGTCGACTCTCCTCGCGGTCCATGACGTGCAGCTGAAGAATCACTGCTTCAGATCCTTCGTCAAGACCAACGGGAAGATACGCCTCATCGGCGAGAAGGGGCATTTCATCGGCGGATCCGCCCGTGCCCGCATGGGATTGGAGGTCAACAACCTCGGAGCCGTGAGCGGAATCAAGACCGAGGTTTCCTTCGGGCAGGACTACCTGGTAGCCGATCAGATCGAAGCGGAAGAACGGGAAATCGAGAAGATCAAGAAAAAACTCCTGGAATTCGATTCGTTTATGGCCAAAATGGAGAAAGAGGGTAATCGAGCAAAGCTCGAGCAGGCGCGGAAGGAGAAGTTCAAGATCATGAAGATCATGGAAAAGCGGAGCCTCCGCCTATTCACCTTCCGGGAGAAGTTCGAGCAGCATTTTCCCGGAGAAATCAAGATCCGGGGAACCGTTTTTCCGGGCGTGGTCATCGAGAGCCACGGCCGATTTCTCGAGATAAAAGAGGAGAAAAAGAACATCGTCATCTCCTTCGATCTCGAGAACGGTCAAATCCGAGAAGCTCCGGCTGGATCGAACGCGGAGACTCGAGTTAGACAATAGGGAGTTAACAGTGTTGGGATTTATCCATTTTCCTGAATGGCTCAAGCCGGAGGTTATCCCCGGGCTGCCTATCAGGTGGTACGGCCTCATGTACATCGTGGCCTTCCTCATTACCTACCTCCTCGCCTCGTATCAGGTCAAGCGGGGGAACGCCGACAGGAAGCAGGAGGACGTGGTCAACTTCTTCTTCTGGGGGATTATCGGACTCTTGATAGGGGCGCGGATCTTTGCGACTCTTATATACGATACCACCGGAAGATACCTGGCGAAACCCTGGCTTATCCTGTGGCCCTTCGACGGGAGCGGAAATTTCGTGGGGCTTCAGGGAATGTCCTATCACGGGGGAGTCGTAGGGGTCATTGTGGCAACGGTAATCTACTGCCGGGTCAAGAAGTGGGATTTCTTCCAGTGGTCCGATATCATCGTGGCCGGAATACCGTTGGGCTATACCTTCGGACGCCTCGGGAACTTCATCAACGGTGAGCTCTACGGGCGGGTCACCACGGTTGCGTGGGGGATGATCTTCCCCCAGGCGCCGGGTTTTCCCGCGGATGAGGAATGGGTCCGTGAAACCGCCCGGAAGGCGGGGATGGATATCGATCCTGCCCAGAGGCTCGTGAATCTGCCCCGGCATCCCTCTCAGCTCTATGAGGCCTTCTTCGAAGGGATCTTTCTATGGCTGATTCTATGGTTCGTGTTCCGGAAACGAAAGCCCTTCCACGGTTTCTTACTGGGCGTGTACATAATCGGGTACGGGTTGGTCCGGTTCGTCATCGAGTATTTCCGTGAGCCCGACGCGGGACTGAACTTTCCGATTCAGCTCGGCCCCGCGAGCAACCCCAATTACCGCCTCCTTTCGGCCTTTAACTTTACAACCGGGCAGATTCTCTGTTTTCTGATGATCTTTTTCGGGGGACTCTTCCTCTTTGTGCTCCATATAAGGAAGAAACGGAAACTTGCGGCGGCTGAGAGCGGTGAAATGAAAAAGCCGGACATACGAAAGCTCAAGAAAAAGATCAAGAGATAAGGGAATCGGGTTATGATCCGATACTGGTAAGAGAGAAAACAGTAAGAGAGAAAACAATTGCACACCGTGTCCTTTTACGGTATTCTAAACCCATGCGGATACTAATAGTCGAAGACGAGTTCGGCAGCAGAAAACTCCTTCAGAAGTTTCTCTCTCCCTACGGGGAATGCGATCTGGCCGTCGATGGTCAGGAGGCGGTGGATGCCTTCAAGCTCGCGTTGAAAGAGGAAGATCCCTATGAACTCGTGTGCCTTGACATCATGCTGCCCAAGAAAGACGGACAAACCGTGCTCAAAGAAATCCGGCAGATCGAAGAGAAGCAGGGAAAAGAGGGATTAGACGGTGTCAAAATCATCATGACCACCGCTTTAAACGACCCCAAGAATATTATGGAAGCCTTCAAGTCCCAATGCGAGGCCTATATCCCTAAGCCTATATCCAAGCAGAAGCTCCTGGAAGAGATGAGAGGCCTTGGCCTGGTCTGAGGGGGGGGGTAGGAGTGGAGCTTTTAGACAAGGAAGCCGCCCTGGAACAGGTACAGGGTGATGAAGAGTTTTTAGACGAGTTGTATAAGATCTTCTATAACGAGATACCCGAGCGGAAAAATTCTTTTTCCGGAGCTTTCTCGGAAGAGGACGCGAAGCGGATAGCAAGTCTTGCCCATTCATTGAAAGGGGTCAGTCTCACTATAGGCGCTTTCAGCTGCAAGCACCTTGCCGAAGAGGTGGAGCACGCGGCGAAGGCCGGAGACCTCGAGACAGCCCGAGAAGAGTACTCCCGCCTCGAAGACACCTTGGACGAGCTCGAAAAAATAATAGGTCGAATGGAGCTTGGTGATAGCGCCTAATACTTGACATCTCCCGTCCATCCATGTATATTTATAGTTGAGAATCATTATCAGGAGTCGAGTCGACGTATGCAAAACAACAACGTCTGCAGAGGTTACTATGGACGCTTCAAGAGGCGGGGACTGCGAATGACCCTGCCCCGGCAGGTAATTCTGCAGGCCCTCGACGAGGGTGAGCAATCCTACATGACCGCTGAAGATGTATTTATGAGGGTTCACGAAGAGTATCCCGGTATCGGACTCGCTACGGTGTACCGGACGCTCAATCTCCTCGCGGATATGGGGGTCGTGACGAAACTCGACTTCGGTGACGGAAAGGCCCGCTTCGAGCTTACCGAACGGGGCGGCCGGGAAAAACATCATCATCTGCTTATCTGTTCGAGGTGTTTTCAAGTCGTCAAGTATTCCGATTTCGAGGAAGAGGAGCAGAAGCTCTACGAGCAAGTCGAGAATACCCTCGAAAAGAAGTACGACTACGATATCCAAAGACATGTTGTTCAGTACTACGGGGTGTGCCCTCGGTGTAAACAGGCGTGATAGAAGAGGATATAGGGGAGGTAATTTTTTTCTCCCCTATTGAGAATAATTATTATATTCATTACTATGAGGAGGTAACATATGCCGAGAGGTAATGGAACGGGACCCGAAGGAATAGGTCCCATGACCGGAAGAGGTTTAGGATTCTGCGCGGGATACGATTTCCCCGGATACATGCAAGGCGGATTCGGCAGGCGCCGGGGCGCCTACGGCGGATATCCCGGATACGGACGCGGGATGCGCCGGGGAGGCGGATACTCCGGATACGGACCGGGCGGGGGGTTTCGCTTTCGCCGAGAGCCCGTCTATTGGCAGGAGCCGCAGGCTGGTTCCTATGAGAATGAAACGGTGTTTCTCAAGGAGCAGGAGCAGATTCTCCGGACCGAACTGAATCTCATTCAGCAACGACTAACGAATTTAGAGGAGCAAGATGATACGAGCGGCAATACCGACTGAAAACGGTAAGGTCTCCGGGCACTTCGGACGGTGCCCGGAGTACACAATTGTTGACATCGACGGCGATCGCGTCGTCTCAAAAGAGGTTGTCCCAAATCCCGGTCATGAGCCGGGGCGGATTCCCCAATTCCTCCACGATCAGGGTGTACACCTCGTCGCCGCCGGCGGGATGGGAATGCGGGCCAATGACCTCTTTGCCCAAATGGGAATCGAAACGATCCTAGGCGTTTCGGGACCGGTGGATGAGGTCATCGAAGGACTTCGCGCCGGAAGTCTCGAGAGCGCCGGCGGGCCCTGCGATCATCATCAGGACGGATGTCACTGAGGAGAAAATATGAAGTATTGTATACCCTTGAGCGGGAACAGTCCCGAAGCTAAAATGGACCCACGGTTCGGACGGGCGGAATGCTTTTTGTTCTATGATACCGATTCGGGTGAGACCGAGATCGTCGAAAATTCGAATGCCTCCAACCCGAGCGGTGTCGGCATTGCCTCCGCCCAGCTCATGGTTGACCGCGGAGTGAACAAAATTATCGCGTCGAAGGTCGGACCCAAGGCGGGAGGGGTCTTGGACGCGGCGGGGATTATGATGATGACCGGTGTCGACGGAGCGGACACGCTGCCCGCTTCGGCACTGATCGAAAAAATCAAAACCGGCGAGATATAGTATATGACCCTCGCTGTGGCCAGCGGAAAGGGTGGTACGGGCAAGAGTTTCGTTTCTCTGCACATCGCCTCCGTGTTAGGCGGTGCGGTGTGTCTCCTCGACTGCGATGTCGAGGCGCCGAATACCTCACTCTTCCTCGTCCCGGAGGATTTCGGTGTCGAAAACGTAACCGTTCCGACGGTACGGATCGACGCGGACCGGTGTACCGGCTGCGGTGAGTGCGTAGAGGTATGCGCCTACAGCGCTCTCGCCCGGGTCGGCGAGAGCGCCATCGTTTTCCCCGGGCTCTGCCACGGCTGCGGGGGATGCGTAAACGTATGCCCGGAAGCCGCGATTACCGAGGTCGACCGGAAAATCGGCGAGATGAGCGGCTCTCGGAACGTAACCACCCGCACCGCGGAACACCAGCCGGGTACAGGCGAAGCGCCTCCCGGGAACGTTATAGGCTGCTGGGCCGAAGGGAGGCTTACATTGGGAGAACCCTTGGGGCCGCCCCTCATCAGACGCGTCAGAAAATACGGCGGTGAGCTCGCGGAGGCGGCGGGTGCCGAAACGGTTGTCATCGACTGTCCCCCCGGAACGAGCTGCCCCATGGTCAATGCGGTACGGGGTGCCGACTACTGTATACTCGTAACCGAGGACACCCCTTTCGGACTGAACGATCTCGAGCTTTCGGTGGAGGTCCTCCGGAATCTGTCTATACCCTGCGGTATCGTCATCAACAAGTACTTCGACGGAGCCGCGGGTATCGAAGATTTCGCGGAAAAGGTATCCGTTCCGGTACTCCTAAGGGTTCCCTACGACGAAGAGATAGCGTCCTGCTACTCCCGGGGACTGCTGGTTCCGGAAGACTCTCCCCTGCGGAGAAAGTTCAAAACCCTCGTTACGAGTATTCTCGGTTCGATACCGCCGGGAGGCGTCCTGTGAAACAGATCGTTGTTGTAAGCGGAAAGGGAGGAACCGGAAAGACGAGCCTAACCGGTTCTTTCTGCTGGTTTTCCCGGGAAGGAGACGCAATCTACGCCGATTGTGACGTCGACGCTTCTAATCTCCACCTCATCCTCTCTCCGGAAAAACTGGAATCGGGAATATTTACCGGTGGCAGGAAGGCGCGGATCGTGCCGGAAGAGTGCACCTCCTGCGGACGGTGCCTCGAACTCTGCCGGTTCGATGCGGTCGAAGCGCCGGATGGGGGATACAGAATCGATGAAACCGCCTGTGAAGGGTGCGGGGTCTGCTACCGCGCATGTCCGGCCGGGGCGATACGCTTCGAGCCGGCCGATTCGGGAGAGTGGTTTCGAAGCATTACCCCCTACGGAGAGCTCTTCCACGCCCGCCTCTATCCCGGCGAGGAAAATTCGGGAAAGCTCGTGACCCTGGTCAAGAAGAAAGCCGAGGAGAGGGCGCGGGAAATCGGGGCGGAGCTTCTCTTGGTGGATGGGCCTCCGGGGACGGCGTGCCCGGTGTTGGCGGCCTTGACCGGAGCCGACCTTGCGGTTGTAGTAGCAGAGCCCACCGTATCGTCGATGAGCGATATGGAACGGATCACGGGGGTCATTCGGCACTTCGAGATGCCCTTCGGAGTGCTCATCAACAAAAGCACCTTGAACGAAGAAAACCGAGGGCGGATCGAGGCTTACTGCAGGAACGAGGAGATTCCGCTTTTCGGCAGTATTCCCTTTCATCCCAACTTTCACCGTGCCGTCTCGGCATGCAAACCGTATCCCGAGTTTACACGGGATGAAATTCATGGTTTATTAGAAGCCGCCTGGTCCCGCATCCGCGAGGCCGCCGGCGGGGAAATCAAAGTAAAAACGAAGTAAAAACGGGGAGGACACGAACCGATGAGTAATGATCAGCAGACCGCCCAGCAGGAACAGGATGCCCGGCTCGAAAAAAACATGCAGGATATCAAACATACCCTTCTCGTCATGAGCGGAAAGGGCGGTGTCGGAAAGAGCACGGTGGCGGTAAACATCGCCCTAGGCCTCGCCGAGAAGGGATACGAGGTGGGGATCTTGGACGTGGATATCCACGGACCGAACATAGCAAAGATGCTCGGAATCGAGGACCGGGTCCTCGAGGCCGACGGAAACGAAATCGAACCTGTCGAGGTTATTCCCCATCTGAAGGCCATTAGCCTCGCCCTTGCCGGATACGGACACGACACCCCTATCATCTGGAGAGGGCCTCTCAAAATGGGTGCCATCAAGCAGTTCCTGGCCGATGTCCGCTGGGGTTCCCTCGATTACCTTATCATCGACAGCCCTCCCGGAACAGGAGATGAGCCGTTGAGTGTCTGCCAGCTGATCCCCAAAATGGACGGAGCGGTCATCGTCACTACTCCGCAGGATGTGGCTATACTCGATTCGAGAAAGAGCATAAACTTCGCCCGGCAGCTCCAAATTCCAGTTTTGGGCGTTGTCGAGAATATGAGCGGATTTATCTGCCCCCACTGTGATAAAGAGGTGGACCTCTTCGGTACGGGGGGAGGAGAACGGGCGGCCGAGGACATGGGTGTGCCTTTTTTAGGCCGCATCCCCATGGATCCGCGGATCGTCAAATCGGGTGATCAGGGACGCCCCTATATCGCGGCGGTCCGGGAGAGTCCGACCGCCGACGCGATAAGAGAGATGGTAGGCTCTCTCGAGGAGAGTACCAAGAGCCGGAGCCGCTAGGCTCGAACCAACACCAATCTTTGGGGCAGCAGAATGAAAACCAACATCGAATGTATACCCTGTTTCTTCCGCCAGGCCATCGAATCCTCCCGGTTATGCGGTTTGGACGAGGAACAGCAGAGGAAAGTCGTCAACTCGGTCGCCGAGATTCTACCGGAGTTCTCCCTTACCGAAACACCCATAATCATGTCCAAAGAGATTCATCTTCGGCTAAAGGATCATATCGGAGTCGAGGATCCCTATTACACCGTCAAGCGGATGAGTAACCGTAAGGCCCTCGAGTTGTATCCTTCCCTCATCCGGAAGGTCGCCGAGGCGGACGAGCCCATCCTTTCCGCGGTCAAGCTTTCCATTGCCGGAAACCTCATCGATTACGGAGCTCGGCAGGGCCTCGACCTCGATACTGATCTTGCCGCGATTCTCCGCAAAGAAGAGGACGCCCTCGCTCACGAAAATCCGAGGTTGTTTCAATTCGCCTCCTGGAAAAACGAGCTCGACGAGCTCGAAAGACTCTCCCGGAACTCCGCGGGGCCGGCGCGTCTCCTCGTCCTCGGAGATAATGCCGGGGAGATCGTCTTCGACAGAATACTATTAGAAACGATCCACCGGATATATCCCGGAATCGAGATCATCTACGCGGTTCGGGGCAAACCTATTATCAATGATGTTCTGATCGAAGATGCCCGGGAGGTGGGCATCGACCAAACCGCCCGTATCGTTTCCAGCGGGTCGGACGCGCCGGGGACCCTTCTCGAACTCTGCAGCCCGGAATTCGTTGAGCTCTTTTACGCGGCTGAGATGGTCATGAGCAAGGGGCAGGGAAACTACGAGGCGGTTTCCGAGGAAAACCGGCGGATATGGATGCTCTTGACCGCGAAATGCCCCGTGATGGCGGGTGAGTTCGAAGCCCACGTAGGGGATATAATATTGACATGTTCCGGGTGTTAGTGCCCCCAAGCTTTGGGGCACTTACTACCTGTTGCAAAAATTCTCCGTATCTGTAGAATCTCTAGGAGAAAGGAGATGTCATGTTAGATGTTGATTCCCTTACAAAACCGGAAAGGGTCTTTCTTGCCGGGTGTATAGAATCGGTTATTATGATAGACGGCGAATTCGAGGAGGAAGAGCTCGATGAGCTGGATGCCCTGATCGAAACCGTCAACTTCGATGATTACGAAGAGTGTCTCGACGAATTCAACGACGAGGTCGAAGAAGAAGAACAGTTCTGGGAGATGGCGGAAAGCATCGAAAGCCAGGAAACCCGGGAGATCATCATCGAAGTCCTGCACGATCTGGCAATACAGTCGGGAATCGAAGACCGGGCCGAAGAGAACCTCATCACCAAGCTCAAGAAGATCTGGGGGCTGTAAGCCGGCTGCAACCGGGAACGTATTTAGTGACCATCCGGAAACTTCCGGTCTAGGAGCATCTTCGAATCAAGGACAGTAACCCTTTTCCCGGCTCAGTTGATCACAGAAGTGTGTCCGGATCAGGTCGCGAATCAGCTGCGGATCGGTTTGATGTGTAAGGATTTGGGTGCGGAAATCATCTTTTCGTAAGAGTTTTACCAGGGCCGACAGGGCGGTAAGATAGTCGTCCTGCTGTTCCGGCGGGCTTGCAATAAGAAAGAGGAGATGCACCGGTTTTTTATCGATGGAGTCAAAGGGAATTCCTTCTTTCGAAATGCCTAAAGCCATAATGACATCGTCGATTTCCTTGAATCTGCCGTGAGCTACGGCTACACCGTGCCCAAAGCCGGTGGATTGGACTTTTTCCCGCTTAATTACTTCCGCTTCGAAATCGGTCTTGTTCCTCACCAAATTCCGCAAGGCGTCGTTCTTCCAGACGAGCTCGTGGATGGCTTCGTATTTAGTGTTACTGGATAGAAGTGTCACTGAACCCTTGAGGAAACAGCACGATAGGCTCAGCATTATAAGATAACCTCCCCCTCCCACAGGTTAATTAAACTATGGACCCTTACCGGAAAAAAGTAAAGGGTTATTGTCAGGGAAGAAGATTGAACCTTACGGTTGGTTTTGGTACCATCCCAATATCATGCGGATTGAGGTGATCTATAAAGATCCTGACCGGGACGGGCGAGCACATGGGTTGACGGCAACCTTGAAGACCGCCGGGTGCAGGTTGGACAAGCTGCACGTCATCGATGTCTACATTTTAGAAGGGGATACGCTGCCGCCGGTCTCTCGGATCAGAGAAATCTTCTCCGACCGTGTAGCCCAGCGGTGTCTCATACTAGGAACGGGTTCCGAAGAGCGGGCCGCCGGACTCCTCGAGGGCTGGGATTTCTTGGCGGAGATCACTACCAAACCGGGAGTAGCCGATCCGCTCGCGGCAACCGCGGAAACCGCCCTGGCCGGGGGTATCGAAAAACCGGTTAAGGTAAAAACGGCCCGGCAGTACCTCTTCTATTCCGGCGGTACATTGGGTGCGGCCGGTCCGGGTAAGGGGGTCTCCCTTCTGTACAATCCCCTCATTCAGAGCGCCGTGACCATCGACCGAAAAGGATGGGAAGCGGGGGAGCGTCCCCCCTTTTCCTATCCCCGATCCGTAGAACCGAGCCCCCTCGGAGTCGAGCGTATACCGGTGCATGCTTTCGAGGATGATGAGCTCGACGAGCTCTCCAAGCGGCGGCTCCTCGCGTTGAGTCTCGAGGAGATGGATGCCGTAAGAGGATACTACGGTGATAAAGCGGTCCGGACGAGGCGTGCCGAGGCGGGATTGGGCGTGGAGGCTACCGATGTCGAGCTGGAGATGATCGCCCAGACCTGGTCGGAGCACTGTAAGCACAAGATATTCCAGGCCCGTATCGAGTATACCGAAGACGGCCGAACCAGAGTCATCGACGGGCTTTTCCCCACCTACATCCGGGCGGTCACCGAAGAGTTGAGCGAGGATCCGGATATCAAGAGGCGTCTCAAGTCGGTGTTTCATGACAACTCGGGGGTAGTGGAGTTCGACGAGGAAACCGACATCTGCTTCAAGGTGGAAACTCATAACTCTCCCTCGGCCCTCGACCCCTACGGAGGCGCCATCACCGGAATCGTGGGGGTCAACAGGGACATTATGGGGACCGGAAAGGGGGCGAAACCGATCTTCAACACCGATGTCCTCTGCTTCGGTGATCTCGACATCCGTGACGAGGAGGTCCCCGCGGGGCTGCTCCACCCCCGGCAGGTTCTCCGCGGGGTTCACCACGGCATCATCGACGGAGGAAATCAGTCGGGGATACCCGTCGCCGCGGGGGGGGTCCTCTTCGATCCCTCCTTCCTCGGCAAACCCCTTGTCTTCTGCGGAACCGGGGGAATACTTCCCGCCCGGATCGGAGGCGAGGAGTCGTGGATAAAGCACATAGACCCGGGAGACCTGGCGGTGATGCTCGGAGGCCGGATAGGCAAGGACGGTATCCACGGAGCCACATTCTCCTCTCAAGCCCTCGACGAGGAGTCCCCCACCTCCGCGGTACAGATCGGCGATCCCATTACACAGAAGAAGATGCTCGATTTTCTCCTCGAGGCGAGGGACCAAGGCCTCTACAAGGGGATAACCGACAACGGCGCGGGAGGGCTCTCTTCTTCCTTAGGAGAAATGGCGGAGCTCTCGGGCGGAATCCGGATAGATTTAGACCGGTGTCCCCTCAAATACGAGGGGCTCGCGCCCTGGGAGATTCTGGTGTCGGAATCTCAGGAACGGATGAGCCTCGCCGTGGATCCCGGAAAGATCGACCGGTTCCTCGCATTGTCCCGGCGCATGGATGTGGAAGCGGCGGTGGTCGGTGAGTTTACCTCCTCGACTGCGGTAGAGGTGACCTATCACGGTAAAACGGTGGGGTATCTCGATCTCGAGTTCCTGCACGGGGGAAACCCTAAGATGGATCTCCGGGCCGAGTGGACGCCGCCCGGGACGAATCCCCTGTATTTCCCGGTGCCGGAGGATGCAGCGGGAGGGGGTGAGCGATCGAAGCTCAAACGCGATTGTATCGCCCTTCTGTCCGATCCCAATATCGCCTCTAAGGAGCCCCTGGTACGGCGGTACGACCACGAGGTACAGGCGGGATCGGTGGTCAAGCCCTTCGTGGGGGCGAGGTCCGACGCCCCCTCCGACGGCGGGGTCCTCAAACCCCGCTACGGATCGATGAGG
This sequence comes from uncultured Spirochaetales bacterium, assembly GCA_964641125.1. Classification (GTDB taxonomy): domain Bacteria; phylum Spirochaetota; class Spirochaetia; order SPDA01; family CAZSGZ01; genus JBKHAJ01. Next base: position 18,769 of record CAZXMO010000013.1, read on the forward strand.
GGGGTAACGGTGACGCATGGAATCTGTCCCCGGCTGAGCGCCATCGACACCTATCGGATGGCCCTCGCCGCCGTGGACGAGGCGATGCGGGGTCACGTTGCCCTGGGGGGAGACCCCGATCTGGCCTACGCCCTCGACAATTTCTGCTGGCCCGACCCGGTGGAGTCTCCTCATACCCCCGACGGGAGATACAAGCTCGCCCAGCTGGTGAGGGCCTGCGAGGGGCTCAAGGATGCATGCCTCGCCTACCGGCTTCCCCTTATATCGGGGAAGGATTCGATGAAGAACGATGCGCGCCTCGGGGACCGCATCATATCGGTCCTCCCGACCCTGCTGATATCCCTCATGGGGATCGTCCCCGATGTGGAGCGGTCGCTGACCACCGATTTCAAAGCCGAGGGGGATATAATCTACCTTCTCGGATCGACCCGCGGTGAGATGGGGGGCTCGTCATACTGCCGGGCCACCGGCCGGGAGTTCGGTGAGGCTCCGCTGACACGCCCCCGCGAGGCGATGGAGCTCTATCGCGGGGTTTTCCGGGCGGCATCGCGGGGCCTTCTTTCGTCCTGTCACGATCTTTCAGACGGGGGGATCGCCGTGGCCGCGGCGGAGTCGGCCCTGGGAGGAAGGATTGGCGCGGATATCGATATCACCCGGGTCCCCGTGGAGCCGCCGGATGACAGGGACGGGACCGCCGATTTTGTACCTGAGCAAATTCTCTTCTGTGAGACCCCCTCCCGGTTCATGATTACCGTGAAGCCCGCGGACCGGAACGAGGTGGAAACTCTCTTTGACGATTTTCCCTGCGTGGAGGCGGGAAGAGTCGGGGCCGCCGGCGGAGGTTTAAAGTTCAGACGTGGTGAAACAAGCTTGTTCGAGCTGAGTATCGAAGAGATCGAGGAGGCGTGGAAGATTGGCTACTATTAAGACCGCCGTTATAACCGGATACGGCATCAATGCCGATTTCGAGCTCGCGGAGGCCTTTGCACGGGTTGGGGCGAGCCCTGAGCGGATCCATATATCCCGTCTTTTCGCGGAGCCGAAACGCCTCGAGGATTTTCGTATCCTCGCTTTTCCCGGGGGATTCAGCTTCGGCGACCATCTCGGATCGGGCCTTGTGTTCGCGAACCTCTTCAAGAAACACATGGAGGAACCGCTCCGCAGATTCATCGAAAGGGGCAATCAAATCATCGGGATCTGCAACGGCTTTCAGGTCCTGGTCAAGATGGGAGTCCTCCCCAACCTGACCGGCGACTGGACCCAGGAGGTTACCCTGGTCCACAATGATTCGGGTGTTTTCGTCGATTCCTGGGTGACCGTCCGGGGAGAACGGGAGTCCCGGTGCGTGTGGACCCGGGGTATCGATCGAATGGATCTCCCCATCCGGCACGGGGAGGGGCGCTTTATCTCCGCCGATGCGAGCATCCGGGCGGAACTCAGGGAAAAGCGGTTGATAGCCCTCAGATACGATTCCGTCAATCCCAACGGATCGGAAGACGCGGTGGCCGGTATTACCGATTCTACCGGACGGATCTTAGGCCTCATGCCCCATCCCGAGGCCTTTCTCGAGCCGTATAATCATCCCGTATGGAAGCGGGGGGGGATAGACCGGGCCGAGGGGCTGGAAATCCTTCGAAACGGGGTCGAGGCGGCGGGAAAAATTTGAAAAATGCGGCTCGATTGCATATGATTAATAACGAGAGAGGTCTTTCATGATCGCGGATAAGAAACTCGATGCGCAGACACACATAGACGAGAAGATCGGCGCGGGCCTCGTCCGGCGGTGTATCATAGATCAGGCTGATGTGGAGAAGGTCCTGACCAGGCAGCGGGCGGGGGACTCCCGCTTGTTCGGCGAGATCGCAGTCGATATCGGGGTTCTTACCGTTCGGGAGCTCATCGATTTTCTCCGCGAGGATTAGATATGTTGGTAGAAGCGGAAATTTGGACGATTGCCCGGACCGACCAGGGAAACGCGGTTTTGGTGCGCCCCATCGGTTCGGACACCACGGTGCCCATCTTTATCGGACAACTCGAAGCCCAATCCATCCTGATCGGAATGGGGAATGTACCCATGCCCCGCCCGCTGACCCATGATCTCCTCCTTTCGGTGATGCAAAAGGCGGAGCTCAGGATCGAGCGGGTTGAGATAACCGCTCTCAAAGACGGGACCTTCTTTGCCCAGCTCATCGTCAAGCAGCGGGGCAAATCCATCGCCATCGATTCCAGGCCCTCCGACGGCATCGCCCTCGCGGTCAGGGACAAGTGTCCCCTGTTTATCGACGAGGAGGTAGTCGAAGAAGCGGGAATTCCGGTGAGCACGATCACCGATCAGGTGGAGAGCGTGGAACAGCCGGGAGCGAAGAAGATGGAGCTGGAAAAGCTCAAGATAGATCTCGACAAGGCGGTGGAGGACGAGAACTACGAAGAGGCGGCGCGGCTTCGCGACCTTATAGACGAATACGACGAATCCAATCCCGAGGGATGATATCGCCGGAAAAGCGACTCCCCCGCGTTCCTTCCGTTAGTCCTCCCGCCGTACCGAATCGTACCCCAAGCGGCGGATAATCTCCTGTATTTTTTTTACCGGTTCGTCATCCCCCTCGTATTCAAGAGAGAGCTCTTTCGATACAGGATCTATTTCTATAGTGCGGACTCCCTCGAGCCTTCGCCCGGCGTGTCTGATGGCGTGGGCGCAGGACGGACAGGTGGCCCCGAGGAGGGTGAGCTTTTCGGTTCGAAGATTTTTCGTATTATCTTTCTCGGACATGGATGAATCCTCCGCCTATAAGATACCGGGAATCCCCGTCTCGGGCAAATCGGGTTGACCGCTTCGGGGCACCAAGCTTTGGGGCACTATAAGCACAGGCGATACACCGCCTCGATGTCTTCGTCAGTGTATCCTTCGACCCCCCAGAGCTCGCACAGGGCACGGGCCTGCTTGACGAGCTCGTCGATGTCGGGATCGGCAATACCCGCTTCCGTGAAGGTGACCGGCGCTCCGATCTTGGTCAGCCAGGCTTCGAATTCACCGATAACCTGGGATATCTTTTCCTCGATGAGTCGATCGTCGTCAAGCCCTTCACTGCCGAGGATCTCGCGGCCGAAAAGCAAGACACGACGTGCTATCTGATGCCCCTTGAACTTGAGCCATGCCGGCATGATGATGCTCAACCCCGCTCCATGGGGGATATCGTAGACGGCGCTCAAGGGATGTTCCAGCATATGATTGGGAATCCCCGCGCCTTCGACGCCGGCGTTACAGATGCCGTTCCATGCCAGTGTTCCCGCCCACATCACCGCGGCACGGGCGTCGTAATCCTCGGGATCATCGAGAAGCCTCTCCATGCCGCGTATAACCGCCTTAGCAATTCCCTCCACGTAGCCGTCCTGTACGGGGGCAAAGGGATCGGTGCTGGTGAAGTACCCCTCGAGAACGTGGGAGAGTATGTCGGTGCAGGCGTAGGCGGTTTGAGCAAGGGGAATCGAGAGGGTGGATGTGGGATCGAGGTAGGAAATCTTGGGGAATAGCAGCTCCGACCTGCAGGAGAACTTTTGCCTTGTCTCCTCGTTGGTGAGGACCGAAATCATGTTCATCTCGGAGGAGGTCGCCGGCATGGTCTGAACGGCGAGGAGGGGGAGGGCGTCACCGGGGGTGCGCTTGTTCGTATAGTAATCCCACAGGGGTCCCTCGTTCCGGGCGGCGACGGCGACGGCTTTGCTCTCATCGATGACCGATCCGCCTCCCGCGGCGACGATACAGTCGACCCCTTCCCGCCGCGCGAGGGCGGCCCCTTCTTCAGCGTGGGAGAGAACCGGGTTAGGTTTTACCCCCGGATGCTCGATAACCTTCACACCGGCATCATCGAGGGATTTCTTTACGGCATCATAGACTCCGTTCTTCTTGATACTTCCCCCTCCGTAGACGAGGAGGGCGGTCTTTCCGAATCCGGCGGCGGCCGTTCCTATCGAGGTCAGAACATCCTGACCGAATTCTATTTTTGTGGGAATGTGCAGAGTAAAGTTTTTCATACGGGCTCCTCCGTTAGACTTTTATACTAGAATACTCAAAAAAGAGGACTCTGGAAATGCCGGTGCCTAATTTTTTGAGAGTGCCCCCGATCGTGGGGATTGAATCAGCAGAACACTTTACAACCCCGTGAAAATAGATACACTATAGATTAACTCACATGGCAATCGAAAAGATCGACAAACAAACCCTGCGCGAAAAGATTTACGCCGCCCTCAGGGAACAGATCATCCTTGGTGAGATACTTCCCGGACAGGCGGTGACTCTGAAAGATCTCTCCGAACAGTTCGATGTGAGCATCATCCCGGTGAGGGAGGCGCTGTTCCAGCTCGAGTCGGAGGGGGTCATCGTCAGGCGCACGAATCGGGATTACCGGGTCAATACTTTGAACTTGCGGCAGTTCAAGGAGATATACAAGATCCGGTTCATCAACGAGATATATATCGCCCGGCGGTCCTTTCGCAACAGAACCCACGCGATGGAGCGCGAGCTCGAAGGTATTCTCGAGGAGCTCAAGGGTTCGGTGGGCACGCCGAAAACCTACGTTCAGAAGAATCACGATTTTCATTTCCTTGTCTATAAGTACGGCAGGATGCCTATTCTTCTCGAGATTATCAACGGGCTGTGGGCCCGGGTCGGTCCCTATCTTACCATCAATGCCCAGATCGAGGATCTCGGAGCCTCTTTCCAGAACCATCAGGACATGTTCGACGCCCTCTCGGGGGAGGATGAAAAGCGGTTCGTTTCGATCTTGAGGAAGGATATCCATTTTTCGTATGCTATTCTCAAGCCTTTTATACAGAGGCTGGAAAAAGATACGGAGGAGCAGATCGGGGAGATCCTCGGAGCCGGCGCTAAGGGGAGTTGATTTTTTTTCCGTCACAAGCTATTATATGTTATAACATATAATTAGGAAATTCGAGGAGGACGACATGAGCGAATATAAGAGCCCGCTGCACGAGACGGTCTCGACAACGGACACCGATTTCTGGAACGATTCCTGTTCCGTAGAAGAGCTCGCCTACGCGATAGAAAACGGCGGGGTCGGGGCCACCACCAACCCGGTAATCGTCGGAAACGTGCTCAAGAAAGAGATGCATCTATGGAAGGACCGGATTTACGAGATTATCGAGGAGCTTCCCAAGGGTTCCGAAGAGGACGTTGCCTGGAAGCTCAACGAGGAGATGGCGGTCAAAGGGGCCCAGCTCTTGAAGCCGGTCTTCGACAAGGAAAAAGGTCTCAAGGGGCGGATATCCATCCAGACCAACGCGAAACTCTACCGGAATGCCGAGGCAATGGCCGAGCAGGCGATCTATTTCGACACCCTTGCCGAGAACATACAGGTGAAGATCCCCGTAACCCGGGCCGGCGTCGAGGCTATCGAGGAAGCTACGTACAACGGTGTCAACGTCAACGCGACGGTGTGTTTCACGGTTCCCCAATCGGTTGCGGTCGCCGAAGCGGTCGAAAGGGGTCTCAAGAGGCGGGAATCGGAGGGTAAGGACACCAAGTCGATGAGTCCGGTCTGTACCATCATGGTCGGCCGGCTCGATGATTGGCTCAAGGTGGTCGCCGATAAGGAAGACATCATCGTCAATCCTGATTACCTCGAGTGGGCCGGTGTCGCCGCCTTCAAGAAGGCCTACCGGGTCTTTAAAGAGAAGGGGTATAGGGCACGTCTCCTCGCCGCCGCCTATAGGAACCACTATCAGTGGTCCGAGTTCATCGGAGGGGATGTCGTTCTCACTATTCCTTATAAGTGGCAGGTCCGGTTCAACAATTCCGATGTCGAGGTCAAGCCGAGGATGAACGATCCCGTTAATCCCGCCGTCGTCGACACCCTCCTCGATAAGTTCGAGGCTTTCCGGAAGGCCTACGAGGTAGACGGGATGAAGCCGGAAGAATTCGATCGGTACGGCGCGACAGTGCGGACCCTTCGCGGGTTCATCGCCGGATACGAGGGACTCCTCGGTACGATGAGGGACTTTATGATCCCGAATCCCGACGTGTAAGATACTTGAGCCGCCACCGCGCGGCGGGTAGCGCCGTTTCCCCGGGCATGGGCGGGCCGGACCCTAAGAAGAAATCTTCGAGGGCCGACTTGAGATTGAAGAGGTTCATCTCCGGATGGGGCTGCTTGAGGACTACCCGCATGGTGGAGTTGCCCCGCATTCCGCGAATTATGCATTTTCCTTCGCCTCGATTCGGAAGTAGGATTTCGGGAGGTCGGGAAAGTAATTGAGCTTCTTGTCTCTTCCCAGGTGACCGATCAGAGCTTCTCCGATCGGCTCGGCGAAGTCGAACTTCCTGACTAAGGAGCCGTTGTAGCAATCGGCTAAGGACCTTATCTCGAAATCGTTCATGTGCACCGCTTCGATGACCTGTGCCGGTTTGGGAAAGCTGGTAGCTGCGTTATTCAAATACACCGGATTCATGGCAAAGCTGGGTGTATCATGCTACAGAAACGTCCGAATTTCGAGGCTTTTGTTGCGCGGAATATTGTTGTGCGGAA
>CAZXMO010000013.1:25410-28716 GCA_964641125.1 uncultured Spirochaetales bacterium
TTCCAACCCCACATAGCGCCCGGAACTCCTAAGAATTCGATGTAGACTCTGTCGACGGGAATGCCTAGGGTATGAGTTACGAAATTACACAATGCCCCGGAAAGCTTATCGGTTTGAGATTCGGTAAGACCGATGCTCTTACACTGCAAAAAGGCCGAGGGATCCGCCGATCCTCCGAAGAGCATTTCCGCTCCGGCGTCGAGGGAAACCATCACGTAAGATTCGGGTTTTCCCAGCTCCCGGGCGCCTAAGGCGGAGAGATCTTTGAGAAGAGTGTCCCGGTCCGTGACGGCGGCATTGGTTTGAAGGCTTATGTACGGCATATCAGGCTCCTTTATCTCGATTCTTGAGGCGATCGATTTGTTCAAGTATACGGGAATAATGGCTCCCCCGCCAGTAAATTTGTCCGCATTCGACGCACCGAAAGAACCTGGTATAGTATTTCCGGGTCTTGGGCTCGAGGAGATGGGCTATCTCCTCCTTGGGGACTTCCCGGATCGACCCGTTGCAGGTCGGACACCGCTCGAAAGGGCGGATCAGGTTTTCCAGCTGAAACCTGCGGAGGATTTCCTCGATCTGCAAGTCGGGATCGGTGTTTCGGATCCAGTATCCCCGGCTGACGGCTTTGCGCTTCAGGAGTCCCGTATCCCGGGTCAAGACAATCCTTCCCTCCCGCGAGGCGGCGTCGGCGATTTCCTCATCATCGTAATCTGTCCGGTAGAGGGTGTCAAAGCCTAAGAGCCTGAGCTTTCGGGCGAGGGTCCCTAAATGAACGTCGAGGATGAATCGGGGTTCCCTCAAGGGGCGGGGCCGGTTGAGACTTGTCCCGGAGATGTCGAAGCTTTCGAAGACCGGATACACCGACACCCGGTCGCCGTCCTCGAGGCGATAAGAGAAATCGACGGGATCGCCGTCGACTAGGATGAGGTCCACCTCGGTGTGGGGGACTCCCAGCGCCTCGACGGCGTCCTTTATACCGGGACTCCCGTTGAATTGGTAGGTAAAATCGGTTTTCCTTCGGTCCGGGGGAAGAAAATCATTCAATTCCTCGTAGAACCGGAAAACCGCTTTCGCCATGGATCAGGAAATCTTTTCGAGGAGCCAGGCGATGTTTTCCCCCAAAGCATCCATGGTCTTCATCCCTTCCTCGTCGTTTTCCACGTCCCCTATATCCCTGCCGACACCTAAATTCCAGTAGATCGATCCGGGAATGATCATTTCGTTGATGAGCATAAAATGATTGATCCCATTGAAGATGTTTACCGCACCCGCCCTGCGCACGGCGGTAACCGCTGCGCCGACCTTCCGCCGGAGGAGGTTTCCGTTGTTCCGGGTAACGTACCCGCCCCGGTCGATAAGCGCCTTCGTCTCGGTTGTGAGGCCGGCGAAGTAGGTCGGGGAGCCTAAGACGATGCCGTCGGCCTCGATCATCTTGGTGATACACTCGTTGATGATGTCGTCCTGGTAAACACATCTGCGTTCCTGGTGATCCTTGCACCACAAGCAGGCGGTGCACCCGCGGACCAAGTTTCCGCCGAGCTGTACTATTTCGGTTTCGATTCCCCGTTTTTCGAGGACCGAGAAGACCCTTTGAAGGAGAAGATGGGTGTTTCCCTCTTTTCGAGGGCTTCCGTTGAATCCGACTACTTTCATATCAGCCATATCCGCGTTGCCTCCATGATGGTTTTTTTAAGGAGGTAATCTTAACAGATTCTCCTCGGTCTGTCACAGCGGCAAACCGGCGGCAGGGTAAAAAATGTTGATATCCGGATGCCGATTTCGCGTCAATATAGTATATTAAACCCGTCATGAACGACGAATTGCGAAAGAAGATGGTCGAGCGGCAGATCGTCGATCGGGGAATCACCGATAAGCGGGTGATCGAGGCGATGAAAAAGGTTCCCCGGCACGAATTTCTCCCTCAACACTGCTCATCCGCTGCTTACGAGGACCATCCTCTCCCCATCGGCCACGGACAGACAATTTCCCAACCCTACATCGTAGCCCTCATGAGTGAGCTCTGCGGGCTGACCGGAAAAGAGAAGGTCCTGGAGGTGGGGACCGGATCGGGCTATCAGGCGGCAATCCTCTCCCTCCTGGCCAAAGAGGTGCATACCATCGAGGTAGTCGAATCTCTGTACAAGCGTACCAAAAAGAAGCTTGCCGACAAGGGATACGACAATGTTTATTGTTATCACCGGGACGGATACCGGGGAGTCCCGGAAGCGGCTCCCTTCGACGCAATTCTCTTGACCGCGGCACCGCCTAAGATACCGGGAGCCCTGATCCGGCAGCTCTCCGGCGAGGGGGGGCGCTTGGTCGCGCCGGTGGGAACCTTGACCCAGGAGCTCCAGGTGATTACAAAACAGGGATCTAATGTGGAGAGCCGGCGGGTGACCTACGTCCAATTCGTACCGATGGTGCGGGGCAAATCCAAGGAATAACCGTTCGGGTTCCTACTCCTGCTTCACCACCCGCCGAGGATATACCGCCTAAAATCATCTACCGTCGAAAAGTAAACTCTGCTCCGGGCCCGCATATAGTCCCGAATCTTCGGGATATCGTGGGACCACCCCGCCGCGGCGAAGGGGACCCCGGTTTTTTCCGCCATGACGAGCCCGGGCTTGAGATCGTCGACGATAAGCGCTTCCTCCGGGGTAAGGCCGAAAGATTCTAAAATCTCCTCCACCGGGCGGGGGCTCGGCTTCCGCTTTTCAGGATCGAAGTCCCAACCGTAGATGAGATCGGGGATGAGCTTCCCGTCGGGATGTGCCCGCCTGTAGTCCCGTTCGATAAGATCGGCGTCGGAGTGACTGACCACGGCGATCTTGCCGCCGCGGAGCTTGTATTCGACCAAAGCGTCGATAAAACCCGGGAAGAAAGGGGCCGAACGGGAGACGGTAAACTCCCGCCAGATCCGGTACTCCTCTTGGATCTCTTCTTCGGTAAATCCGAGCTCCGCGGTGAGGTACTCCATCACCCCGGGCTCGAAATTCTTCGCCCACCACTCTTCGAGCTCCACCGGGTGCCGGCCGGGGCGGAGGACCCGCAGGGTTTCGATGTGGGCGGGGTAATGGATGGCGGCGGTGCTGTCCACCGCGGTATCGTCGTGGTCGAGAATGAGGCACGGGTAAGGCAGGGTCATGGAAAGCTACTCTAGCGGTGATTCGGTGTTTCGTCAAGGAATTGCCGATTCTACGGAAAGGTCGTATAGTATCGGTATGGAGTACTGCCTCAGGCAGGACGAGAGGTTCGATTCACAAGACGCTTTAAAGAATTCGGCGGAGGAAGCGGGCGAAGAGGCGG
>CAZXMO010000013.1:28816-35150 GCA_964641125.1 uncultured Spirochaetales bacterium
GAAGAGGCGGCCCTTCCCGAACGGGCGGTAATGTGCGCCGGCTGCGGACACCAGATTACCCGGACAGGTGAAAAGACCCGTATCGGAGGCGAGTTCAGCCACCGCTTTACCAATCCCCACGGTTTCATGTTTCTCATCGGCTGCTTTTCCTCGGCCCCCGGGTGCGGGATTACCGGATACCCTACCGAGGAGTTTTCCTGGTTTCCCGGCTATGCCTGGAGGTTCGCCTTCTGCGGCGGCTGCGGGACGCATCTGGGGTGGGAGTTTTTCAAAGGAGGAAGCCGTTCGTTTTTCGGACTGATTCTCGACCGGCTTACGGAGAGCTGAAAGGAGCGACGGAAAATGAAGTACCTTCTGCCGGCGGTCCTGTGGGGAGTGTGCGTAGCAGCCGCTTTCGCCTCAGGGAACGCCGAGGGATTATCTGAAAACGCGCGGGTCGAGGGTTTTTCTTACGACCGTATAGAGTCGGTGGCGGTAGAGGGGGGAAACATCTTTTCGATATTCGTCACCGGATCCTCCGGGGGCGGCGGGGGCCGGATACAGGACGGCCGGGCCGACGGTGAGATCATTATGCCGGAAAATTCCCCCTACACCGTGAAGCATCGGCGTTACGGGGAGCGGTTGGTGATTACCGTTACCGGAAGGAGTCTCGTTCCCCCCGCCGGGCGGTATGAGATACACCTGACCGTGGATTCGGATGCCGCGACGGACATTGCAACGGATACCGGGGAGGTGATGCTTTCCGCCCTCGGAGGTATAACCCATGTACGTACCGATACCGGTCGGGTAGCCATGGCCGACTGCTACGGTGAGATCGACACGATTACCGGCACCGGACGCCAGGAGTATACCCGGACCGCGGGAGTTTTAAACGCCGAGTCGGATACCGGACGGATCGTCGTCGACGATCACGAGGGTGAATTCCACCTCTGGACCGAGACCGGATCGATTGTGGGGCGAAAACTCCTCGTGACGGGCGACTGTACGGTACGGAGCGACACCGGCGGGATCGATCTGGATCTCTTGAACGAGCTCGATGATTTCAGCTTCGACATCGAATCGGACACGGGAGTCATACGCATAGGAGAGATGCGCGGACGCGGCGGTCTTCGCCATGGGTCGGGCCCGATCCGGATCAGGGGCAAGACCGATACGGGAGACGTTATCGTCCGCTAACGTTATATATGGATTTATCAGAAACCGTACGGGCGTTTCCGCAGTCCCCCGGGGTCTACCTCATGAAGGACCTGAGGGGAAAGATCATCTACATCGGGAAGGCCAATAATCTCAAGAAGAGAGTCGGATCCTACTTTTCCGGGGCGAAGGATATCAAGACCGAGTTTCTCGTCAAAAAGGTTAGGGATGTGGATCACATCGTTACCCGGAACGAATACGAGGCCCTCCTTCTGGAAAACACCCTGATCAAGAAGTGGAAGCCCCACTACAACGTTAATCTCAAGGATGGAAAGAGTTACCCGGTCATCCGGATCACCAACGAACCGTATCCGAGGGTCTTTCGGACCCGGCGGATCGTAAAGGACGGGTCGATCTACTTCGGTCCCTATCCCGATGTGAAGAGCATAGACCGATACCTCGAGCTCATCAACAAGATGTTCCCCTTACGGAAGTGCCGGGGAACACTCAGGAATCGGTACCATCCCTGCCTCTACTATCATATGCACCGGTGCAGCGGACCGTGCTGCGGGAACGTCGGTGAGGAGGAATACGCGAAGACCCTCGAGCAGGTCAAGCTCCTCCTCTCCGGCGAAATCGACGAGCTCATCGCGGACCTCGCGGCCAAGATGGAGGAGGCCTCCGGGCGCCTCGATTTCGAGGAAGCCGCCCGCCTTCGAGACACGATCGACGCGGTAAAGAATGCGACCGGCGAGCAGGAGGTGGTCGATTTCGTCGAAGAGGACCGGGACTATATCGCCTCGGTCTACGAGGGGACCAAGGCGGTCTTCGTCGTCTTCGAGATGCGGGGGGGGAAGCTCACCGGGCAGAACATCTATCGCAGCGAAGTCCTCGAGAGCAGGGAGGAGGCCCTGACCCACTTCATTCTCCAGTATTACAACCCCGGGCACCGCCCGCCCGCCGTCGTCTTCGTCAATGTGAGCGCCGATTTCGCCGAGATCGAGGGCTACCTCGAAAAGGAGCTCGGGGCGGATGTCCGAATCGCCCATCCCGAAGGAGCGAAGCAGGTATCCCTTCTCACCATGGCCGAGGAGAACGCCCGGCTCGATCTCTTGATCCTTACCTCCAAGGGGGCCGAGGGGGAGACCGATCCCGGGGTCGTCGAGCTCAAAGAAATTCTCGGGCTCGAGGATCTCCCGATCCGGATCGAGGGATTCGACATTGCTCAGCTCGCCGGTACCAATCCCACGGCGTCGATGGTCGCCTTTCGCAACGGCCGGCCGGACAAGAGTAATTACCGCCGCTACAAGATAAAGACCCTAGGAGGCGAGGTGGACGACTTCAAGGCGGTCCGGGAGGTAGTCGCCCGCAGGTATACCCGGGTGATGAACGAGGGAGGCGAGCCGCCGGATCTGGTGCTCATCGACGGGGGCAAGGGACAGGTGAGCTCGGCGGCGGGGGTCCTCGAGGCCCTCGGGCTCGGGGACGTCCCCTGCGTGGGACTCGCCAAAAAATTCGAGCGGGTCATCGCCGTCGGGGGTAAGGAGCTGGAGCTTCCCGAGGATTCTCCGGCCCTGCGTCTCCTGCAGTGGGTCCGGGACGAGGCCCACCGTTTCGCCACGACTCATCAGAAAAAGCTCCGCAAGAAGGGGATGGAGAGTCTGACCCTCGAAGCGGTCGAGGGGGTCGGGAGGAAGCGGGCGGCGAAGCTTCTCTCGATCTTCGGATCTATGGACGAGATCAAAAAATCGAGTTCCGAGGAGATCTCCCGAAAGACGGGGGTCCCGGCGAAAACGGCCGAGCGGGTCCTTGAGTTCTTGAGCGCCGAGTCGGTCCGTGGAAGCGGCGGACCCTAGGGCATGACGGTTACCACTATCCTCCGTTCCCGCCGTGGTCCGTCGAACTCGCACAGAAAGATGTTCTGCCACCGGGAAAGACCGAGCCGCCCGTCTACGAGAGGTATCGTTTCGCTCGGGCCGACTAACCCCGCCTTGAGGTGGGCGTCCCCGTTACCGTCCTGCCTGTCGTGTTCCCATATTCCCCGGGGGATGAGCTTCTCTAAGAGGGAGACCACATCCCGTTGGACGCTGTCGTCCCAGTTCTCCTGTATCATAATCCCCGCGGTGGCCCCCTGGACGTAGACTGAGACCGTGCCCGTCCGGGCCCCGGATTCGGCTGCGGTCCGCTCGACCATTCCGGTAATATCGGCTAGAGTTTCCCTGCTGTCGGTCGGTAGTGTTAAAATTTGTTGAAACATTTGTCTTTCCCTTGATTAATTCGTATATTGACGATATCATACGGATTCTGATTTAAGAATACTGAAGCCCCCACAAACGGAAAAATTAATACTATATTAGGTATCAGAGGTAGAAAAGTACATGAACATCTCAAACATGCGCAATATAGGTATAAGCGCTCATATCGATTCGGGTAAGACGACCCTCACCGAACGGATTCTCTTCTATTGCAAGAAGATACATGCAATCCACGAGGTTCGGGGAAAAGACGGCGTCGGCGCAACCATGGATTCCATGGAGCTCGAGAAGGAGCGGGGAATCACCATCGCCTCCGCGGCCACCCGGGTCAAGTGGAAAGACACGGATATAAATATCATCGATACTCCGGGACACGTCGATTTTACCATCGAGGTAGAGCGTGCATTGCGGGTCTTAGACGGAGCGATCCTCGTCCTCTGTTCGGTTGGCGGGGTGCAGTCCCAGAGCATCACCGTGGACCGGCAGCTCAAGCGGTACAACGTTCCCCGCATCGCTTTTATCAACAAATGCGACCGGACCGGGGCCAATCCCTACAAGGTCAAGGACCAGCTGGTGGACAAGCTGGGGCTGAACGCGGTGATGATGCAGCTCCCCATCGGTCTCGAGGACAGGCACGAGGGATTGGTCGATCTGGTGACCATGAAGGCCTATTACTTCGACGGCGCGGCCGGCGAAATCGTCCGTGAAGAGGATATCCCCGCCGATATGCAGGCGGAGGCCCAGGAAAAGCGGGAAGAGCTGATCGATGTCGCGGCGATGTTCTCCGATGACCTGGCGGAAGCCTACTTGGACGGGGAGGTCGCCGACGAACTTATCTACGAAGCGGTACGGAAAGGGACGCTGGCCAACGATCTGGTCCCGGTCCTCATGGGCTCGGCATACAAGAACAAGGGGGTCCAGCTCCTCCTCGATGCGGTAGGAAGATTTCTCCCTAATCCGAGCGAGATTACCAACAAGGCCTTGGACCTGGAGAACAACGAGGCCGTCCTCGAGCTCGAGGCGGACGACTCGAAGCCGTTAGTCTCCCTCGCCTTCAAGCTCGAGGACGGCCAGTACGGGCAGCTCACCTACATCCGCATTTACCAGGGAAAGGTCAAGAAGGGAGGCGACCTCTTCAACACCCGGCTCCAGCGGAAGTTCAAGGTGGGGAGGCTCATCCGGATGCACGCGAGTTCCACTGAGGACATAAACGAAGCCGGTCCGGGGGACATCGTCGCCCTCTTCGGGATCGACTGCGCCTCCGGGGACACCTTCTGCGATCCGGACCTCAACCTGTCGATGACCTCGATGTACGTACCCGACGCGGTCATCTCGCTGGCCATACAGCCTAAGGATAAGAAGGCCGAGGACAACATGGGCAAGGCCTTGAACCGCTTCGTCAAAGAGGACCCCACATTCCGCACCTATGTCGATCCGGAATCGAAACAGACTATAATCCAGGGGATGGGGGAGCTCCACTTGGACGTCTACGTCGAGAGGATGAAACGGGAGTACAAGGCCGCGGTAGAAACCGGGATGCCCCAGGTCGCCTACCGGGAGGCTATTACCTCCCTTGCCGAGTTCGATTACACCCACAAGAAGCAGACCGGGGGTTCCGGACAGTACGCCCGGGTCGCGGGATACATCGAGCCAGATCACGAGCAGGATTACGAGTTCGTCAGCGAGATCAAGGGGGCCTCTATTCCTACCGAGTACATTCCGGCGTGTGAAAAGGGATTCAAGACCGCCCTGGAAAAAGGGAGCCTCATCGGATTCCCCATTGTCGGAGTCAAGGTCGTCCTCAACGACGGCTCCTCCCACGCGGTGGACAGCTCCGATATGGCCTTCAACACCGCCTCGATTGCCGCCTTTCGCGCGGTGTACCCGAAGGCGGACCCCCAAATCTTGGAACCGATTATGTCGGTGAACGTGGATACCCCCACCGAGTTCGCGGGAAATGTATTCGCGAGCATCAACCAGAGACGGGGCGTCATAATCGCTTCGGTCGAAGACGGGAACTTTTCCCGCATCGATGCGGAGGTGCCTCTCTGTGAGATGTTCGGATACTCCACTGCTCTGAGGTCGATGACCCAGGGTAAGGCTGAATTCTCGATGGAGTTTCTCAAATACGGCAGGGTGCCCAAGTCCATTGCCGAGGAGCTCATCGCGGAATATCAGGAAAAGCGCAAGCAAGAACAATCCGGTTAGGAAAGGAGCCAGGAATGGTAAAAGCTGAACTGATCAAACGAAGCCCCTTGAGGATCCTCGAGAAATCGATCCATGGAGGGGTTGGAAAGGGAAACATCGGCGTCATCGCATCGCGGAAGGGAGTCGGAAAAACGGCGTGCCTCGTGCATATCGCGACCGATCAGCTCCTCCAGGAGAAGCACATCATCCATGTGTCGTTTTCCAGTAAGACCGACCACATAATAAACTGGTACGAGGACATATTCCGGGAAATTGCGAAGAAGCGGGAGCTCGATGGGGCGGTGGAGGTCCACGACGAGATCATCAAGAACCGTGTCATCATGAATTTTTCCCAAGAGGGAATTACCACCGAGCAGATCTTGAAGAGTCTCGAGGCGATGATCAAGAACGGCAACTTCGCCGCCGACGCGGTGGTCGTGGACGGCTTCGACTTCTCCAAGACGGATGTCGAGTCGATTCAGGCCTTTCGGAAGTTTGCCGCGGAGCTCGGGATCGAGGTGTGGGTGAGCGCCTCCCTCCGGGGAGAGGACCCCGTCTTCGACGAGAAGGGGGTTCCCAAAGAATTGAAGGAATTCCTCGACGAGATCGCGGTACTTATAACCCTCAAATTCGCGGGCGACTACGTTCATATGAAGCTGGTCAAGGACCACGGCGAGATCCCCTCCCGGGAGCTCCAGCTCAAGCTCGATCCCAAGACCCTCCTGATAGCGGAGCGAAAATAGGAAAGCGGAGCGAAA
>CAZXMO010000013.1:35250-55546 GCA_964641125.1 uncultured Spirochaetales bacterium
GACCCCTCTGCGGGGGCATTTGTCCGCGAGGGGACATCGTGAGCAGAAGGGGCTTACAGGGGTGCAGGTTTTTTGTCCGAACCGGATAAGCAGGGCATTGATCTCGATCCAGTAACGTTTTGGAAGGAGTTCCGTAAGGGCCCGCTCGGTCTCATCGGGGGTCTTCGTTTCCACCCATCCCAGGCGATTACTTATTCTGTGTACATGAGTGTCCACGCAGATCGCATCTATGCCGAATCCGAGATTCAAGACCAGGTTCGCCGTCTTTCTTCCCACTCCGGGGAGCTCGAGGAGTTCGTCCCGTTCCGCGGGTACTTTTCCGCCGTACCGGTCGATGATGATCTCGGCGCTCTTTTTCAGGTGCTTGGCCTTCACGGCGTAGAATCCCGCCGGATAGATAAGCTCGGCTATGATACCGGTGTCCAGCCGGGACAGCTCCCGGGGGCCCGGGGCTTGTTCGAAGAGTCTCCGCGAGGCCTCGAGGGTCACCTCGTCCTTGGTTCGGAGGGATATCATGGTGGAGACGAGGACCCGGTAGGGGTCCCGAGCCTCATCGGCGATCCGCGAAACCGAGGGAACCGCGCTCCCTGTGATGTGCTTACGGATGGTACCGAGTGTTTCGTCCCGGAATGTGGTCACGTGCTTTTCCCTCGAGATTTTTTTATCTACAACTCCCTGAGAGCCGCCGCCGCGTAGGCCTCGATCGCCTCTCCCGAGCCTACCGGACCGAATCCTTCGGCGGTCTTTGCCTTGACTGAAATCTGCTCGATATAGATCCCCATGTCCCCCGCGAGGGTTTGGCGTATGTCCTCGATATACGGTTTGAGCTTCGGCCGCTCCAGGACCACGGTGGAATCCACATTGACCACCGAATACTTTTTGGTGTAGAGAAGCTTCATCGTTTCTTTGAGAAGGGACCTGCTCGAGGCGCCCTTGCAGGCGGGGTCCTCCGGGGGAAAGTGGGTCCCGATGTCTCCGACGGCGGCGGCGCCTAAGAGGGCATCGATAACGGCGTGGATAAGGACGTCTCCGTCGGAGTTTCCCAGCTCACCCCTTTCGAAGGGGATGTGAACGCCTCCGAGGATGAGTTTTCTTCCCGGAACCAGCCGGTGCAGGTCCCAGCCCTGTCCGATTCTGGTGATCATATCGATATTCCGCCTCGGTTTCCCGGATCCAGGTCGTGAGGATAGGTAATCTTCCGGTTCCTCGGATCGCCGGGAACAGTATACACCCTTCCCGAATACTTTTCAAAGATTTCGGTATCGTCGATGTAGACCGCTCCGTCCGAGGCGGCCCTTCTGTGGGCTTCGAGGATCCGGTCGAAGACGAAGCCCTGAGGGGTCTGGACTCCCAGGGTAGTGCCCCGGCCGGAGTGAAAGGTTATAAACCCCGCCTCATCGACGGATTTGATGGCGTCGGGGGGAGATACAACCGGTGCGCATCCTCCGTGACGGCGGGCACCCTCGAGGACCGCCGTGATCAGCGCGGCTGAGATCCAGGGACGGGCCCCGTCGTGGATGAGGACTACATCGAGGCGTTCGGACGGACTGTTCCCCGGGTGCTCAGCCGCGGCCTCGAGACCGGCACGGACCGATTTCTGCCGGGTATCTCCCCCGGGAACGGGGACTATTCTATCTTCTCGGACTCCCTCCGGGGGCAACCCGTCTTCCAAGAGCATGCTCCGGACTAATTCTTCGTCACCCGGGGGAACGGTCAAGTAGATTTTCGTAAACAGACCGGATTCGTAGAACGCGGAACAAGCGGTACTAATGACTCGGCGATCCGCTAATTTGAGGTATTCTTTTTTTCCGAGTTGTGGGCCGAGCCGGCTGCTCGAGCCGGCCGCGGTTATAAGGGCAACGTCGTTCACTCTTGTTCGAGTTTAGAGAAGATGAGCTCTTCCACCTCTTCCTTGGACTTCTTCAACGAGAAACTGACTTCGTCCACCATCAGCTTCAAGGCGCTGTCGAAGAGCTTCCTTTCGAGGATGGGAAGCTCCTTGATTTTACTTCGATGATACAGCGTTTGAACTACCTTCGCGATATCCATGACGCTTCCCTTCTTCAGGAGATCTAGATTCATCTGATAGCGCATCTTCCAGTCGGCGGGCATCGGTTCCTGCTCTTCGGTAATAAGAACGAGCGCCTTCTTGGCCTCCGAGCTCGGGACTATCGCCCGGATGCCGAGCTCCTCCGCCTTATCGACCGGAACCATGACCGTCATATCCGATACTTCGAGATATATGCGGTAATAGGGTATCTTATTCTCTTTGAACTCCCGCTCTTCGATGGCCTGAATGTGTCCGACTCCCTGAATGGGATATACCACCTCCTGATCTACCTTAAAGGTATATTGCGGAGATTTTTTCTTCTGGGATTTCATGGGAAAATTATACACAAAGTCGTGTTTTTAGTCAAACCGGAGACGTTCAGCTTGTGGGGGTCCATGCTGTCCGGGCGGCGGATAATCAGTTCATAGACGGCTTGGAGCCGGTTTCGGCAACCACCCAGTATATGCCCCCCAACCTTTTGAGCGCGTCGTTCCATCCGTCGTCGGGGTAGGGATGAAAGACTATTTCCTTCTCGGCGGGCAGTATCACCCAGGCCTTACGCTCGAGCTCGTTCTCGAGCTGGTCCGGCGCCCAGCCGGAGTAGCCGATAAAGAAGCGCAGCCACGGTCGGGCGGCGGGGCCTAAACCGATCCACTCCTCTTCGAGATACCTCTCGATGAGCTGGAAGTCAGGCTCGAAATATACCCCGTCGACGACTTGTTTTATGTTCGGACTGTGAAAATCATCGGGAAGTCCCGAGTGGAGGGTGAATATGTAATACTGTTCCACCGGTCCTCCGATGTAGAGGGGAAGCTCTCCCTGGGGGGTTTCTTCGAGGGTGCTCAGGGCGTCGCTCAAGGTAAAGTCGGACTTTCGGTTGACGATGAGACCGAAGGCCCCCGATTCATCGTGCTGGATCATGAGGACCACGGTCCTCACGAAGTTGGGGTCCTTGAGCTCCGCTTCGGAGACGATAGAGTATCCGTCCAGGTATCGGGGAACGCGGCTCTGTTTTTTGTCCGGGTCGTGCATGGAATACTCCGTTTGATTACAAGTGTAACACTATTTATAATGAAAGCAAAGTACGGCCGCGGATCGCCGGGTGCGGCGCCGTCGAAACCGGAGGAGACGACATGAGAATCACCGATATAATCCACAAAAAAAGGGGCGGGCAGGAGCTTTCCCGCGAAGAGATCGAGTTTTTCGTTACCGGATACGTCGGGGACGAGATTCCCGATTATCAGATCTCGGCTCTCCTTATGGCCGTCTGGTTTCAGGGAATGGGGCCTAGGGAGACAGCCGATCTTACCATGGTTATGGCTGAGTCGGGGGACCGGATAGATCTGTCGAAAATACCCGGGATAAAAGTGGACAAGCACAGTACAGGCGGCGTCGCCGATACGACCACTTTGGTGGCGGCCCCCCTCGTGGCCGCCTGCGGGGGGCGGGTCGCCAAGATGTCCGGCCGCGGCCTCGGACATACCGGAGGAACTCTGGACAAGCTCGAGTCGATCCCCGGCTTTTCGGTGTTCCAGTCCATGGAGGACTTTGCGCGTATCGTAAACACCCACGGTGTGAGCGTCATCGGACAGACCGGGAACCTCGCCCCGGCGGACAAGAAGCTCTACGCCTTGAGGGACGTCACCGCAACCGTGGACAACCTTTCGCTGATCGCTTCGAGCATCATGAGCAAAAAGCTTGCCGCCGGGAGCGACGCCATCGTCTTGGACGTCAAGACCGGGAGCGGCGCCTTCATGAAGGAGCTCGGCGCGGCGGTGGAGCTTGCCGAGGCGATGGTGGAGATCGGTAAGAACGCCGGCCGAAAGACAACCGCCCTGGTAACGGACATGAACCAGCCTTTGGGTAATGCCGTCGGAAATGCCCTGGAAGTGAAGGAGGCGGTGGAAATTCTCCAGGGGCGACATCCCGGAGATCTCAAGGAAGTTTCCCTGGCTTTGGCGGCACGGATGCTCCTCCTATCCGAGGCGGCGGAGGACGAAAAAGATGCCCGGCGGCGCCTCGAGGCTGCGATCGACGACGGGACGGCCCTGGCCAAACTCGCCGCGATGATCGAGGCCCAGGGCGGTGATCCGCGGGTCACTGAAGATACGGGCAGGCTTCCCGCGGCTTCCAAGACGGTAGTTCTCGAGGCAAAACGATCGGGCCGCATAGAGGCGATGGACACCGAGGAGATCGGATACGCCGCCATGCTCTTAGGCGCCGGACGTGCCACAAAGGACGACACCATCGATCTGGCGGTGGGAATCTGGATGAGCCGGAGGATCGGTGACGAGATAAAGGCGGGGGATAAGCTTGCCGTCTTTCACGTAAACAACGAGACCAATCTCGACGAGGCCATGCGCAGGTTCGAGGGTGCCCTAAAAATAACCGGCGGACCGGCGGAGAAGCCGACCCTCATCTACCGGAGCGTGTAGAACCCAGTCCGGGAGAGACCGCCGCTTGCCCAAGGGACGGATACGGAGTATCTTGAACCCGGGAGAAAGACATGGAGCAGAATTGGAACGTTGAAACCTTGGCGGGAGTAATCGATCACACCCTTTTGAAAGCTTTCGCCACGCCGGAACAGGTAAGCACCTTGTGCGACGAAGCGAAGAAATACAACTTTGCCTCGGTCTGCGTCAACCCGGTGTTCGTGTCCCAGGTAGCTCGGGAGCTCATGGGGGGCGGCGTCAAGACCTGCTGCGTCATAGGATTTCCCTTAGGTGCTTCCTCACCCCTGAATAAAGTGGAGGAGACGAAGCTTGCCGTTCAGCAGGGTGTCGATGAGGTGGATATGGTCGTCAACATCGGCTACCTCAAGTATGGTGATGCC
Organism: uncultured Spirochaetales bacterium; assembly: GCA_964641125.1. Lineage (GTDB taxonomy): Bacteria > Spirochaetota > Spirochaetia > SPDA01 > CAZSGZ01 > JBKHAJ01. The sequence continues at coordinate 40,134 of CAZXMO010000013.1, forward strand.
GCCTTTGTGGAACAGGACATACGCGGGGTCGTCGAGGCCGCCGCGGGAGCGGTGGTCAAGGTGATTATCGAGACCTGCTACCTCGAGGACCATGAAAAACAAAAGGCCTGCGAGCTCTCGGTCCAGGCGGGGGCCCACTTCGTGAAGACCTCCACGGGATTCGGCACCGGAGGCGCTACCGTCGAGGACATCCGTCTCATGCGGGCGGCGGTCGGCGATGCCTGTCAGATAAAAGCATCCGGGGGAATCCGCACCCTCGACGACGCCTTAGGAATGCTCGAAGCCGGAGCCGATCGGCTCGGAGTGAGCGCCGGTGTCGACATCGTCGAGGAGCTCCGGCGCCGGACCGGAGCGGCCTAGAATCGGGCTGTTAACCCACGGGCAGTTTCAACGAAAAGACCGTTTCCTCGCCGGGCTTGCTCGTAAAGCTCAGGCTGCCTCCATGTTCCTCCACGATATACTGGCATACGCTTAAACCGAGTCCGGTGTTCTTTTTGGTTACCTTGGTGGTAAAAAAAGGATTGAATATCTTGTCCCGGATGTCGTCGGGGATTCCGTATCCGTTGTCTCCGATGTATACCCGGACTCCCCCGTTTTCGAGGGCCATATCGATCCGGATCAACCCCTCGTCGAGGACGGCGTCCACACTGTTCATGATAAGGTTCATGAAAACCTGTTTCAGCCGGTTCTCCTCGCCCCGGAGAGTGATCGGCTTGTTCGGCAGCTTTTTCTCGAGACGTATCTTCTTCTCGGCTATGTTGTGATGGAGGAGGAGCAGGATTTCATCGATGAGCCCCTGCAGATGAATTTCTTTTCCCGGAGTGGGCTTGATCCGGGAAAAACTCAACAGATTGGATACGATCTCCACGATCCGGTTGAGCTCGGTTTCGATCTTGGCTACCTTGGCCCGTACGTCTTCTTCCAGCTCCCGCTTGGAAATGATCTTTAAGTAATTCTTGATGATGGAGAGGGGATTATTGATTTCGTGGGCGACACCGACGGCGACTTCGGCCACCGAGGCTATTTTTTCACTCCTGATAAGATAGTCGGTCATGTACTTGTCGATACTGATGTCTTCGAAGAAGACGGCCATCCCCTGGACCTGCTGCTTCTCGTCCTCGAGGGAAAAGACCCGAACCTTCAGTATTATGTCGGCTTCGATTTCCATCTCCTCCCACTCCCGGCTTTCACGGTTGTTTACCGCCTCGATGATTTCCTTTTTTTCGGGGAAATCGATGCCTTCGAGGATTTCCCTGATGGTCCGATTCTTGGCCAGGTCGAGGTTGAACTTGAAGAGCTCCGCCGCCGCGAAGTTCAACAGCTGCACCCGGTTATTCTCGTCTAAGATCAGCGCCCCGAAGGGGAGATGATGCAGGAGTCCCTCCACGTAGCGGTTGAGCATGAGGAGCTTTTCCTGACTGAAGTCGGTCCGTTCCTGATTGACGCTGTAGGAATAGGTGAGCTGGAAAAGCCGGTACTTATCCAGGTTCCGGCACAGTTCGGTACCCCTCCGATACCCGTCTTTGAGAATGGTAACCCGGTCGGCGAGACGCAGAACCTCGTCCATGTCGTGGGAGATGTAAATAATGCTGACTCCAAGGTCCCTGTAGTGGAAAAGGGCCCGGTAGATCTTCTTCATCTCATCGGGGGTCATTTTATTGGACACCTCATCGAGGATGATTATCTTCGGATCCATCATCAGGACTCTGATGAATTCCACCATGTACTGTTGGGCGGCGCTCAGCTTGAACAGGGGGACGAGGGGATCGAAATGTGTACCGAGGTAGTCGAGGAGCTCCCGGGTACGTTCGAGCATCTTATGATGGTGGAGAAGGGGGAGCCTCCTCTTGATCATCTGTCCGGTAAAGATATTCTCCACCGCGTTCAGATCGGGGATAATGGTAAGATTTTGATAGACGATGCCAATTTTAGCGGCGATGGCAATTTTGGGAGTAAGGTAATCGATGTCCCGGTCCTGATAGCGGATCTGGCCGCTCTCCTTCTTCTCGGCTCCGCTCAACAGCTTGACAAGGGTGGATTTTCCGGCCCGGTGTTCGCCGATGATGGCGTGGATCTCCCCGGGATAGAGGTCGAAATCAACTCCTTTCAAGGCCTTTACCTCGCCGTAGGAGGCGTGGATGTTGCGCATCTGGAGGACGGGGACACGGGTGGCTGTGCTCATGTCGGGGAACTCATATCGGTCACTCAATATTGAACCGCTTCATCCGGTTGTACAGGGTCTTCCGGTCGATCTTGAGAAGCTCGGCGGCCTGCTTCTTGACGCCGCGGGTCTTCTCGAGGGCCTCGAGGATCACCTCCTTCCCCTGGTACCGGTATCTTTCGGCGAGATCGTTTTCACCCCGGTTCTCCCCGCCGGGCCGCTCCGTTGTCCGCCCGATCTCCCTGTACTGGTCCGGGATTGTATCTATGCGGATCATATTTCCGGTGCAGAATATTACCGCCCGCTCGATGAAGTTCTTGAGCTCCCGGATGTTTCCCGGCCAGTTGTGTTCCAGGAGAAAGGATCGTACCACCGAATCGATCCCGGTAATTTTTTTTTCGTAAACCGAATTGAAATAATTCAAATAGTACTCAGCCAAGGGGATGATATCCTCGGTCCTCTCCCTCAGAGGGGGGAGATGGAGATTGATCACCGTCAACCGGTAAAAGAGATCTTCCCGGAAGGATCCCTCTTCGATGCAGGTCCGGAGGTCTTTGTTTGTGGCGGCGATGACCCGTACGTCCGATTCGATCAGCTCGGTCCCCCCGACCCGGGTAAACTGCCGCTCCTGAAGCACCCGGAGTATCTTGGCCTGGGTGTGGAGGCTCATGTCTCCTATTTCGTCGAGGAAGATGGTCCCGCCTCCCGCGGCTTCGAAGTATCCCTGCTTCCGCTGCTTGGCGTCGGTAAAGGCCCCTTGTTCGTATCCGAAGACCTCGCTCTCGAGGAGGGTCTCCGGAATAGCCGCGCAGTTGACCCGAATGTAGGGCGCCGGGTTGCGGGGGCTCATCCGGTGGAGGATACCTGCGATGAGCTCCTTTCCCGTACCGCTCTCCCCGGTGATGAGCACCGTCGCGTCGGTGGGCGCCGCCTTTTGGACTAAGTCGAGGATTTTCTGCATGACGGGACTCTGTGTAATGAGTTTATCGTTGCCGGGGACGGACCTCTTTGCCGTGATCGACCCGGTGATGCGTCGGATTTCACCTATCAGGCCGTCGATGTCGAGGGGTTTTGTAAAGAGATTGACCGCGCCGTATTTCATTGCCCTGACCGCGGTATCCACAGTCGCGTGGCCGGAGATGATGATTACCGGAAGGTCCGGAAACCGTGATTTGAGGATCTTCAGGAGATCGATCCCCCCGATCTCGGGCATCCGGATATCCAGGAGGACGAGGCCGATGTCGCGCTTTTCGATGAGCGGCAGGACTTCCCTCGGGTCCGTTTCGTACTCGCAGTAAAATCCCTCATCACAGAGGAGCTCTTTCAATGAAAGACACAACTCTAATTCGTCGTCGACGATGAGTATGGTACAATTCACACTGGTCATTATACAACCGCCTATTCAGGTGTCAAGTTCCGGAACTATCGGCGAATGTGGGGACTTTTTTCCCCGCCGAGGGGAGCCGGGAGGGGATTTTTTTCCTCAGATTCGACCTTTTTCAAAAAGAGGAGCGTTGCCGTATCGGTATAAGTATTTGATATGATTGAAATTATACGATTTCATTTGCTTGGCATGTAACATGCTTTTAAATCATGAAAAAGGAGAATCACCCATGGCAGATAATCAATCCAACATCACTCCCGACGAACAGGTTGCCGAGGAGGAGTCCCGGAGTTTTCTGCGAAGGCTTTTCCAGATCCGTGAGATGGGGGTCTTGAGTGCTCTTATTATTATCGTCATTGTCATGACCATATCGAGCCCTTACTTCTTGAGGACCCAGAACCTGTTCAACGTCCTCCGCGGGATGGCGACCATCGGGATTATGGCTATCGGGATGACCATGGTCATCATTACCGGGGGCATTGATCTGTCCGTCGGCTCACTTCTCGCGGTTTCGGGGATGTTCACCGCCCGTCTTATGTTTCACGGACTCCATCCATGGTTGTCCGTGGCCGCGGGTTTCGCCATGGGAATATCCTTAGGGGCCATAAACGGTCTCATCATTACCAAGGTGAAGGTCAATCCCTTTATAACGACCCTAGGCATGCTCAGTATCGGCCGAGGGCTTACCTATCTCTTGGCCACCGGCCTCAAGGGGGCGGTGGCGAGTAATGTCCCCATGCGGGACCCCTCGGTGAACTTCTTAGGTGCCGGATACGTCGGACCTATTCCCTTTCCGGTTATCGAGATGGCCGCTCTAGTGATCATTTTCAGTCTCTTTCTCAAGCACACCGTCTTGGGACGGCAGATCTACGCGGTGGGGAGCAATACCGAGGCGGCGCGGCTGTCGGGCGTCAATGTGGACCGGGTACGGATATTCGCATACACCATTACCGGGGCCTTCTGCGCCCTCGCGGGTGTCATAAGCGGGGGACTTCTCTCCACCGCGGCCACAAACGCCGGATTGGGTAACGAGCTCGACGTAATAGCCGCCGTCGTTATCGGCGGGGCCAGTTTAGCGGGGGGTGAGGGCTCGATAATCGGGGCAATTATAGGCGCGGCGATCATGGCGGTCTTGAGGAACAGCTTCGTTCTCCTGCATCTCCCGGCCTTCGTTCAGACCATCTCCATCGGTGTGGTCATAATCCTCGCGGTGGCTACCGACAATATCCGGCGGCATCCGGGGAAGGGAGCTTAGAAATTCGGGCCCGATAAAAAGCAGACTACCGGACCGGAGAGTCCGGAAAAATTAATAAGGAGGCATTTTATGAAAAATGCAATGCGATTAGGAATTATCCTGCTCATTCTGTTTGCGGCCGCCGGGCTGCTGTGGGCGGGAGGAGAAAAGGAAGAGAAGGCGGGAGAGGAGAAAACCGAAGTAACAATGGAACTTCCCCCGCCCCCGCCGTTCGACAGCGTCATTATACCCGAGGACAGCGGTGAGGTGGAACCGGTCGACAAGATCGCGCCTGAAAAAATTCGGATCGCGGTTCTAGGACTCGAGAACAACCCCTTCTGGATCCCCGTCAAAGAAGGGACCTTCGCCGCGCAGATGGAGCTCAAACCTTTGAACGCCCAGGTCGACTGGATCAACGCCGGCGCTCAGCATACCACCGATGTGTTCAGCAGGGCCATCGAGGCCGCGGTCGCTCAGGAGTACGACGCGATAGCGACCATCGCCGGGGACAGCGGAGTCGTCCCCTTTATCAACGCCGCCGTGGAAGCGGGGATTCCCGTAGCAACCTTTAATTCCGAGACCGATACCGAAAACAAACGTCTCTTTTTCGTCGGGGCCGACCTCTACAAACAGGGACAGACGGCAGGCGAGAAGATGGTCGAGGTCCTCGGGGGAGAAGGGGAAGTCGCCATTATTACGGGATTTTTCGCCGTCGAGGCGCATGAGCTAAGAAGGCTCGGATTCGAAGACTACATCTCCGACAACGCTCCCGATATTACCATTGTCGACCGGGTGGAGAACCAGGACAAGGCCGATATCGCCTACAACCAGGCCCAGGATTTCATGACCGCGAATCCCGATCTCGATGCCATCTACGTCACCGCCGGCGGTCCCTTCGGAGCGGCCGCCGCCGTCGAGGATGCCGGTCGGGGCGGGGACATCAAGATCATTTGCTACGACTTCGTCGACGAGACCATGGAATTTGTAAAGAAGGGGGTCATAACCGGAACCATCGGGCAGCAGCCCTACGCCCAGGGGCATGATCCAGCCATTCGTCTGTTCAACTATCTAGTGGGCGGGGTGGCACCTCCCGCGGGTAAGCTCTTGACCAAGGCCGATTTCGTAACTCAGGAGAATATCGACGATTTTTGGAGTGACAAGTAAAAACCTTTCGGGCCGCCTCTTCGGCGGCCCGGTTTGTTTTGAGCCGGCAATTTGAAAACTAAAAGGTAAAGAACGATACTAGAGCCGGAGGAACACACATGAAGAAGAAACTTTCTATTCAAGACCTCTTTGCCCTGAAGGGAAAGAGACAGCTGACCATGACCACCGCCTACGATATCTTTACCGCCAAGGCCTGCGAGACCGCGGGAATCGACATCGTGGTAACCAGCGGGGCCTTTTTAATGGAATATATCGAGGGAGAGCTCGTCCGCAGGGACGATTCCCTCGATTATCTGGAGATAGCTCTGAAGGGCGTACGCAAGGGGGCGCCTAACACCTTTCTCTATGTAGGGCTTCCCTACGGGAGCTGCAAGATAAGCGCCGAAGAGGCTAAACGGAACGCCATGGAGGCGATGCGGTGGGGTGCCGACGGGGTCTACTTCTCGGGGATGTCCTTAAAGACCATCCGGGAGCTCTCGGACAACAAGATCCCCGTGGTCGGACACGTGGGACTGGTTCCCTGGCACGCCTACTGGGAAGGGGGATTTCGTGCCCACGGAAAAACGGCGGACGAGGCGATTACGATCTACGAGGACACCCTCGCCCAGCAGGAGGCCGGTGTCATAGGGGTCGAGATCGAGTGCGTTCCCGCCCGGGTCGCCGAGGAGATAGCAAAGCGGGTGTCGATACCGGTCATCTCCATGGGGAGCGGAAATCGATGCGACGGGCAGTACCTCTTTTCAGGAGACATCCTGGGGTACCACGACAACAAATATCCCCGCCACGCGGTCAAATACAGGGACTACTTCAACGACAAGGCGAAAGCCTTAGACGAGTTCGTCAAAGACGTCCATGACGACACCATTACACAGAAACAAAAACTCTTAGGTATAGACGACGGGGAGTTCGACACGTTCATGTCCCGTCTCGAAAGGAAGCAGGTATGAGTGAATCGAACGGCGTAATTCTCGAGGTCAAAAACCTCTCCAAGCGCTTCGGAGGCCTTCAGGCCCTCGATGCGGTGGATCTGACTGTCCGGGAAGGGGAGGTCCACGCGGTGGTCGGAGAGAACGGCGCCGGAAAATCCACTATGATGAAGATCTTAGGGGGTGTCGTCCTCCGGGACGAGGGAACGGTAGTCTTTCAGGGGCGGGAGGTGGAGTTCACCACCCCCCTCGAGTCGATCGATGCGGGAATAGCGATTATCCATCAAGAGCTTTCGGTTCTTCCTACCTTGAACGTCATCGAAAATGTCTTTATGGGCAGGATGCCCTCCCGGTTCGGACGGGTGCTGTGGAAGACCATGGAAAGGCTGACCCGGGAGGTGACCGAGCGGGTGGGGCTCAAAGTCAATCCCTACGCTCTGATGAACGACCTTACCATCTCACAAAGGCAGCTCGTCGAGATCGCCAAGGCCCTTTCCATCGACACCAAAGTGATAATCATGGACGAGCCGAACTCTTCACTGGCGGAGAAGGAAACCAAGCGTCTGTTTTCGGTTATCAGGGAGCTTCAGAAGGACGGAATAGCGGTCATCTACGTATCCCACAAGATCGAAGAGGTTATCGAAATATCTGACCAGATAACGGTCTTAAGGGATGGAGGATACGTTGGGACCCTGGACAGGCGTGATGCGACCGAAGAGAAGATCATCCGGATGATGGTCGGGAGGGCGCTGATCCGAGAGAGGGTGGAGAGCTCCGCTTCTGAAGAGCTGTGCCTCGAGGTGCGGAACCTGACCTCCGGTGAGTTCCGGGACGTGAGCTTCGACCTGAAACGGGGCGAGATCCTCTGCTTCGCGGGGCTTGTAGGTGCCGGAAGGAGCGAGGTGATGCGGGCGGTCTTCGGGGTAGACCGGTACGACTCCGGGGAGATCATCTTCGAGGGAAAACCGGTGGCTTTCAGCTCGCCCCAGGAGGCGATAGCGTACGGCTTCGCCATGGTTCCGGAGGACCGGAAAAAGTTTTCTCTCTTCATGGGACTTCCCATCATATTCAATATCGGGATCGCCGAGCTTCCCAAGTTCAAAAAATTCGGCCGGATCGATTATCGCAGGCTCAAGGAGGTTGCGGGAGATTACAAAAAGAGGTTAAATATAAAGATGGGGTCGCTCGAAGACCCGGTCAACAGCTTGAGCGGAGGAAACCAGCAGAAGACGGTCCTCGCCCGGTGGCTGTCGACCAACCCGAAGGTGCTTATTCTCGATGAACCGACCCACGGTATCGACGTCGGAGCGAAGGCGGAGATCTACCAGTTGATCCGGAGTCTCGCGAAAGACGGAATCAGCATAATCCTGATCTCGTCGGAGCTGCCGGAGGTTCTCTCCATGGCGGACCGTGCCGTGGTGATGCACGAGGGGCGGGTGACCGGAATTATCGAGCGGGACCGTATTACCGAGGAGAACATTATGGCCTGCGCTACGGGCTTTACCGACAGTTCCCTCGCATCTTAGCAGGAGGCCTCACATGGAAGGTAAAAAACCGGAAAGTAAAAAACGGATCGAGAACATTCTCGCCCACAGGGAGGACAAGGTTCCTCTGGACTTCGGTTCCAACGCGGTAACCGGGATGCATGTGAGTGTCGTTGCGGCTCTGAGGGATTATTACGGTCTCGAAAAGCGTCCGGTCAAGGTGAATGAGCCCTTTCAGATGCTCGGAGAGGTGGACGACGAGCTGAAACAGGCGATGAAGGCGGATGTGGACGGGCTGTACCCGCGGTCCACTATCTTCGGGTTTGCCAACGAGGGTTGGAAAGAATGGCGGACTCCCTGGGGGCAGGATGTTTTAGTGCCTGAAAATTTCCGGGTAAAAGAGGAACCGAACGGAGGTCAGCTCATCTTTCCCCAAGGCGACACCTCGGTACCGCCGAGCGGGAGGATGCCCAGCAACGGATACTTCTTCGACAGTATCATAAGGCAGAAACCGATCGTCGAGGAGGAGCTGACGGCCGAGGACAACCTCGAGGAGTTCGCTCCTATTTCCTCGGAGGATCTCGAGTACTATAAAAAAGAAGCGGAAGTCCTCAAAGATTCTCCCCGCGGCGTCATGGCCAACTTCGGAGGCACCGGCTTAGGCGACATCGCCTTAGTCCCCGGCCCCTTCATGAAGCATCCCAAGGGGATTCGGGACGTCACCGAATGGTACGTCTCCACGGTGGCCCGGCGGGAACTGCTCGAGGAAATTTTCGACAGGCAGACCGATACCGCCGTGGAGAACCTCGCCCGCATATACAAGGTCGTCGGCAACGTCCCCCAAGCGATGTTCCTGTGCGGGACCGATTTCGGGACCCAGAGCTCGACCTTCTGTTCCATCGATACCTTCCGTGGGCTCTACAAGCCGTATTATAAAAAGATGACCGATTGGATCCACAAGAACACCGGCTGGAGGGTGTTCAAGCACAGCTGCGGGGCGGTCAAGGACTTCGTCGAGGAGTTTATCGACGCCGGCTTCGATATCCTCAATCCGGTTCAGCTCTCTGCCGCGGGGATGGACGCGAAGGAGCTCAAAAACCGGTTCGGCGATAGAATCGTCTTCTGGGGCGGCGGAGTGGATACCCAAAAGACCCTTCCCTTCGGTAAGCCCCCGGAGGTGAGGGAAGAGGTCCTTAAAAGGTGCGAGATCTTCGCTCCCGGCGGAGGGTTCGTGTTCAATGCCATTCACAACGTCCAGGCCAAGACCCCGGTCGAGAACGTGGTGGCGATGATCGACGCGGTCCACGAATTCAACGGCGAAGCCTAGAACGCATTGATTTCTCTACAGTTTCCAATTACTCTGTTACAATCGATCGCCGTAAGGAGGACACCTCATGGGTAAAGGGCGTTCCATTCGCTTAAAGATCATTCTAGGATTTACCGCGATTCTCATTATCGTCTGTGTTATTGGGGCGGGCAGTTTCGTCGCTCTTCGCAGCTCCGAGCAGGGCTTTTCCGAATACCTCACGGTTACCGAGGACGCCCTCGGTGTCGGGAGTTTCTTGTCGACCCATCTGAACGCGAAGATTGCCCTTTCGAACTACCAAGGCACCCGGGATGATGATTCATGGGAGGTTTACGAGCAGTACCACCGGCGGGCGGGGGAGATTCTCGGATCGGTGCGGGAGGATGCCGAGCGGACGGGTTTCATAGAGGCCTTCGACAGAATAATGGAGATGGGAGCCGCCTACGGAGGACGGGCCGAGGAGCTCCATACCCGTACGGAAGAGATCGAGGATATCCGCCTGAGCGGGTTTTTCGATTCCCTGGTATCTCCCCGGCTCCTATTAGGGGTTATCGAGGATTCCGGCCGGGTATCGGCACCGGTAATCGAGACGGTCTTAAGGGCCTATAGGGACTTCCTCGACGCCCTTACCCTGGTCAAGCGGTTTTATTCGGAGCCCCAGACCTACTATCTGAATACGGCCACGATCAGGATGAATACGGCCCGGGATGCCGTTGCCGATCTGGAGACCCTCTTAGTGAGGACCGGACGGATGGGGGGTGTTCAGGCTGCTCAGGTTACTTCCCGAATCGACCGTGAGATAGCGGAGATGCAGACGGTCACGAGCAGAATGCTCACCCTTCAGAATGCACGGGAGAAACTCCTCATTAATCTGGACACCATCGACAGGAGTCTGATCGAAGCGGTGGAAAATCTCAATAGCATGACCCTTAAGCGTTTGAACTCGATCGGGGCAAGCCAGGAAAGGATTCTCGGGATGACGGTGCTCCTCCTAGGAATTGCGGTGCTGGTTCTTCTCGTCTTCGGGGTAGGCCTCGCCGTGGCGATTACCCGGGCGGTTACCCGGCCGGTGCACCGGCTGACCTCCGCCCTCGAAGACATGACCGGAGGGGAAGGGGACCTTTCCAGGCGTATCCCGGTGGACTCGAAGGACGAAATGGCCGAACTCGGCAGGCTGTTCAATATCTTCTTGGCCAGGCTCCATAACATCGTGCACGGACTCAAGAACATCGCCCGGGAGACGAGAAATGTCGGAGATTCCCTCGCCGGTAGTACCGAGGAGATGACCGCCACGGTGACCGAAATCTCAGCTACGATGAAGGCGGTCACCGGAAACGGTGAGAAGCTCGACGAAAACGTAAAGGAATCCCGGGAAGCTGTAGGTGAAATACGGGATTCCATTGCACGGATCGTGGAGCTGATCGAGGACCAGAGCTCGGCGGTGACCGAATCATCCGCTGTGATAGAGGAGCTCATAGCCTCAATCCGGAACATCACCAACATCGCCGAAGCCAAGGCGGCCACAACCGATACACTCCTCATCACCGCCCGTAAGGGGGATGAGAACATGGAGGAGACTTTGAAGGTCATCAAGGAGATAGCCAATTCCGCCGATGTCATCCAGGAGCTCATTCAGGTGATCAACGGGATTGCCGATCAGACCAACCTGCTCGCCATGAATGCCGCCATCGAGGCGGCCCACGCCGGCGAGGCGGGGAAGGGTTTTGCGGTGGTCGCCGACGAGATCCGCAAGCTTGCCGAGAACACCGGAGAGAACGCACGGAGCATTTCCGCGTCCCTAGGGCAGATAATCTCGAGGATCGAACACGCCGATGAGCTTACCGGTGAGACGGGAAAATCGATGGGCGAGATGACCGAAGGGATCCAAGGAATCGCCGACAGTATGCGGGAGATGACCGCGGGTCTCGAGGAGATATCCAAGGGGACCGACGAGATTACCACCGCCTTGGACAGTCTCGTCAAGATAACCGACGAGGTCAGGGACTCATCCAAGCAGGTTCAGTCCAAGTCCACCACCATCGAAGGATCCACCGACGGAGTGTCGGAGCTTTCCAGCCAGAACATGGGGGCTCTGAGCGAAACTGCGGTGGGAATCGAAGAAATCTCTCACGCCGTCCACGATCTATCCGATATGGGTTTAAGAAACTCAGAATACACCGAGGTTATGGACCGGGAGCTCGGCCGCTTCAAGACCTTGGATAAGGGAGAGCTCAAGGCTTCCGACGGCCAGCCGCTTATCGTGTGGAACCCGAAAATCCGTGAGATCCCGCCGCGTCCCGATGATCCCGAGAAGTATCGTGAAACCGACGAAAGGCATTGGTACGATTTGGAGTACGCCGGATGGAAAACCGACAAGGTCAACATCCCGGAGAGTCCGACCGACGGTGCCGCGGGAAAGCGGATCAGAGCACTCCTTCCCCTCGATCATCCCTATTTCAACGCCATGGAGCGGGGTATGAAGAAGGTTGCCGAGTGTTTCGAGATGGATTTTTCCGTCGAATACGCCGAATTCGACAGTTCGGTTCAGGAGGAACAGGTAATTCGCGCAATCAAGGCCAAACCGGACGCGATCATTATCGCTCCCTTTTCTATGGACCGGAGCGCCGATCTTCTCGGACGGATAAACCGGGCGGGAATCCCGGTGGTGGCAAGTAATATAAAACCCTCCGACGAGGGATTCAAATACATATTGAGCTTTACCGGTCCCGACGACTGGGGTCAGATGAGAGTCCTCGCCGCCAAGCTGGCCGAGCTCATGGACTACCGTGGAGGATACGTTATCGGCCAGATGCAACCGGGCTCGATGACCTACTATTCGCGGACCTACGGGCTGATTACGGAGCTCAAGAAAATTGCCCCGGGTATGGAATGTCTGGCCATGGAGAATACCGAGGAGGACCGGGACATCGCGCGGGAGCTTGCCCGGGGTTGGATCGAGAAATTCGGGGATAATTTGAAGGGGATGTTCTGCATGATCGACGACGCCCCCCTCTCGGGATTCTGCGATGCCGTCGACAGCGCGATCCGCTCGGACATCGTCGTAACCGCGGCCGGAAACAGCAGAGTCGGGATGGAGCTCATGCAGCGGGGAAAGGTCCATGCCGTGACCTATCAAGCCGCCGAGGGAGACGGGGCCTTGGCCGTCGACGTTCTGGTGGACTGGTTCAACGGACTCGATATTCCGCCGGTCAAGTACCTTCCCATTCGGATCATTACTCCCGACGTCGTCGACGAGTACCTGCCGGCCCAGTGGTAACTCTATGGATACGGATGCTGCATCACGGATCAATTCGGACTCGATTTTCTTCCTGAAGAGTCTGGGCTTTCCCGAGCTTCGGGTTCATCACAGTTTCAATCATTTCGACTTTACCCGGCCGTCGAGGCGAATACTCGTCATAGGCCCCATGGGATCGGGGAAGACCGAGTACAGTTCCCGGGTGTGGAGGGACAGCGTGGTGGCGAGAAAGAAGTCTCGGAAGGCAGGACGGAGCACCACTACCGGAACCGCCGACCGGCGTAACGTCTTCTTCGTCCGGTCGATGCTCGACGCCGGACGGTTTCCCGAGTACCCTGAGGACGCCCTCGCCTATCGGGGAGGGTTCGACCGGTGCGGGGAGAGGACCGCCCATGTGAGCGATTCCTTCGAGCTCGAAGAGCTCATCCGGCGTAATCCCGAGATAGGAACCTGGATCATCGACGAGGCCTCTTTCTACGACGAGCGGCTGGTCTACGTCATACTCGAAGAGTCGAAGCGCCGGGGACTGGTCTTCATCTTCCCCACCCTGATCCTCAACTTTCGCAAGGATATCTTCAATCCCACGGCCCGGTTCATGCTCGAGACCGCCACCGACGTCTTCCCCCTGACCGCCTACTGTGAGCACCACGACTGCCTGAGCGACAGCTATTATACATACCGGTACTACACCATCGACGGCAAGGAGTGCCCCGCCCTGTATTTCGATCCGTTGATCATCATAGGCGGGGATTCCGAAAAGGAAGACCCCCGGGAACCGAATTACTGTACCCGGTGTGACCGTCATCATTATCTGCCGGGGAAGGACTATACTTTTTTACACCTGAAACCTCTCGGCGTGGAAGCATCGGCCGGGAATATCGGTCCTCTGAAAGAGGAGCTCGGCGCGGTTAAGAACAGTATGAAGAGCTCGAAGCTCTACCGCTCCTTCGCCGAAGCAAACGGAAGTGATCCCGTTAACATGAACGCTTTGGAAGTCCCCTGTATCGCTGAAAAGGCACTCATCTACCTCTTTGCCGAGCAGAATCTCCTGACTCGGGACCAATTGTTGATGATGAGCGATGAGCTCGAGCTGGATTGGGAGTATATGTCCCGGACCCTATCCGACAACAGACGGCCGGTCCGGCTTACCGAGGGATAGGCGGCTATCGTTCCCGTGCCCACAGCTCAACGAGATGCAGGGCCGTTCGGGCCGCCTTCTCCATCAGCGAAAGGACGATCCACTCCCTCTTTCCGTGGTAGTTCGCCCCTCCCGTAAAGACGTTCGGGGTGGGAATGCCCATCTCGCTCAACCTGGCGCCGTCGGTTCCACCGCGGATTATCTTCTCTACCGGCTCTGTTCCCGACCGGCGGACCGCCTCCCGAAGAATATCCATCCCTCGCGGTTCCTTGTCCATGTAGGTCCGCATATTGTCGTACTGCTTCTTGATAACTACCTCGGCCTTGCCGCCGGGGAACATACCCTCGATTGCCTGAGCGATACTCTTTAGAGTTTCGATCCGCCGTTCGATCTGTGAATACTCGAAGTCCCTGATTAAAATTTCGAGCACCGCATCGGCGACACCCCCCTTGATTTCCAGGGGCAGGTAGAAGCCGTATCTCCCGTCGGTGGCCTCGGGGCTCTCGTTCTGAGGAAGCATGGTTACGAAGTTCGAAGCCATGGTGGCGGCGTTGACAAGCTTGCCCCGGGCCGTTCCCGGATGGATGGATATTCCGGTAAAACGAACCACCGCCTGATAGCCGTAAAAACACTCCGATTCGACGTTCCCGTTCCCGTCTCCGTCGAAGGTATAGGAGTATATCGACCTGCACTTCTCTACCGGAAAAAGATCGAGTCCCTTTCCTGTCTCCTCGTCGGGGGTAAAGATGATCTCTATTTCTCCGTGGGAGAACTCGGGATGATGGATAATCCACTCGGCCGCGGTCATGATTTCCGCGATACCCGCCTTGTCGTCGGCCCCGAGGAGGGTAGTACCGTCGGAGGTGATGATCGTTTCGCCGACGTATTTCAAGAGGTCGGGAAATTCTTTCGGATCGATGACCGTTCCTCCCTCGAGGACGATCGGAGATCCGTCGTAGTCTTCGTGGAGGATCGGCTCGACCCCCTTTCCCGGTACATCGGAAGAGGTGTCGACGTGCGCCATGAAGCCTATAGTCGGGGCTCCCACGGCGTCCTGGGTAGGAGGAATTCGGGCTATAAGGTAGCCGTAATCGTCCAGGTTAATGTCCCGGATACCGAGTGCTTCGAGCTCTCCGGCCAAGAGTTTGAGGAGGTCCCATTGGCATTCGGTGGAAGGCGTTTCGTTCGCATGCCGGTCGGAGGTGGTCTCGATCCTTACATATCGAAGAAACCTGTCGAGCAGGGTTTCCCGGGTCCATTGGCTTTCGATGTTCATGGAACCATAATGGCGGAAACCCTCCGGAAAGTCAAAGGTAGTGCCCCCGATCGTGGGGATGCGTACCCCAAATGGGTTATATCT
>CAZXMO010000014.1:0-5915 GCA_964641125.1 uncultured Spirochaetales bacterium
TATTGGGCGATACTGGGTTTGAACCAGTGACTTCTACCGTGTGAAGGTAGCACTCTCCCACTGAGTTAATCGCCCGATAGAAAAATAATAGCACATCGTAATTCGGTTTGCAATATGAAAGTTATTGGAAGGAACCGGTCTGCGCGGGCTGCAAGATTTTTAAGCTCCTCGTACGGTTGGGAATAGCCGATGAAGGACTCTGTACCGATTGTGGCTATCCCGGAGGGGGCGGAATCTGATACGATAGGCTCAGGATGAAACCGAACATATCAGGAAGATATCATGGATAATAACGCCGTACTACGAAGTCTCAGGTACACCCTCGAATACGATGACGAAAAGATGGCCGAAGCGGCCGCGCTCGGGGGGCTGCCTTACGACCCCGGCCGCATGGAGGCGATGCTCAAAAAGGAGGAGGATGACGGCTTCGTACCCTGCGACAATGAGACCCTCGTCCGTTTCCTCGACGGACTCATTGTCCAGCGCCGGGGCCCTTCGGATAAGCCCCGGCCTGAAGGGGGACGGGGATTCGCCGTCAATAACAACCTCATCCTCAAGAAATTGCGGATCGCCTTTGCCTTCCGCGAGGAAGACATGATCCGCACCTTCGAGAAGGCGGGATTCAGCATATCCGGTACGGAGATAACCGCGCTCTTTCGCAAGCGCGGGCACAAACACTACCGGGACTGCGGGGACCAGCTCTTGAGGAAATTCCTCAAAGGGCTTTCAATCAAAGACTGACACGGGCCCTTATTGTGGAGGGGCGACCTCTCGTCCGGCCGCGGAATCGTCGGCAAAGGCCCAGGCGGAAAACCAGAAGTGGTCGGTTGCCGGAATCGGGTCGAGCTCAAAACCCTCGAGGGGACCCGATACGGCCCTGCCCGCGGCGTTCCACACGCTTCTTGTTCCGCGGTCGACGATGTTCCCGCGCCTGACACGGAATTCGAGCTCGGTCCGTCCTTTGCCGGGAATGGTGAGGACCGGTGAGAATGCGTTGACCGTTCCCACGTCCCTCCCCCGGGCGATATCCGCCGTGTCCAACGCGGAAGCGGTCCCCGGGTGCCAGAAGACCACCACCGGCCGGCCCCCGAGGGTGTCTCTGATGACACGTTCTTCTTCGAGCTGTGTGTAGGGATACAGCTCCGAATCTCCCCGGTAGGAGACCACGACTACCCGGTCCATAAGGTCCCTTTCGTCAGGCGGGGCGGGACCCCGGTAGGCCCAAGGTGACCCCTTGTCGTATCCGGCGTAGGGATTACGTCCGTAAGGCCTATCGTAACCGGTTTCTTGAGACAGTACCCGTGCATCGGGATAGGTCCGGGCCGCCTCGCCCCAGGAGAGGGTTACCGCGGGATAGATATCTAACGCCTCCCCGGTAAACAAACCCATGACGGCATCGCCGGTCGCCTGCTGCCACCAGCTCTCGGTCTGCCGGTCGTACATGAGTAGATTACTGAACCTGAGGCGGCCGGTGGTCCCGAAGTCGAGGACCAGCGTATCGCCTCCCGCTTCGCCGCGTGCAGCCCGCGGAACGGTCGCTTCCCGATAAAAGGCGATGCCGGTATTGCACAGGGGGCAATAGGTAACCGCCACGGGGAGCCCCCCTATCTCGTCGTTGACGATTTCGTGATAGGTCAGGATTTGGAGGGGGTAGAGCTTGGTCGTTTCATTGTTTCTCACGGCGATGACCGGCTCCCGGGACGAGAGCCGTTCCCCGGCCTTCTCTACGCTTACGAATTGCGGATTATCTATGGAGGGAATTCCGTCCTTAGGCGGTCCTCCGGAGAGGATCTCATCGAAGGAAATGACCCGCCGGGAAAAATCGGTGTCGAATTGTGCTCGCAATGCGGCCGGGGCCTCCTGGGCGAATATTCCCGTCGCGAGAGCGAAGAGTAATAGAGTGAGAAGGATTAAGGAACGGTTCATGATAATCTCCTTGTATTACAAATATAGTCATAAAAAGATGGGACGTACAGTAACTTCGGACCCTATGCTTGTACGGCCCGCGAACTTGGAGTATGATTTTACCCGGGAGGAAAGGTCGATGCCGGAACGGGCCATCATTCCTAAACCGATATCCTTCGGACTCATGCTCTCCTACCGGTGCAGCGCATCCTGCAGACACTGCATGTACGCCTGCGGATCGGACTGGCCCGCCGATTATCCCTCGTCCCGGGAGCTCTCGTCTATCCTCGAGATTATCGCGCCCTACATCGCCCCGGCCCCGGGGGGCAGCGACTGCGTAGGACTCAACTACGGCCTGCATTTCACCGGCGGAGAGCCCTTTTTGAACTATCCTCTTCTCGAGGAAGGGGTCGAGACCGCCGCGGAGCTCGAAATCCCCTCGATTTTTGTGGAGACCAACGGCTTTTGGGCCGTGGACGACGACACGGTACGAGGGCGGCTCGAAGATTTGAAGCGGGCGGGACTCAAGGGAATTATGGTGAGCGTCAATCCTTTCTATTTAGAACACGTCCCCTTCGAGCGGACCAAGCGGCTCATCAAATATTCCGTGGAGATGTTCGGGCCCAACACCATGGTGTATCAGACTGAGTTCTACAGACGGTATCTATCGGAAGGGATTACCGGTAAAAAGAGTTTTGCCGAGTCCCTCGAGGAATACGGCCCGAAGGGGTTCCGGAGCCGTACCGAGTTCTTCTTAAACGGCCGTGCCCCCTTTGCTCTTGAAAATACCGGGATGTTTCCCCGCTATTCCGCCAAGGAGCTGGTCAACGTTGCCTGCACGCCTTCATTCTTGAGGTCCTGGCACAATCATATCGACAACTACGGAAACTTCATTCCCGGGTACTGCGGCGGTCTTTCTCTCGGAGCGATCACCGATCTGTCCTCCCTCGTGGAGGAGGGGCTTCTCCTCGCCGACCGGCCGGTTTTATGGTTCATCATCCGGGACGATTTCGCGGGACTGCTTCGTTTCGCCGAATCGGAGGGTTATCGGGTGAACCCGAAGGGGTATCTCTCCAAGTGCCACCTCTGCGCGGACATCAGAATGCATCTTACCCGGGTCGATTCTTTTCCCGAGCTCGAGCCGGAGAGGTTCTACTCCGAGCTGCAGTCGGGTTCCCCGTCGGCGGAGTAAGGGATGCTGCCTCAGGTGCCACAGGACCGAGCGCTCGAAAGGGGCCCACAGGGCGGTGCGGATTCCCGCCCGCTTGAGTCCCCGGTTCGTCCAGTTGTTGCAGGTAAAGAACAGGTGGTAGTGGTACCGGGCGAGGTAGAAGAACTCGTTCCGCCCCCATTTCCGCAAAATCTCCTCCTCCACGGAAAGCTCCTCCGGATTCCCGTCGGCGCTCAGAAGAAAGCTCTCTTTGATGTAGCCTTCGATGGTGCGGAGCTCCTCGTCGGTGAGGATGAGCTTAGCCTGCAGTCGGTTTTCTTCGAAAGGGCCGCGGAAGAAGCTTATGAGCATCGCCCCGTCGGTCGGCCGGAAGAGGGACTCCAGCGCCGTGTTCAGGGTCAAGTCGGCCCAGGTGGGGGTGCGCACGAAGAACTCCCGGTCCCCCCAGCCGAAGAAGGCGTAGAGGTCTTCGGTGCCCTCGAAGCGCCCTTCGGGAAGGGTTATAAACTCGAGCCAATCGGTGTACTTCGTCCGGACCGGAAGACAGATAGAGGTATGCGCGTCGTTGGAGATGACGTAGGCTGTCGTTCCCTCCTCCGGGGGATTGTAGGAGAGGTTGACCGGGACGGCGGTCAAAAAGATTCCCAGGGCGGCGTAGAGAAACACAGTTCCCGCTGCTCCCAAGGGAATGAGCGCAAGGATCTCGAGGATAGTCCGAAGGACCTGCAGCTTTTCCGTCCGGGTGTATCGTATCCGCTCCATGCTCATCCTATCTCCTGCTCCAAATGTACCGCGATCGGACGGAGGTGGAAAGGCGGCGTGTAAAGCGTGCAGTGCCCATTTTATTCGATTTTTGATACTTTAAAAACATGAGCGACGCACTCGAACCTTCACAGTTTCACGAAATCGATACCCAGACCGTTCGCGTCGAGGAGTTCGGCATCAAGGGGCGTATCCTCGATATCGGCGGGGGTTGTCGAAACAAAGTACGGGGTAATGTGGGAGGAGGCGACTCAGAGCAGGACCGACTACGAAAAGCTCGCCTTAGAAACCGGCTTCGAGACGGTGGAGTCGGAGCTAAATGATCAGCTCTTTATCCTGACTTTGAGAAAGCCCGCTCAGGAGCCGGGCCGGTCCGAAGCCTTCAGGTCACGGAGCCCCCGGGTTATATAGGAGCGGTAAGCTTCATCTCCCGCGCCTGTTTGCCGCACCGGCGTTTTCGGTTGTATACTGGGGACACCGATATGGACAGGGTTGTTTTCGCAGACATCGAAATCTCTTCTCCGGATCAAGGGGCGCCCTTTCTTCTCTCCGGCGAGCTCCGGCTTACCGCCGCGGATGAGGGGGAACGGCTCGCCGGTTTTCCCGAGATAGATGCGATGATCGATACCGCCCGGGAGGCGCTGGCTGGGGCGGAGAGAGAGACTCTTCTCGAGGGGGGGCTCGAGTCCGCCCTCGAAGACGCCGCCGAGCTGATTCTTATCGGATTTCAGGCGGTACGAAGTGCACGTCTCGATTTAAGCAAGTTAGGCGGGGCTGAGGGCGGTCCGAGCGGCCGGGTAGGGAAGCGCGGACTCTCGATCCAGAGGGAGTGGCACACCGCGTACGTCGGAGTCGGCTCCAATTTAGGGGAGCGGGAGACAAACATCGAGAGATCCCTCGAGCTGATCGACACTTCGAGGCATTCCCGGGTAGACGAGGTGTCTCCCCTCTACGAGACCGATCCGGTGGGGTACCTCGATCAGGACAAGTTCTTGAACGGAGCCTCCCGGATCGAAACCCTCTTGGAACCCCGCGGGTTGATTCGGTTTCTCCTGGAAGTAGAATCGGCCGTCTTTCGGGAACGGACGGTTCCGAACGGACCGAGGACCATCGACCTGGACGTGCTCTTCTACGACGATCGAATCACCGCCTTCGAGGAGGCGGTCATCCCTCATCCGAGGCTCCACGAGCGAATGTTCGTAATGAAGCCTCTTACCGATATTGCCCCCTACCATATGCATCCGGTCTTAGGTGAGCGGTGTTATCGATTGAAAGAGAAGCTCCTCCCGGAGCAGCCCGAGCCGCCTGTATGGATCGAATCTATATGGCCTGGCTTACGATAAACTCCCTGTCGTACGCGTTTATCCGGGACAATAGGTCGATCATCTCTAAGGTCCCCACGGCCGCGCGGCGTGCCTGGCCCTGCTCCGCGTCTTCATCCTCCCGGAGGAGCACGGATGTAACCGGTTTTCCCGTCTTGAGGGATACGGCGGTGCATCTCTTTTGGATTTCTTCGGTGCAGGCGTGGATGTTCTCACACCGGGCGGGTTCGAAAAGTCCGATTACGATGACCGCGTCGAAGGCCTCGCTTCCGGCGGTTTTCTCGAGAGTAATGGGAATTTCCCACGTCCCGGGAACCCGTACGACGGTTATCGAATCCTTAGCGATTCCATGTTCGGTGAGTGCTTCGACCGTTTCATCGAGGAGCCGATCTTCCTGTCTCCCGCCGGTCCTGTTTAAAAGAACTGCAATGTGATGTCCCCGTCCGCGGGCTGTTCCTTCCAATAATTCCATTATTGGCCCTCCTGTTGTGCGGTCGGGCACAAAAAAACCCGAACCGATGTTCGGGGTCTTTCTAGGGGAAAAACGGCCGGAAAACCTATCCGGAAACGCATCGTTTTCTCTCCTCCGGACTATACCGTCGGCACCGGAATTCCACCGGTTCCACCGTGATTATCACGGTTCGCGGGCTGTAACCGCCGGTCGGGAATATTCCCCTAAGGGAAATCACCCCGCCCCGAAAACTTGCGTTAATATTATAAAGATTATCGAGAATTGTCAAGCACGGATGTGCCGC
>CAZXMO010000014.1:6015-14413 GCA_964641125.1 uncultured Spirochaetales bacterium
CGGCGAAGGGGTGACGCGCCGTCGGGGGTTTACTCTTTTCCGTTGAAGAGCCGTCCGAGGAGACCCTTCTTTTTTTCCGGCTGCTTCGGTGGTTCGGAGGCGGGGCCGGAGCGGTCCTGCGAAACGGTCTTGGCTGCGGCGGGCTTGGAGCCGCCGCGGTTTTGGGACGTTCGATCGCCCTTAGGTTGTCCGGACTGCTTTTTCCCCTTCCGGGGCTTACCGCTTTTTGCCGCATCTTCTTTTTTTCCGGTTTTCCCCGTGGCCTTGACCTCGAAGTCTTCCCCGTACTTCCGCTTGTAGTATTCGAGACGCGATTCGAGGTCGGACTTCCGCTCGGGTCCCTTAGCGCCCTGGGGCGCGCCCGCTTTGGCGGCTGGTTTTCCTGCAGGTTTTCCGCCGGATTTTTCGCCGGGTTTCCCGCCCGCGCGGGCTCCTTCCGGCTTCCGGGGGCCTTTCTGGGGCGTTCGGACCGGTCCTTTCCGGGACGGGCCTCCGCGGGATTCTCCCCGCGGCCTGCTCCGGGAGTCTCCCCTCGAGGAGCCGCGGCTCTTGGATCCGCCGCGGGAGTCCCGGGAGTAGGTGCCGGCGACATGGACCCCTTCGCTCTTGTCCTCGACATCGAGGAAGGCGTCGTCGGGATGTTCCATGGGAATCTTCATTCCGATCAGCTTTTCGATCGATTCGAGGCCGAAGACGTACTTGTCGCAGGCGAGGGAAACCGCCTTGCCGGTCTTTCCCGCCCGGGCGGTCCGCCCGATACGATGGACGTAGTTTTCGGGGTCCTCAGGCAGGTCGAAATTGACTACCATCTCGAGGTCTTCGATGTGGAGCCCACGGGCGGCGACGTCGGTGGCCACCAGGATCTCGAGCTTGCCGTCTTTGACCCGCTCGATTATGTCCAAGCGCTTTTTCTGAGGAAGGTCCCCCATGATGTACTCGGCCTGATAGCCGTTGAGCTTGAGCCGCTTGGCGACCTTCACCGCCATATCCTTGGTGTTGGTAAAGATGAGGGCGTTGGCGGGCTGTTCGGACTCGAAGATCTTCAAGAGGAGCTTCATCTTCTCCTCCTTGGCCACATGATACAGCCGTTGGGTAATCTCTTCGACGGTAAGATTCTCCGACTCGATGACGATCTCTTGGGGATGATTCATGAACTCCCAAGCGAGCATCTCTACGCGCATATTGAGGGTAGCTGAATAGAGCATGGTCTGCCGTTTCTCCGGCTTGACCATCTTCCTGAGCATCTTCTTGAGATCGGGAAAGAATCCCATGTCGAACAGCCGGTCCGCCTCGTCGATGACGACCATATCGACTCCGGAAAAATCTATCTTCTTCGATCGTCCGAAATCGAGGAGCCGCCCGGGAGTCCCGATGATGATATCGACCCCCTCTTTGAGGTTCTTTTCCTGGAGACCGTATCCGACCCCGCCGTAGAAAGATGCAACATTGAAAGGAAGGTGTTTGCCGAGGAGTTTGGCCTCTTCATCGATCTGAACGGCGAGCTCCCTCGTTGGTGCGACGATCAGGGCCTTGTGTCCCTTGTCCCGCTCACGGTTCATGAGCTCAAAAATCGTAAGGAGAAAAGCCGCGGTCTTACCGGTTCCCGTCTGGGACCGGACGGATACGTCCCTTCTGTTTTCGAGGGCCGCGGCAAAAACCCGGTCTTGTACCGGGGTGCACTCGACGAAACCGGCGTCCCGGATGCCGTCGAGGACTTCTTCGGAGAATTGAAAATCGGTGAATTTCATATAATACCTTTAAAATTATTTCTTGTTATTCAAATATGTAAAGATTCTGTACCGATCCGCTTATCGTTATGACTTCAATATAACAAAAAACGGAACAAATGAATAGGAGTCTCCGGGGTCGGGTATCGTAGACGGGGCCCTAATCCCCTCCCTTGCCCTACTTAAAGAAATTTCCTACATTTGAGCCCATAGTGATAAAGATCGGCAGAATAAATTCCTTGAAAATAAAGCGGGTGCTCAAAAACGGATATCTCCTCGAAGGAGACCGGCACGACTTCTTTCTCTCCTCGGAGGAAGTGACGGGGAATCCGAAACCGGGGGAGACCCTCGAAGTGTTCGTTTTCGATAGGGCGAAGGGGGTCTTAGAGGTTACCGCTCAGCGGCCTCGCGCGGTGGTCGGAGATTTCGCACCCCTCCGCGTCAAGGAACGGACCCGGAACGGCATGTTCCTCTTCTGGGGGATTTACAAAGATCTCTTCGTTCCCAACCGAGAGTACGACGGTGATCTTAAGCCCGGTGACACCGCGGTGGTCCGCATCGTCGCGGACGACCGCCTCATGCGGGTCTATGGAACGGGAAAGATCGAAAAGTACCTGGATAGCGACGTCTCCGAACTCGAGGTCAACCGGGAGGTGGACCTCTTGATTTTCGAGGAGACCCGTTTGGGCTTCAAGGCGGTCGTGGACAATCGGTGGGGCGGACTCCTCTACCGTTCCGAGGTCTTCGAGCCTGTTGCCGTGGGATCCCGGCTGACCGGCTACGTCAAACAGGTCCGGGAGGACGGCAACCTGGATATAGCCCTGCGTCCTCAGGGGTTCAAGCCGGCATCCCGGGGCGCCCGAGAGGAGATCCTCGAGGCCCTCGAAAACGCCGGAGGATTTCTTCCCATTCACGACAAAAGCGATCCCAAACAAATTTCCGAGACCGTGGGGATGAGCAAGCGGCTCTTCAAGGCGGCCGTCGGAGGACTCTATAAGGAGAAGAAGATCACCATCGACGACGACGGAATCCGGCTTGCCCGGGAGTCCGGCTAGGATTCTTCCGTCTTGGCTCTGCGGACGCCGGGTTTGGCGACGACTCGAACGGTGCTTGCCTGGGGCCCCTCATCGCCGACCTCCTGCATGAAGTTGACCCCGGTGCCGACCTCGATACGGTCGAAATCACCGTGGAGAACAGAATTTCGGTGAAAATACACGTCCCTTCCTTCGATGCTCTCGATTATTCCGTAATCCTCTTCGGGGAAGATTTTCTGGACGATACCCGTCACCTGCTGCTGGGGATGGTCCTTGACCTCTCCCCTCTGCTGCTGGTTCAGCTTCTTCAGCTGTCTTTCCATACCGTTGAAGGTGTCGGCGATGACGGTCTTCAATTCCTCGTGCATCTCTCCGTCGCCGGGTTCCCGCCGGGATACGAGCTCGTGGCCCGGGGGTACGGTCACGTCGATACGAACCCGATAGGGACTCCCGCTTTCGAGGTGTTCCTGCGGTTTGTCCACGATGATCCGGCAGCTCGAGATATGATCACAGAAGTGGTCGAGCTTATCGACCCGAAGGCGTATGTAATCTTCGAGCTCCGGAGTCCGTTTGATTTTCTTGAATTGTAACTCTAAAGGTATCTGCACGTGACCTCCCTCGGTGTACGGTGCGTATTATATGTTGAGATCCCCTTTGGCGAGACATCAAATTGCATAAAACTCCTCCTTCCTAGTGTATCACAAATTTACCGGTAGAGGAGGCTATCGCAAATAATCCATTTGGGTTAATGTGGCCGGGGAATGAAATACACGAAGGAATACACCGTCAACGGTTTCGAGATCGGTCCGGACTATCTCTTGAAGAGGCCCCTCGTCGCCGCCTACTTCCAGAATACCATGGCCTGCGAGTTCGACGATTTGGGTCTTGCCGCATTTCATCTCCAGGAAGAGGGCAAGTCCTGGGTCCTGACGGACATCAGAATAGATTATCACTCTCGTATGCCCCGGTGGAGATCGCGGATCACCGTGGATGTCTGGACCCGGAAAATCCACGGATTCAGGATATACCGGGATTTTACCGGGTACGACGCCGACGGTAATCTGATCGCCCGGGGGACGAGCAGTTGGATTGTTATCGACGAGGCCGCCCGGCGCCCGCAGAAGCCCGGGGCTATCGCGGAGAAAATCGGCATTACCGAGGAGGAGGTCTTCCCGGGCTTCCGGTTCGGTAAACTCGACCCCGCGGAATCGGGAGAACGGACCGAATGGAGCTTTACCGTTACCTCGTTCGACATCGACTTCAACAACCACATGAGTAACCTCCGCTACATTACGGCAGCTCTCGAGGCGGTCCCCTACGAGTATCGCCTTTCACACGAGCTGCGTTCGATCATCTTAAAATACAGCGCCGAGGCCCTCTTAGGAGACGGGGTCCGGGTGGAGTGCGTGCGAAATGGTGAGAGTTTTTTCTGCCGACTCTTCAGGAAGGAGGATGGGGCCCTCCTGTGTACGGCGGTCTTCCGCTTCGATTAATCCTTAGGAGTGTTACCGCATGCCGCTTAAGACGAGGAGCTCGGGACGGTACTCGAAGTGAATGCTGTCGAAGTAGAACCACTTCCCCCCCCAGATAAAGCCGTGATTCTCGAAGGCCTCGATAACCTGCCGGGGCGGACTGAACCGGTCTTCGTAGGGGACGGCGTACCACTCCTCGAAATGGTGCAATGTCCACCGCCAGTAGACCTGCTTTCCCCCGTAGCTGCGGGGCAGGAGGTCGAGGGCGGTCCCGTAGGAGTGGAAGCTTAAAGAAGCGGTCCCCGAGATGCGTCTCCAGCTGTAACCTTCCAGCTGGGCGAGGGAGTCGATGAACCGTCGGACCTCCGAGCTCGTCCGCGCGGCGGTGTAAATCGCCTCTTCCACGTCGGCTAAATCTTCGAGGAGGTCTCGGTGGATCTGGGTCTTGAGGCCCAAGAAGTAGGTGGTTTTGACCTTATTCCAGCTCGTCTCCCGATCGTGGAGCTCCCAAAGGGCGTTGAAGAGTCCCGGGTGACGAGTGGGGGGATTGGCCTCCCTGCTTTCGAGACGGGCTTTTAGTTCTTTTTTCTTCTCCCCGGAGAGGACCCTCAAGGGGGGAAGCTCTTTGGGATACCGGTAGAAGGGATGGCGGGAGTAGTTCCTCCAATCTGTTCTGATCTCTTCGGGAAGGAGTCTCCCCTCCGCCCAGTAGAACCACTTTCCGTCTATGCGAAGGGCCCAGTCGCCGTTTCTATATCCGGTTTCCTCGATCCGGTCCGGATAAGCTTCACCGAAGGCTTCGAATATCTCTTGTCCGGTCAATTCCCTAGGCGGTTCCGACTCGGGCTCTTGCTCCGGTTTCTCTCCCGACAAACGGGGACGGGAATCTTCGGTACCCCGGACCGGGTTATGGGGTATGGTATGAGCGCATTGGACGGAGACCGCCAAACCCGCAAGAAGGAGCAGGGTCCGCCGTACCGACCGCCGTACCGGATACTTCAAAAAAGACTTAAAATGGGTAAAATCGAGCATCCTCAAGCGGCATATATACACTCCCTTCCCAAAAAAGGCAAGGGGAACTAAGCAATAATCGGATTGCTTCCCGGTTTTGAAAGGGTTATTCTTGTGTGCAATGAACGAGATAGATCGGTACCGGGCCGTGGAAAGGGCCTTAATCTTTATTGATCAAAACACGTCCCGGAGTGTAAGCCTCGGGGAGGTAGCACGCCATGTGGGTTTGTCGGAATTCCACTTTCACCGGCTGTTTTCCCGGTGGGCGGGCACCACCCCCGACAGGTTCTTTCGATACCTCAAGAAGGAGTATTTGAAGAAGCTCCTTGCCGCGTCGGAGGAATCGCTTCTGCATACGGCCTACAGGGGGGGACTCTCGAATCCTTCGAGACTCCACGATCTCTTTGTCACCTACGAGGCGATGACTCCGGGGCAGCTCAGGTCCCGCGGAGAGGGTGTGGAGGTACGCTGCGGGATACATCCGAGTCCCTACGGTATGTGTTTTATCGCCGTAACCGACAGGGGTATTTTGGAGATGCGTTTCCTAGAGGATAAATCCGATAAGGATGAGTCGAGATCGGAGGTACCGAATCCGGCGGCTGAGCTCGAAAAGGAGTTTCCGAATTCGGTGTTTATTCCGGATCCGGAGATGACGGCCGGTCTCGTAGAGCGGGTTTTTACCATCCGCGATTCCGGGAGCCGGTCCTGCTTCGGGGAGAAGCCGCTTCATCTCCTGATTCGGGGAACGAATTTTCAGATTAAGGTGTGGGAGGCGCTTCTTAGGATACCTCCTGGGAGGATCGTCTCCTACGGAACCGTTGCGCGACTCTTAGGAGTTCCCGGTTCGTCCCGGGCGGTGGGAAGAGCTGTCGGAGAGAACAAGATAGCGTATCTCATCCCCTGCCACCGGGTAATTCGAAGGATCGGGGCAGCCGGAGAGTACCGCTGGGGGAAGTACCGAAAGCGGGCGATTCTCGGTCGTGAGATCGCCTGCGAGATTACGGACGATGAGGAGACGGTTCGAGAAAACGGCACCTAGACCGTTCCTCCTCCGCCTCCTCGATCGAGCCTGTCGATGAGATTCGTATTAGTAGGAATCCCGTCGGGGTTTCCGGTCGTTGGCCTCGTTGACCCTCAAAGACCGTCCATCGAATTCCTGGTTATTCAGAGCGTTTATAGCCTGTTCCGCGGCTTCGCTGGTTCCCATCTCGACAAATCCAAAACCTCTCGAGCGATCGGTTTCCCGGTCGGTGATGATCTTGACGCTGACCACGTCGCCGTACTGGAGGAAGAGATCTTCCAGCTGATTCTCGGTGGTCGAAAAGTTGAGGTTTCCTACGTAAATTTTACTAGCCATAATAAATCCTTTAATTTTTTACGGGTTTCCCCGTATAGTTTTTCTGTAGCAACATACGGAATTGAGCAGTATCATATTCAGGATCTGTTCAGGACTTTTTCACTGATGGTTGGGTGAGATAGACCGTGGAAAGACAGAACATATAACATACAACGTAACCGTAACTGCGAGAGCATACTACCACGACTTAGCCGTATAGTGTCAAGTGGGTGTAAAAAAAATGTGTAAAAAAAATCGAATTATCGGTCTTCCGCCGGAGATGCGGCCGCGCCTTAATGGGCGTGACCGTGTTCGAGCTCTTCGGGGGTCGCCTCCCGGACGTCGGTAATTTCGACATCGAAGTGGAGGGTCTGTCCGGCCAAGGGATGATTGGCGTCGAGGGTTACCGTTTCATCCGCTATATCCTTGACGGTGAGGATCTGGGCGCTTCCGTCGGACTTGGTCGCCTGGACCTGCATCCCTTCGTTGATTTCGGCTCCCTCTTCAAAATTATCTTTAGATACCTCGACGATGAGCTGATCGTTATACTCGCCGTACCCTTCTTCGGGGTCGACGGTTACCTTTAGATCGTCACCGGGGGTCTTTCCCTCGAGGGCCTTCTCGAGACCGGGGATAATCGCGCCGGACCCGTAGATGAAGGCCAGAGGCTCCCGTCCTTCGGAGGTATCGAGGACCTGTCCCTGTTCGTCTTTCAAGGTATAATCGATGCTTACTACCTTGTCTTTATTTACCTGCATGTTTCACTACCTCTTTTTTTGAGTTTTTCCGGCCGGCGGCCGGGTTTTACGTTTAAGGTACTAGCATGGGATGCGAAAAGAAAGGGTAAATCGGGAAAAATTTGGAAGTCCCGCCGGATGGGGCGGGACTCCCCCCTCGATGTGTATCAGGAAGTCTTTCGGATGAGGTCGGCCATCTCGATTGCCGTCAGCGCGGCATCCCATCCCTTGTTCCCGGCCTTGACCCCGGCGCGTTCGACCGCCTGCTCGGTGTTTTCCGTAGTGATGACTCCGAATACGATCGGTACGTCCGTTTCCATGGACGCCGCGGCGATCCCCTTCGCCGATTCCGCGGCGACGTAGTCGAAGTGGGGAGTACCCCCTCGGATCACCGCTCCCAGGCAGATGACGGCATCGTACGAGCCGGATCGGGCGAGTCTGCGGGCCAGGAGCGGTATCTCCCACGACCCCGGTACCCGGACGAGGGTAATCGCTTCCTCCTCGGTTCCGTGTCTCTTCAGACAATCGAGCGCCCCGGTCAGAAGGGCTTCGGTAATAAATGAATTGAAACGCCCAAGAATAATAGCAAAGCGGCCGTTTTCTCCGTTCAAGTGTCCCTCTATGGTTTTTATTCGATTCATTTGTATTTGATCCATAATTTTCTCCTAAGAATTTGCAGCCGCCGGCTCACATCTGCCGAAGAAGTGGCCCATTCGGTGCGTTTTGGCTGCAATATAATTTTCATTCTCCGGACACCGTCCGGCGTATAGTCCTATCCTCTCGGCTCGAATTCCTGAGCAGAGGACCGCTTCGTATTTATCGGGGTTATTCGTCAAGAGGCGTACATCGGTAAGCTCGAGCTCGCGGAGAACCGCGGTTGCGGCGGCATAGCTCCGTTCATCAGGTCTATGTCCCAGCTCGAGGTTCGCGTCGACGGTATCCAAACCGTTGTCCTGAAGGACATAGGAGCGGAACTTATTCACCAAACCGATTCCTCTGCCCTCCTGCCTGAGATAGACCACGACACCCGGTTCCCGGCCGATCGCTTCGAGGGCCGCATCGAGCTGCGCCCCGCAGTCGC
>CAZXMO010000014.1:14513-25316 GCA_964641125.1 uncultured Spirochaetales bacterium
TTCGAGGGCCGCATCGAGCTGCGCCCCGCAGTCGCAGCGGAAATGCCGCTCGTTACACCATGCTTCGCGTCGACGCTTACCGTAAATGCGGTATCATGCAGGGCCGTATTGTCCGCCGCCTGAGGAGGCAGCGATAGATTACGCGCCTGTTCCGACGTTATGGTTTGACAGATGAGTCCCCTTCCTTCGCCGGCCATAAAATTGACCGCTTCGGAATTAACGTATTCCGCCGCCATGAGCAGGTCGGCCTCGTTTTCCCGCCCGAGATCGTCGACAACGAGCACCATGCCTCCCCCGGCGATCCGTTCGAGGGCGGCCTCGACTCTTTCGAAAGCCGCCTTAGTCTGCGGCCTGATGTTCCCTGGTTCATTCATTTTTTTCCTCCGTATCCCCATTGGATAAGATTGTCCGCGGTCAGCCTTCCGGCGGAGCAGCCGGGAAAGAGACGCTCTATGTACTTGGCGATCATGTCGACTTCGATATTGACCGCGTCGCCTCTCGTCCGCACCTCGAGGCTCGTCCTTTTCCACGTCTCCGGTATGATGTTGATTACGATTCCCGTGGGGGTGAGCTCGGCAATGGTGAGACTCACTCCGCTGATTGCGACCGATCCCTGTGATATGCAGTACCGCAGGAGTGATTCGGGCAGCTTAACCGTGAGATATACATTCTCTCCGGTCCGCCTGAACGATTCGATCGTACCGGTACCGTCGACGTGCCCTTGTACGAGGTGCCCCCCCAGCCTGTCGGATGGACGGACCGCCCGCTCGAGATTTACCCGGCTGCCGGGGCCGAGGGAGCCGAGGGTGGTTTTCTTGAGGGTCTCAGCGAGGGTGTCTACGGTAAAACCTCCTTTTACCAGGCTGACCACCGTTTGACATGCCCCTTCGATGGAGACCGAATCTCCCAAGCTCAGATCGTCCAGGATGGAGACGCATTCGATTTCCAGCCGGAGACTCCCCGTGTTCCTCCCGACCGACCGGACCTTTCCGGTCTCTTCAACGAGTCCCGTAAACATCGGCTGCCTCCTTTGGGACGGACCTTTCCCGAGGATCGACCGCGTAGAGTATCCTTTCCCACCATCCCGGCCTGTATCCTGATAATACCGCCTGTACTCCTATAGCCTCGCAGTGTACCCGTTCGAGCCGGACGGCCGAATCGATGGCCGCCGCCGGAGGAGGATCAAGACCGATATGCCTTCCTCCTATCAAAAGAGGAGCGATATACGACGTTATGCGGTCGTAGAGACCCGCCCGCAAGAACGAAGATATGACTCGGGAGCCCCCTTCTACATAGAGGGAGAGAATGCCTTCCCGGGCCAAGAGCTCGAGAGCGCTTCCGAGGTCGATCCCCTGTTCACAACCGCGGGCCCGCAGCACCCGGACACCCAGCCGCTCGAGGGGTTCCGTTCGTTCGGACGGAGCGTACGGTCCCGCCACGACGAAGGTTTCATGGGGCCGGTCCCGGACCAGGCGGCTGTCTGCGGACAGCCGCGCCCGGCTGTCTAAGACCACCGCCGCGGGACGGCGGGGCGGTCCGCGGCGGACGGTAAGGGAGGGGTCGTCTCTGAGGACCGTTTCGATCCCGACTGCCACCGCGTCGTGGAGGCCCCGTTCACGGTGGACGTGGTCCCGGGCGTCCGCGCCGGTTATCCATCTGGAGCTTCCGTCGGCGGCGGCGATCCTCCCGTCTAAGGACTGGGCGCATTTGATGTGAACGTAGGGCCGCCCGAGGGTCATGAAAGTGTTGAACCCCGC
The DNA here is from genome assembly GCA_964641125.1 of uncultured Spirochaetales bacterium. GTDB lineage: Bacteria > Spirochaetota > Spirochaetia > SPDA01 > CAZSGZ01 > JBKHAJ01. Next base: position 16,271 of record CAZXMO010000014.1, read on the forward strand.
GTTGAGTACGACCGCGGTCTCGAGGTCGAGACCGGTACGCACCTCGACTCCGGCTTCCTCGAGCATCTTTTTACCGCCGCCGTACACCTTGGGGTTCGGATCGAGCTGAGATATGACCACCCGCCGGATACCCGAACGGATGATAAGCGGTGCGCAGGGCGGTCTCCGTTTGCCGTTTCCGGTAAAAGAGCACGGTTCGAGGTTGCAGTACAGTACGGCGCCCCGGGCCGAGGGACCCGCGCTTCGAAGTGCCGCTTCCTCGGCATGCGGTGTTCCCGGGCCGGTGTGAAACCCTTCCCCGAGAATGACCCCGTCCCGGACCACGACGGCGCCCACCCTCGGATTCGGGGAGGGTGAGGCCCCGGGGCGCGCCGCGAGATCGAGGGCGTGCTTCATGAAAAGTATATCCGACATCGCTTTCCTCCTGTGCTCGGGGCGCTATGAAGGAGGTAAAAAAAATGCCCCGACCCACAGTAAACTGTGAATCGGGGCAGGTACACATCATAAGCTCCGGCCCAGGGAGGGCGGACTTTTCGGTCTATTGATGCGGTACCGATTTTCTCCCATCCGGACTGTACCGTCGGCGCCAGAATTCCACTGGCTCAGCATTCGTACGAAGCCGAAGCTCCTATACGATTACTCGCGGGCTTTCACCGCCGGTGGGGAATTGTCTTAGAGACTCACCCCGCCCCGAAAATCGATTGTGCCTGTATCCTACCGGGTATACCGTCCGGAGTCAACCCTATTATTAGCAATTACCTCATAATTACATCGTACTGCTTGAAGAGTTTGAATATGTCCTTGTGAGGCCCTAAGAGGGTAAGCTTCCCCCCTTTTCGTTTCATGGTGAGATTCAGGTGCAGGAGATACATAATACTCTCCTTTTCGATGGTGCTCGTCTTGTTCAAATCGATGTACACCTCGAATATTCCCCTGAGGATGAGGGAGTTGACGAGGACCGAGAGGTACTCGAGATTGTCCATGGTCAGGTTCCCCTGAACGATGATCCTGCCCGGCATCGAGCTGTCGAGAATCATTCCGATGGGGGCGGGCCAACGGTTTTTGTTTTCCTTTTTTCTCCGGTTCTTGACGGTTGCTTCGATCATGCTGTTCGTCTGCCGGAGCTTATCGATGAGCCCCCGTATCAAATCCATAAACCACTTCGGCACGTTATAATTGTTCTTGTAAAAATCGTCTATCTCGACTATGTACACCGTGCTGCTCTTGAGCGCCCGGACGTCGGCTGATCTCTTTCCCCCTTTGAGGAGTGTCATTTCGCCGATAACGTCCCGGGCCTCGGCCTTCGCCAATTCGACTTTTTTCCCGTCCACGGTACGGGTAACGGCGAAGCTTCCCTGTTTGACAACGTACATGGTGTTTTCTTCCTCTCCGCTGCGTATAAGGTATTCTCCCGCTTCTATCCGCTTCTGCGGCAGCTTGTGGGACCGGATGATCTCCTCGATCCCTTTGATAGAGATAACCTTGTTTCGAATAAGCTGAACGTTTTCGATCACCATGCCGTTCGAGCTTTCCCTGTGGCGGCGGGTTATCTCATGGAGATAATTAAGCCCCTCCTGGTCGATATCGATGACCTCTGAAAAATCGAGAACGATAGATTCGGAGTTGATCGTTTTCAGTCTCCTGATCTCATCCTTGACCGTGTTGATATTGTCGCCGTAGAAATATCCCTTGAGATAGATCCTCGGGGGGCGGTCGCGGGAAGTAAGGCGAAAGTATTGGGTCTCCTCGCCGCACACCTCGGCCTTCTTCGGCGGAGTTTTCTCATGTTCGGCACTCTCTACCAGATAATCCCCTAAGAGGGAAGTCGTTTTCTGGATTCGCTCGACGAGCACCCGGGCGATATTGAAAGCCCACTCGTGTATCCCGAGGGAATCGTCCCTGAGCACATCCGGGGTAATAACGCTCGCCACCACCGGTTCCTTCGCCGTCACAGTCGCTGTTCGGGGGATTCCCGCGAGGAAAGACATCTCCCCCACGTAGCTTCCTTTCCCCAGAACGGTAAGGGGTATCTGCTTTTTCCCCTTCTTCATATAGATCTGTACCCTCCCCGAGCGGAGAATGTACATCTCTCTGCCGGTTTCTCCCTGTCCGCAGAGAACGTCACCCGTATTGAATCGCACTAATTTCGTTTCCTGTGTCATAGAGTCCTCCTGATGTCGCCATGTATATACCCCATTGAGAAAAAACGGTTGCACCGAATTTTTTTTCCAAGAAATGCAACCGAACGAAAAAAGGCCGGTATATACGGGTAAATACATAATAACTGGAGGTTATTTATGAGACATTCAAAATTATTGGCACTTATCGCTGTTATCGCGGCGCTTCTGATTGCCGCGGGATGCGGAACGCAGTCGAGCCTGACCGGTACCGCCGCGAAAGGCGCGATCCGGGGAGCGACAGTGACAGTCTATGAGCTGAACTCCGACGGCGGCAGGGGTGATACCCTCACCACCACCGTTACAGGAACGGACGGCGGATACAGTGTCGTCCTCGGTGCCTACGCGGGAAGCGTCGAGGTCGTAATTACCGGCGGAACCTACACCGATGAAGCGACCGGAACCGAAGTCTCCTTAGGCGCCGGCGACGAGCTTCGCACCTTCGTTGCGTCCGTAGGACCGGGACAGCAAGTTGCCGTAACCGCGCTTACCACCATCGCCGCGGCGCTGGCGGACGAGAATGCCGATCAGGGTCTTTCCATCGCCATCGAAAACGCGAACAGTGAGGTGGCCGACGAGTTCGGCCTGGGAACCGACTTCGACATCACCGCGGTTCAGCCCGACGACCTGACTCAGCCCGCAGTTGCCGACAGTGGGGCTCTCTACGGCGCGGTTCTCGCGGGAATCTCGGAGGTGGCCGCTTCGAACGGTTTGACTCCGAGTGAAGTACTTGCCCTGCTCAAAGACATGGCCGAGGATTACACCGACGGTACCTTCGACGGTACTAACGCCGCGGGAGACGCTTTGACGCTCGCTACGTCGCTCGCTCCTGCGGCCGCCGACTCGGGCCTTGAAACCGCTATCCAGAACTTCCTCGGGAGCGCAGAAAACGAAAGCGGATTGACCTGGATTGATCTGGTTTTCAGCTTCTAATCAGAATGCGTAAGCAGCACATCGGGGCCGCCGTGAACCACGGCGGCCTTTCTCGTAGGGAGTGCCCCCGATCGTGGGGATAAAATTAGTGAAATCAAGCCGCCGTATACCGGGATGTCCCGCGGATTATGATACCTACATTCAGAATTGGGGCAGAAGGGGGGAATTGCCGGCATGGAAAACCTCCTTGATAACATGTGTCTATATAACTGTATAGGAGGAAAAGTCTTCTCCTGATTCAATCCCCACGATCGGGGGCACTCTCAAAAGAAAAAGGATGCTGATAATTCACCCGACCCGGTGACCGAATCGAGATAGGCCGAATTAGACCGGATTATCGTAAGCCCTAAGCCTATCTGGAGGCTTAAACGTGAAGTCGGAAAAAAGGTCAGAGTAACGGTCGGCTGCTCCTGAAACCGATACTCGCGAGTGCTTCCCAGCGTTCCGGATTCGGTGATATAGCCGTGGTCCTTGAGGACGACCGATCCCGAGAGTCCGATCCCGAGGTCGAATCGGGGTCCGAGAAAAAGGGCTATTTCAGGGGTCCAGAAGAAGGATGTTGTGTTTTCGACAGGTTGGGGGGGGTCTCCCGAGACGATCGTATCGGTCACCGGGGAATCGGTCCGCCTGAGTCCTACGGAACCGGTTACCGTTAGAGGCAGTCCGGGATACCACGACAGATCGAGGGACGTTCCCCATTGTGTCTCGATGCCCTCGGGAACCGCGAATATACTTCCGCTTATTTCGGGAGTAAGGAGCAGACTCCGTATTCCTACGGAGGTGCCCAGCCGGCCCTCCCCGCCGAGGCTATGCGAATAATCTTCGATTTCCCAGACAAAAACGGGCTCGGTATATATCGATATCTGATCGAAATCGAGGGAGAAATAAACGCCGCCGTGATTGGATATTACCGGGGCCGCGCCAGCGAGGGAATGTTCGAAGTAGGTTCCCAGCTCGAGCTTCGTAAAGACCGTAGTGCCTCGATAGCTGAAGTCCCCGTTCACATATCCGCTTCCGCCGAAATTAGACGAATGCGGAACATAGAAAAACTCACCTCCCCCGTCGGTGAAGAAAGACCAGGCGGTGCTCAAGGGATACATCAGATCGAATCCGCCGTCTATGTACAATTCCGACTGGAACGACGGCAGCGTCTTCGATGAGAGATTCATTTTTGCTCCGCCCCCGATGAATCCTTCGGTGAAAACAAGGGGAAGGGGCATCATAATAAGTAAGAGTATAATCAGCGTTTTTTTCATCGTCTCCGTTTCCTCCGGTCTATCTCCCGTTCGAGACGGATAAGCCCGTCCCCGTTTTCGAATACCCGGACCGCTATCCCGAGAACCTCACGTTCCGACAAGCGGTTGATGCGCGCCCGCAGAAATATCGAGGAGATCGCATTGTATTGTGACGAGGGAATCGAGCTCGAATAGAGGGCTTTCCCGAGATCGAGAAGCTCCTCCTGTGTCAGATCGGTGATCTTACGGACCTGCAGGAGTGCTTCTAAGGCATCGACGCCATTTCCCAGTTCGAGACCGCGGGCTTTCGCTTCGGCCAATTGATCTACCAAGAGTTGTTCCGGCATACCCTCTCTGAGATTGATGCCCAAGATCCTCAAATACCGTTCGCGATTTTCTGCATCATTCGGATAGGGAAATCCCGATGTCCGTATAATATCGCGGGCGGTCCTTAAGCGGTCCGCTTCCTGTTCCAGCCCGTCGAGCAGCCGCGGCGGAGGTACATTTTTGACCGCCCCTTCTTTGAGCTTCGAGAGAAGGATCGATGGGGGGATATCCGAATCGTCTGCTTGATCGAATACGTCGAAGAGGCCCTCCCGGACGGAGGTGTAGCGGTCCGCTTCCCGGGCGGTGTCGAACCAGCTCTGAAGCGCCTTGCTTCCCGCCGTATCCTGCCCCCAGGCTAAAGGCGCGCGGAACATCACCGTAAGAATGATGAGACACATGAAACTTAGAAATACATAGCCTTGTGAAGGCGTCGAGGGTGATAGTATTTTAATTTCCATAGGGTAGATCCGGAATGTACCCTCCAGGGTCTGTTCCCTCTATAAGATCGGTCCCGGAAGTGTCCGAAAAGAAATCCGGACGACCCCGGTTCTGCATTGCCTGTCGTGATTTTTCCAAGATGTCCTTACGGTTAGCCGATTCGATCGCGGAGGAATTCTTCGGGTAGTCGTAACCGTCGGTATGCCGCCTAAGTTTTTGTCTTATTTCAATGCGGTTTTCTCCCCGCCGGATTGATCCGTCCGCCGACCGAAGGAGTCCGCCGATAAACAGGGCGGTATCTTCCGGATCGGCTGCGGCGCTGAGGGAGGGTAGTATTTCCCTAACTGCCTCCAGGGCGGCCGGATGGATCCTGGAAAGATCGAGGCGGTTCTCGAGTGTCGAGTAGAGTCTTTCTTTCCACGCGGAATCGTCGGGGAGCCGGCCTTCCAGCGCTATCCTCGTGCGATTCGTCTGCGCTCCGGCTATTGCGACCGCGCCGATCAAGAGGAAAAAACTTATACATACAACCGCGCTATATCTCATATTCTACCGCCTCATAGTGTCAAAAGCGAGCTCTGTCCTCCGAAACCGTCGTCCACCTGCATCAAGGCGTTCGGATCGGGAATCCATTCTTCGCCGTCTATAACGAAATTATACTCATAGACATCGCCCTTTCTGAGCTGTATTTCTACCTCCCATATTCCGTCCCCCTCCGGGTCTTCGAGGACGATTTCGGAAGTGTTCCATTCCGTAAAGTCGCCTACTAAGGCGACACTCTCCGCGTCTCCGGCGGTGAGGGTGAAGCGGACTTGTACGTATACGGTGGCGGATGTTTTCGGAGCAGCCGCCGTTTGTGCCGGCGCGGCCGGAGTCAAAAAGGTCTTGAGCGCAACGGTCAGTCCGAATCCTCCGACGATCAGCACCGCTGCGGCGACGGCGATGTATCTCCACACATCTTTCTTCGGCTTCCTCGGTTTTTCTTTCTCGATAGCGGCCATGACTCTGTCGGTGAAATCGGCCGATACGTCCGCGGTCTCATCGGAAAAGAGGTGCTTGACGGACTTGCCGCCGGAAGCTTGAGCGCCGTAGGGTCCGGCATCACGAGATAGAAACGGCAGAACCGCTCCATAGTTCTCCGTGCAGGACGGGCACTCTTCGATGTGGGAGGCTATTCGGGAATATTCTTCCGATGTTAGGATTTCTCCCGACTCCCATTGATTGAGAAGGTTCCGTATGTGTTCGCAGTTCATCCCCATCATCAACTATGTACTCTCATTGTCCTTGTTCGGTTGCATTTTTTCAAGCTTGCCGCGTATTTTTTTTCGCGCCCGGAACAGCCTCGATTTGACGTTTTCCCTGCTCAGGCCCAAGATCTCGGCGACCCTTTCCACACTCAGCTCTTCGATGTAGTAGAGCACGGTGACATCCTTCAATTTTTCGGGTAAACCGTCTATCGCTGCTTTTACTTCCCGTTTCATTTCGTTACGCGCGGTGATGTCCTCGGGGGTTTCCGGGTCGGGTTGCCGCTCTTTTTGAATCTCCTTCCGCCTTTCCTGGAGTTTGCGTATCTTAGCATACCGGGATTTCAAATGATTGACGGCAATCGTGTAGAGCCAGCTGAAAAAGGTCTTTTCTATCCTGAACGACGAAAGGGATTTAAAGGCCCGGAGAAATATTTCCTGGGCGGCATCTTCAGCTTCTTCCTCGTTTTTCAGATAGGATCTGCACAGCCGGATAATCGCGGATTGATATTTCTCGATAATGCCCCGGAAAGCTTCCGTATCGCCCTGCAGGGTCAGATGGATCGATTCCAGGTCCTGAGCGTTGGAATCGGTTTCCTCTCGTCCTTTTTGCATATTTCGAGAGTATAGCATCCTCCAAAAGGAAAAACAATTTTCCGCGCACCGCGCAACCGGAAAAGCTTCCCCGAGTATATAGGATTGATTACTTCGCAGGAGGACGCAAAATGGAAAGAAAAAAAGTAATGAGTGAATGCCCCTACAGAGAGAGGTGCCATTTTTACGGAATGTCGGAGATGTCGCCCCACAGCGAAAACTTGAAGATCCGGTTTTGTATGGAGTGGCCCGGTTTGTGTGAAATCTATAAGGCAAAGGTACAGGGCAGGAATACGACTATAACACTGTGGCCGACGGGATATCTGGTATAGGTAAGAGAGCAATGCGCCGAAGTTTAAGGTATGTACACTATTATAGTCACCGACGACAGATACGGAAGCTACGCCCAGGAGAACGCGGTCTTAGAGGAAATAGGCTCGGAGGTACGGGTGCATAATTTCTCGGAGGGGGATGAAGATGAGGCCGCCGCCGTCCTCGAGGAGGCGGACGGGGTTCTGGTAAACCTTTTTCCCTTGACGGGAGACATAATCCGGAGGATGAAGCGGTGCCGGGTTATCTCCCGCTACGGCGTGGGGTATGACAACGTCGATGTAACGGCCGCCACTGAGATGGGGATTCAGGTGACCCGGGTCCCGGACTACTGTTCCGAGGATGTTTCCGATCACGCCTTGGCCCTCCTTCTGTCCTGTATCCGTAAAGTCGCCTACAAGGACCGGCTCATACGGCGGGGAGAGTGGAATCTCCACAAGGATTTTCCCTGTTTCCGAATAAAAGGAAAGGTGTTGGGCATCATCGGATACGGCGGGGGCGGACGGGCGCTCCACCGAAAGGTGGCCGGCTTCGGTCTCGACAGGGTCTTAGTCGACGATCCCTACGTTCCCGACAATGTCATCCTCGGTTCCGGTGCCGAGCCCGCGGACCTCTCGAGGGTCCTCCGTGAATCGGATTACGTGAGCATCCACGCCCCCCTGAATGATGAGACCTTTCACCTTATGAACTCCGGGACCCTCGAAATGATGAAGCCGAGCGCGATCCTGATCAACACCGCCCGGGGACCTCTCATCGAGGAGAAACCCCTCTGCGAAGCCTTGAAGACGGGAACCATCGCCGGAGCCGCCCTCGACGTTTTCGAGGAGGAACCCCTAAGCGCGGAGAGCTCCCTGAAAGACCTCGATAACGTAATCCTCTCCGATCACACCGCCTGGTACTCCGAGGAGTCCTTAGTCGAGCTCAAGACCAAGGCCGCCCGGAACATTCTCGAGGTCCTTACCGGATGCAAGCCGACGTATCCGGTCAACGCAGTCGTATAATCCACTCTTGCCGTAACCCTCGACGATGCGGCCGTGCCGTGATATATTTATTAGTATATGTGTAATAAATTATCGGGGCGGCCCGCCCCCCGAACTGCGGGCGTAGGTCGGGCTGTTCTTTTCTCGGCGGCTGTCCTCCTCTTGTGGGGGGCGGCGGTGAAAGCGGCGGCTCAGGGTTCTTCCGACGAAGGTGCCGCGGACACCGGGAGCTCGGCGACTAGGAGCACCGAAAAGGCGTGGCGCAACCAAGAACCGATCGAGCTCGACGGAGTCGAGATCCGTGAGTATCAGGGGGAACGGTTGAGTCTCATCAACCGGGCATTTCGGGAAAACTCGATCAAGGGACCCCAGTACGTCGATAAAGATGAATACGAGCTCAAAATCGAAGCGCCGGGTATCGAGACCTCAGGCCTGGAGGTCATAACCCTCTCCTACGACGAGGTCCTCGCGCGCCCCGCCTACCAAAAAGTGGTGACCCTCTACTGCGTCGAGGGATGGGACGCGAAGATCCTCTGGGAGGGGGTGCGGGTAGAGGACCTTCTCGGATACTCGGACGCCGCCGAGGGTACCGGGGGAGCCTCGGGCAAGGTGGTCAAATTTTTTGCCGCCGACGGATACTCCACCTCCCTTCCCCTCGACTTTGTCCTCGAAAACGAGCTCCTCCTCGCCTATAAGATGAACGGAGTGACTCTGCCCGCGGAGCGAGGCTTTCCCTTTCAGCTCGTGGCCGAAGACAAGTGGGGGTATAAGTGGATCAAATGGGTCACGCG
>CAZXMO010000014.1:25416-42078 GCA_964641125.1 uncultured Spirochaetales bacterium
CGGCGGAGGAGGCGGTCTTTATCGGGGACGGGAGCTCCGGAGAGCTCGAAGGGGCGCGCCGAGCGGGGCTCGATACCGTTATGGCCGCCGGGGTCATCCGGCGGATCTGGCCGTGGGAGATAGAGGTGCGGGCAACTCACGCCGACGCAGTCGTGGAGGTGATAGATGAGCTCCTCTGAGCATTGCCATAGTGTAAAAAATCTATATTATTTATTTCATGGACCATCCCTTTTTCTCGATTTATTCGCATAACTACATCCGCACCGCGGTCTGTATTCCCTTCATCAAGGTGGCGGACCCCGATTACAACGTGGAGAGGACCGTGGGGCTCGCCGAACAGGCATCGGAGAAACACGCGGCGGTGGCGCTCTTTCCGGAGCTCGGCATTTCGGCCTACAGTAACGACGATCTCTTCCACCAGGACGCCCTTCTGTATGCTGTCCTCGACGCCTTAGACAAGCTGGTCTTAGCTTCCCGGGACCTGCGGCCCGTCCTTATCGTAGGCGCCCCCCTGCGCTTCGAGGGGAAGCTCTTCAACTGCGGGGTGGTCATCTACAAGGGAAGGGTGATGGGAATAGTTCCCAAAACCTACATCCCCAACTACCGGGAGTTCTACGAAAAGCGGCAGTTCAGCTCGGGACGGGACGCGGTCTGTACCGAGGTGCCCGTCTTAGGAGAGCGGGTCCCCTTCGGGAGCGACCTGATCTTCGAAGCGAACACTTACAAGGACTTTTCGATTCATGTGGAGCTCTGCGAAGACGTGTGGACCCCCATCCCTCCGAGCACCTACGCGGCCCTTGCTGGCGCTACCATACTGACCAATCTCTCGGCGAGCAACATAACCGTGGGGAAGGCCGACTACAGGCGGGACTTGTGCGCCTCTCAGTCGGGGAAGTGTGTGGCCGCGTACATGTATAGTGCCGCCGGTCCCGGAGAATCGACCACGGATCTCGCCTGGGACGGTCATGCCCTTATCTACGAGAATAACGACCTCCTCCGTGAGTCCGAGAGGTTCGCGGAAGAGGAGCAGATCATCACCGCCGACATCGACTTAGAGCGCCTTGCCCAGGACAGGATGCGTCTGACCAGCTTTAACGACTCGGTCAGACACCACCGGGACGGGGTCAGGATGATGCGGCGCATCGGTTTCGACTTCGAGGTCCCCGAAACCGTGGTCCCCCTGCAGAGGAGCATCGAGCGGTTTCCCTACGTGCCCACCGATAAGGACAAGCGGGACGAGAGGTGTTTCGAGGTGTACAATATCCAGGTCCACGGCCTCATGAAGCGGCTGACCGCCGCCGGGATAAAGCGGATCATCATCGGAATCTCCGGAGGGCTCGACTCCACCCAGGCGCTTATCGTAGCGGCCAAGACCATGGACCGCCTCGAGCTTCCGAGAAAGAACATTTTCGCCTACACCATGCCGGGATTCGCCACGAGCGATAGGACCAAGGACAACGCCCATGCTCTCATGGAGGCTTTAGGCGTTACCGCTTCGGAGATCGATATCCGGCCTTCGGCCATGCAGATGCTCGAGGACTTAGGCCACCCCTACGCGGAAGGTGAACACCAGTACGATGTGACCTTCGAGAACGTCCAGGCGGGGGAGAGGACTTCCCATCTCTTCCGCCTGGCCAACTACAATCACGGCCTGGTCTTAGGGACCGGGGACCTGAGCGAGCTTTCCTTGGGATGGTGTACCTACGGAGTGGGGGACCACATGTCCCACTACAACGTGAACAGCTCGGTCCCCAAGACCCTCATTCAGCACCTCATCCGCTGGGTCATCGCCACCGAACAGTTCGACCCCGAGACCCTAATCATTCTTCAGTCGATTCTCGACACCGAGATATCTCCGGAGCTCGTCCCCATCGATTCCGACGAGGAGGAGAAGCCCATCCAGAGCACCCAGGAGGTGATAGGCCCCTACGAGCTCCAGGACTTTAACCTCTACTATATAACGCGCTTCGGCTTCCCGCCGAGTAAGGTTGCATTCTTGAGCTACAACGCCTGGCACGACAAGCGGTCGGGGGACTGGCCGGACAATCTGCCTAAGGAAAAGCACAACGAGTACGATCTGCCTGCGATCAAGAAGTGGCTCAAGGTTTTTGCCTACCGTTTTTTCAAGATAAGCCAATTCAAGCGGACCTGCGTTCCTAACGGTCCGAAGGTCGGATCCGGCGGGTCTCTCTCGCCGCGGGGGGATTGGAGGGCCCCCAGCGATTCGGAGGCGACGGTGTGGATGAACGATCTCGAGCGTAATGTACCGGACGTCTGAGGGCTGCCGCATGCATCTTTCCCTGATCGCCGCCCAATCGGCCAACGGGGTGATCGGGAGGGGCCCCATCATACCCTGGAAGGCCCGGGGGGAGCAGCTGTTGTTCAAGGCGCTCACCTTCAATCAGTGGGTGCTCACCGGCCGGAAAACCTATGAGACAATCGAGCGTCTTGTGAACCGGCGGTTCGCGGTCCTTTCGACGAGGCCGCCGGGGGGTGAGCTTCGGGACAACGCGGTTTTTTTCACTTCCTACGACGAGGCCTTTTCGTACCTTTCCGGGGTAACGGAGCACGTAATGGTGGCCGGCGGCGGCGGGGTCTTTGCCGACCTGATCGATTCGGCCGATTCGATCCATCTCTCCACTTTGGACCTGGATATCCAGGGGGATGTGTACTTTCCGGAAATTCCGGACCGGTTCCGGGAGGTGTACTTTCAGGACTTCGAATCAAATATCAATTGGCGGTATTCGTTGTATGTCGGATTCAGTTAAAAACCGTACACCGAGGAGAATTCCCCCGGCCGTGCTCATCACCGGAATCTACCTCGTCTTCGGATTTCTGTGGATCCTCTTTTCCGACCGGCTCCTCAAGCTCATCGTGGAAGACATCGACGAGTTCGCCCGCCTCCAGACCTACAAGGGATGGTTCTACGTCGGCATTACCGGTGCGATGATCTTCCTCCTGGTAAAAACCCTCTTCCGTCGAGAGCGGGAACTCTTGAAGCGGGTAAGCCGAACGGAGGAGCTCTACCGCAACATCGTGGAAACCGCGGCGGAGGGCATCTGGCTCACGGACCCCGATACCCGGACCCGGTTCGTCAACCGACGAATGGCGGAGATCCTAGGATACGAGCCCGAGGAGATGACCGGGAAAAACCTCTCCGACTTCTCCGACACCGGGCTCTACGGTGATACAACGGAGGCGAGCCTCGAACGGAGGCGGAAGGGGGTCAGGGAACGCAGCGAGTTCTGTTTCCGGAACAAGCGGGGGGAACCGGTGTGGACCATGATGAGCAGCAGTCCCCTCTACGACGACCGGGACAATTTCAGCGGTTTCCTCGCGCTGGTTACCGATATCTCCGGCCGTAAGACGACGGAAAAGGAGCTCAGGAAATCCCTCCAGGAAAAGGAGGCCCTCCTCAAGGAGCTCCACCACCGGGTCAAGAACAACCTGCAGATTATATCGAGCGTGCTGAGCATGAGCGCGGAGAAGCTCCCCGAAGAGAGATACCGGGAGTACTTCTACCGAACTCAGGAGCGGATCATCTCCATGGCCCTCATTCACGATCAGTTCTATCATTCCGACGATCTCGGGAGTATCAGTTTCAAGGGATATCTTATGAATCTGATAACCCGTATCGAGGCCTACTATTCCCCTCGAGTCGGCAGGGTCGATGTAAAGCGGTCGTTGGAGGACATTCCTCTCGAGCTGGACACGGCGATCCCCTTAGGGCTCATTGTAAACGAGCTTCTGATCAACAGCTTTCGCCACGCCTTTCCGGAGGGGCAGGGAGGGGTTATAGAAGTCTTCTGCGGGATACGGGGCAAGGAGATGCTCGTCCGGATCGCCGACAACGGGGTAGGAATATCAGCCGAAACAGGCGGAGTACAGAGTTTAGGGTTTATGATCGTGGAGGCCTTAGTCGATCAGCTCCGCGGCCGCGTACGTTTCGACGAGGCGGGCGGGCTGACCGCCGAGGTCTCTATTCCCCTATAAGGTCTTCATTGCTGCATAGCCCCCGATATTATCTCTTCGATCCGCTCGAGGTTCCTTCCCGCCGCGGCGTAATCCCCCGCGCCGGTGTTATTGCGATATTCATTGAGGAGGCGCTCGATCTCGTTAATTGCCTGCCGTCCCTCGGGAAGGGGTCCGGCGGGAGCGGGTTCGGGGGCGGGTTCCGCCGCCGGGGCCTCTTCCGGCTCTTTAACGGCGGCGACGATCTCCTCCGCGGGCTCTTCCCCTTCGGGCTCCGCTCTGCCCAAGAGGAGGTCGACGGCCCGGTCGAAGGTCGATGCCCAGACCACCCGGTCTTGATCGGCGATGGCCACCCTCCTGATTTCGGGTAGAGCTGCGTCTTCCGCCTGGAGGTAGATCGGCTCGACGTAGAGGATATAGAGGAGGCCGTTCGAGAAGAGGGGGACCGCTAAGAGATTGCCGCGGATAACCTCGGAGCCCCGCTGCCCCCACAGGGAAAGAGCCCGGGACATTTCTGGGTTCTGGTCGATTCGCGCTTCGATCTGCCGGGGGCCTAATACCTCGACCCCCTTGGGAAAGGTGTAGACCTTGAGCTGCCCGTAGTTTTCCCCGTCCGACCGCCCGGCGATCCATGCGTTCATCACGTTCTTGTTCTTCGGGGTGTAGGGGAGCATCAGGACGAACTCGCTGGTATCTTCTTCGGGGAATTGAACCATGATGTAGTAGGGGGTTATCGTCTGAAAGTTTTCCCTGTACCGCTCGGTGGCGAATTCCCACACGTCCTCTTTCTGATAGAAGAGCTCCGGATCGGTTATGTGATAGGTGGCGAAGACATCCGCCTGCACGTTAAAGATATCCTCGGGATAGCGGATGTGGGCCCGAATATCCGAGGGCATCTCTTCCTCGGGGGTAAAGATTTCGGGAAAGATGTTCATGTAGGTGGAGATGATCGGGTCGGTATCGTCGATGACGTAAATCTTTACCTTCCCCGAGTAGGCGTCGACGGTCACCTTGACGGGGTTTCGCAGATAGTTGGCTCCCGCGAAGGCCCCTATTCCTCCTGTGTACTGAAACGAGTACGGGTAAGTGCTCGCCCTGGTGTAGCCGTCTAAGATGTACTTCATCCCTCCGTCCTCGGTAAGGATCAGGTAGGGGTCCCGGTCGAAGGCGAGGAAGGGAGCGACCCTCTTCGCCCGGTCCACGATATGCCGCCGGTAGAGAATCCTCGATTCTCGGGTAATATTATTGGAGAAGAGGATGCGGTGCCCGTCGAACATCCAGGCGTAGAGGAGCTCCTTGAAGGGAGAATCGAGGACCACCCCTCCCGTCCCGTCGTAACTGATGAAGGAGTTCTCCCCCTCCGCGGGAAAGTGGAACTCCGGCTCCCGGGTGTTGACGTACACGTGGTCGACGGTCCGTTCACCGTAGTAGACGGACGGCCGGTTCAGCTCGATGTTTTCGGGCCCCACCTGGGCGGGCATATTCTTGATGATCAGGTTCGGTCCTCCCTCGGGAAGTACCTCGTGGGCGGGGAGCATCACCATCCCGTATCCGTGGGTGTATTTGAACTTTTCGCTGACCCAAGTCTGGGAGCGTTCGGCCAGGTTCGCCTTTTCCATTTCCCGCGCCGAGACCATCACCTGGGTATACTCATCATCGAGGGTATACCGGTCGACATCGACATCATTGAACTCGTAATAGAGCCGGATTTCCTGCTGCTGCTCGAGATTCGCCTGCAGGGCCCGCCAGTCCCACAGCCGTACGTTGTCGAGGGCCGCCTCATTACGTTCGGTAACCTGCGGTACGACCCGCATCCCCGGCTGAATCTGCTCTTCACTGACCCGGTCTAGGTCGATATTGTAGGCCTTCCGGGTATAGTCCATGTTCCTCTCGATGTAAGGGCGCTCCACTTCGAGCTCGTTAGGATTTACGTAAAAAGCCGAAACAAGGCCCGGTACGATCAGTTTGATGACGATGATCACTCCGGCGAAGAGCCCCGGAACCAGGAAAGTCCGCTGGGTGACGGGAAGATACTCCCGGGATTCCCCGGCGCCGCCGCCGAACCAGAGAGTCTCTCTCAGGCGCCGGTTGGCGGCCGAGAGGAACAGGAGCAACGCGAGGAGTACGTTCAGTCCCGCGGAGACGTAGAACACGGGCATCCTGATCTTGACGTCGGTAAAGGTCGGTCCCGCGATGAGCCCCCGCGGATTAGAGAGAAGCCGGGGAATTGCGATTAGGTTGTTCGCGGCCAAGAGAAGGAAGAGGATTCCCGCGAGAATCAATCCTTGGGTGAGTACCTTGCCTCCCCGTCCGGTCAGGAGGCCGGACAGGGATCCCGTGCCGGTTTCGGAACCCTCTCCGGACTCCTCTTCCCCGGACCCGGTTTGCGATTCCGCGGCGGCTCGTCCGAAGACGAAGGTTATAAGTCCCCAAGCGACTATGAGAAGGACCGCGAGGAAGATCAGCCACCCTATAAGGGTATCGTAGAAGGGGAGGCTGAAGAGGTAGAAGGACACCGACTGTCCCAGGACGGGATCGGTCACATTCGACGCGGCCCGGTTGAAAAAGCGGAGGACCAGCTCCCAATTCCCCGAGAGCCAAAATCCGGATATGAGCGCGGGAATTCCCGCTCCCACCGCGGCTATGAACCCCCTCTTAGGCATGCGGAAGAGCCCAACCGTTCGGGAAACACTTGCGTAGAACACCACAAAACTGAAGATGCCTCCCACGAAGAAGAGGATTATCTTGGTACGAATGGCGGTCGCGTACCTCCCGGTGAACCCTAGTGTGGAGAACCAGTACACCTCACTCAAGATCTGGGCGAGGATCGCCCAGAGAATGATCGCGATAATCATCCCCGCGAGGATTATTCCTCCGTTTCGGGCCTTTCTCCGGTACTCGGCGGAGGACCTGTCGGGATACTTCCTCAAGGTCCGGATCAAAGGTATAGCAGCGAGTCCGATCAATACGAGTACGATAAATACAAACATAATTTCATCCTCTTCTTCTTTCCTGTGTAGTGTTTACACAGATATTATTCCGTCTCCCGGGTCGTTCGCGGAGAAATCGAAGGAAAGAGTCCTGCAGCCGACACCGGATTCTCATGAGTATAAACATGCAAGATACGTACCAACCGGAGCAGACGCTCGTTCCCGGAAGAGGCGCGGTTATTTCCGGTAGGAGAGAGTATTCTCGAGGAGGGCCAAGAGCCGGTCCAGGAGGAGGGCCAGAAATGCCGCTCCGATTGCTCCCTGAAGAACGAAGGAGGGGTTCTCTCTGACGAGCCCGGATACGATGGGAACTCCTAAGCCCCCCGCTCCCACCGAGGCGCCTAAGGTCGCGGTGCCTACGTTTATTACCACCGAGGTGCGTATTCCCGCGATGATGACCGGTGCGGCCATGGGAAGCTCTACAAGGGCTAAGACCTTGTGCCGCCTCATCCCCATCCCCCGGGCGGCCTCGACGACCTCCGGGGGAATCGACTCCAGCCCCTCTATGGTGTTCCTGAGAATGGGAAGGGTGCTGTAGAGGATGAGGGCCACGATAGTCGGCTGCGCCCCGAAGCCTAAGAAGGGGATCGCCAGGGCCAAAACCGCCACCGGGGGAATGGTCTGCCCTAAGGCGCTGATATCGTTGACGGTCCGGAGGAAGTCTCTGCCCCAGGGCCGGGTAACCGATATTCCCAAACCCATCCCCATGAAAATCGCGGCGAGGGAGGATATCCCCACCAGAAGGAGATGCTCCTTGACCAAGAGGGACAGGGGCGCCCGGGGATAGATGTGCTCACGTTCTCCGGGAAAGAGCGTCGACAGGGCCGACTTCATTCCGCCGGGAAAGATGAGGAGAAAGATATAAATGAGGACGAATACCCCGAAAATGATCCATCCCCGGGTCGTTTTACTCATTCCGAAGCAGTCCCTCCTCGCCGGTAATCTCCTCGATGATGTGGAGTCCCAGCTCGCCTAGGAACCGCCCCCCCGTGTCGATCACCGGGAGGGCCCGGCTGTTTTCGGTCAGGAGCTTCGACAGGGCGTCCCTGAGGGTAGAGGCCGTGGGAATTCCGAACTCCTCGGGCGCCGCCTCGGTGAAGGCCTCGTCGAAGCTGTGCTCCCGCTCGAGGACCTCCATATTGAGCCATCCCTTGAGGCGGTTCTCAGCGTCCACGACCCAGATGAATCTGTTCCCGCCGCAGCCGTCGGCGGATATATGCTTGGGGTCCGCCTTAAGGCTTTCCGCGTCTTCCAAGAGGAATGTGTCCGCCGGCTGTATGTGGTCGGAGACCTCGAAGCGGGTAAGCCGCTTCAAGGCACGGTCGGTCCCCACGAAGTCACGGACGAATTTGTTTTTCGGGTTGGCGAGGATCTCCTCGGGAGTATCGTACTGGACCTCGTTTCCGGAGCGCATCAGTAGGATCCTGTCGGCTATCCGGATAGCCTCGTCCAAGTCGTGGGTTACGAAGATGACGGTTTTTTTGAGCTCCCGCTGGATCTTCAGGAATTCCGATTGGAGTACTTTCCGGTTCAAAGGGTCCACCGCGCCGAAGGGTTCGTCCATGAGAAGAACCGGAGGGTCCGCCGCCAGGGCCCGGGCGACTCCTATCCGCTGGGCTTCGCCGCCGGAAAGCTCGTGGGGATACTTGTCCCGGTATCTGCCGGGGTCGAGTCCCACCAAATCGAGGAGCTCGTCGGTGCGGTTCCGTTTCTTTTCCTTAGACCACCGCAGAAGACGCGGCACGATGGCTATGTTCGCCGCCACCCGCATGTGGGGAAAGAGTCCTATCTTCTGGATGACGTACCCCATCTCGAGGCGCAGCCGGTCGGGATCGTAATCACCTATGGGCTTGTCCTTCAGATAGATCCACCCTTTGGTGGCTTCGATCATCCGGTTGATCAGCTTGAGGGTGGTCGACTTCCCGCAGCCGGAGGGTCCTATCAGCACGCACACCTCCCCCTCCGCCACCTCGAAGCTTAAATCTTCCACGGCGGTAAAATCGCCGAACTTCTTTTTGACATTCTCGAATCGTATCATTGCGCTTCTCCCGTCCGGCGCATCGCCTCGAGTCCCTCCGGTGTTATAAGGCGGATAAATCCGGCCAGACCCCGGTCGAGGACTATCGCGAGTATGACCACCGGGATGGCCCCTAGGAGGATCAGGTCGGGGGCCGCCTGTCCTAAGCCCTGAAAGACAAACACCCCGAATCCCCCGGCGCCGATGAGGGCCGCCACGGTGGTATTTCCCACCGCCTGGACAGAGGATGTCCTGATTCCGCTCAAGACCACCGGAAGGCTCAAGGGGAGCTCTACGAACCTGAAGAGTTTCCACCGATTCATCCCCATACCCCGCCCGGCCTCGATGACCTCCCGGTCGATCACCTTGAGGCTGGTATAGGTGTTCCGGGTGATAGGAAGGAGGGCGTAGAGACTCAGGGCAATCAGCGCCGGGGCCGCGCCGATCCCCCGTATGCCGAGCCGCTGAAAGAACACGAGCTCCCGGTGCAGGTAGGAGAGGGGGGCGATGAGAATACCGAAGAGGGCAAGGCTCGGAATTGTCTGAACGGCGTTGACCACCGTAAATACCGGCTTTTCCACCCGGGGAAAACGATAGGAGAGGATGCCTAAAGGAATACCCGCGGCCACCGCGAAGCCCACCGCCGATCCCGCGAGGACTAAGTGGTTCTTGAGCTCACGGAAGAACCTCTCTTGACGGGTAAATAACTCCTCTACGATCGAGAGGTCCCGGAAGAGGCCCAAAGCGATGATGACTCCGGTCCCGCCGACGAGTCCCGCCGCGATGATCGGAACAAAGAGCCTCCGGGTGGGACCTTCGGGGCCGGCTTCCGCCTTGGACCGGGCGAGGACCGCGTTCAGGATAAGATACCCTCCGAACAACGTCACCCAGGTCCCCGCTCCCAAAGAAACCCGGCCGTAGGGGATATCCGGGTCCTGCAGGAGCTTCGACCCCAGTCCCGCGGCCAAAAGGGCCCCCAGTATCACGAGGGTCCCCAAGACCCCTAAGAGTGTCCGTTTCCCCTGTTCCCTGAGGGGAAGAAGGGGAACCGCCGCCAAGAGTAAAGCGGCGGCCGCGAAGGCTATGAGAACGGGAGCGCTTAAGGCCTCGGGAAGGGTGTACCTGATCCCCTCGGCTATCCGGTTCTCCTTGAAGACGAGGAAAGGAAGGGTGAGGCCCGCCGTGTAAACGAGGAGACCGGCGATTTCCACCTTGAAAGGGGCCAATCGCCGGCCTAGTACGGTCGTAAAGCGCGATTCTCTCATCTACTCCGGACTATTCGAGAAATCCTTCGTTTGTCAGATAGTCCTCTGCAACGGCGGAGGCAACCTGTCCCTGCACGACTATCCGTCCGTTCAGCTCCTGCAGGGTCTCGAGGGACAATCCGCGGAAGACCGGATCGAGGATATCTCGCATCTCGGGATATTCGGAGATCACCTCTTCCCGCACCGTCGGCGCGGGGCGGTAGACCGTCTGGACGTTCTTGGTGTCTTCGAGAACGATAAGATCCAGCGCGGCAATGGCCCCGTCGGTCCCGTAGGCCATGGCGAAGTTCACGTTATCGGTGCCCTCCGCCGCCGCCTTTTCGGTCTGGGCGGTGTTTCCTCCCGAGAGGATCACCAGCTGGTCCGAGGAGAGCTCGAAACCGTACGCCCCTTCGAAGGCGGGCAGGGCGTCGTCACGGGTGGCGAACTCTTCGGAGCAGGCGAGCTTGACGAATCCCCCGTCGTTGACGTACCGGGCCATGTCCCCGAGGGTCCTCACGTCCTCCTCCTCGGCCAGGCTCCGCCGGGTCGCGATTGCCCAGGTGTTGTTGGCGGGAGAAGCTTCGAGCCACACGATGCCGAACTGCTCTCTGTCCATTTCCTTGACGGTCTGATATCCCTTTTCGGGACTCTTGAGGACGCTCTGGTCCTCTATCCCCAAGAGAAAGGCCGCGGTACCGGTATATTCGGGGTACATATCGATTTCACCGTTCTTCAGAGCGCTCCGGACCACGTCGGTGGTTCCGAACTCGGTCCGGTCTTCCACCTCGAATCCGTTATCCCTGAGGAGCAGGACGATCATCTGACCGAGTAACGCGCCTTCGGTGTCTATCTTCGATCCGACCGTTACCGGTCCTTTTACCATTTCCATCGATTCTTCTTCGGCCGCGGCCTTTTCACCGTTTCCGCCGGCGTACAGAAACGAGGCGGCCGTAAGTAACAGCACGAGAATAATCCCGATTTTTTTCGCGTTTTTCATGGTTTCTCTCTCCTTGTCTCATAAACATAGTCGATTTCCCCTCAAGAGGCAAATATTTCGGCAGTGCACCCGAGTCCGGGATTTCCCGGATAAGGATAATTGTGTATTCTCGAGAGATAAGGAGGGACCGACGTACTCAAGGGACTCGCCATGGGGGCGGATGCCGTCGGATTGGGACGGCCGATCATCTGGGCCCTTGCCGCGAATGGAGAAGACGGGGTCCGGGAGCTGATCGACGGGATGCGGGCGGAGCTGGTCCGGGTCATGACTATGACCGGAATCGAGGAGCCCGCCCGGGCCCACCGGGGAATCCTCTACAAGTCGGACATGGTTTAAGATCAGGCGCTTATCTCGACTCCGGCGGCGGAAAAGACGAAGAAGATAAAACCGAGGAATAAACAGAAGAGAATGACGGCGAGAATCATCAGAATCATCTTAAGGCGGTTCGATTTGAGGATCATGCTCCCCCCTGCCAGGATGAAGGCGAGAACCGGGAACAGCAGCGGCAACGAGGGAAAGGGCAGATTGACGAACAGTAGTATCGCGCCGGTGAGGGAAAAGACCATGATGAGGATCTGAATTATCGCCATACCGACCGATTATACCGACGGTTCCGGGTTTGTCAAAGGCCCTATTTGCCTTCCCGGCTCCGGTTAGGTATCTTTTGATTCGGAGTCTCATATATGCCTATAACCATCAAGATCATCATTACGGCCGGCCTGCTCGTAGTTTCGTTTCTATTCAACACCATCTCGAACCGGCTGCTCAAGCGTTTCGCGAAGAAGTATTCTCTTCGAAGGGTCCGGAGACTGGTGATCCAGAAGATCAAAACAGCGGTCATTCTCGTTATCGCTGCATTGATTATTATCTACATCTGGGGACTCGAGCTCGAGAACATCTGGATCTTCGTAACCGGATTCTTGGGGCTCGTGGCAATAGGGCTTTTCGCGGTGTGGAGCATCCTGAGCAACGTCTTTGCCGGGGTGGTGATCTTTTTCACCCAGCCGTTTGTCATCGACGATACGATACGAGTTCTTCCCGACAATGTGTCGGGAACAGTCACCGACATTACCCTTTTCTTCGTGAAGATAAAGACCGACGAAGGGGGCATGGTGAGCATCCCGAGCAATATTATATTTCAGCGGATGATCGAGCGCCTCCCGGGGTAGCTCCGCCGGTCCTCCCTTTCCATGGCCCTTTGGACGAGCTCTTTCATGTCGTCCAGGTTTTCGCATCGATTCATCTCCTCGGGGCTTATAAAAAGCCGGGGTTCCTCACCGGCCGCACCGTCGGAGACGAGGAAGGCCGCGGGAAAACCGGTCTCCGGATTGCCGTACCTGTCGGTGTATTCGTCACGGTGGAGAAATTCGATCTTCGCGGGAAGGTCCCGGACGAAGCGTTTCCACTCCGGTTTCATGCGCAGGGTCCCGAAGGTGACCGCGCAGAGGTTGCAGCTGTAAGTCTCCGGGGAGACATTCTTCTCCACGGCGTCCTTCAGGGCGTTGATGATCCCGCTGTCGGCGTTGTAGACGAAAATGATTTTCCTTCCCATAGGGCCTCCAGGGTCAATGTACTTCAAACACTCGGGCAAGTCAAAAGATTGGGGAGCGGCGGGTGATATAAATAGATGCCGTAGTTCCTCTTTTGATGCGACTTTGATATAGTACCTCCGGAGGACGAAATGATCGGAAAAAAGAAACCCGAGGGAAGTGAAGGATTCCAAATATTCAACAGTGAGGCCGAAGGACATTCGGAGGCCTGGAGCGGAATGATCGCGGGACTCGCCGAGGCGAGCGCCCTCGACCCCAAGACCCAGTCCTTGGCCTATTTGGCGGTTCTCGCGGCCCTGCGCATCGAATCGGGGGTGGCTTTCCACGTGAAAGCGGCAAAAAAAGAAGGCGCCTCCCGGGAAGAGATCATAAGCGCGGTATTAGCCGGTCTTCCCGCCGCCGGCCACGTCGTAACTCAGGTCCTTCCCGCCGCGGTCGAGGCCTTCGACGAGGAGTGATCACATGAAAATCGGCATAATCGGACTGCAGAAGTCGGGAAAAACCACAATCTTCAACGCGTTAACCCGCTCCGAGGCGGAAGTCACCGCCTATACCTCGAGCAAGGTGGAGCCGAACCTCGCGGTGGTAGAGGTGATGGACGACCGGGTAACCCGGCTCTCCGAGATGTACCGGCCGAAGAAGACCACCTACGCCGTGGTTGAGTTTATCGACTTCGTGGGTCTCGCCTCGGGGTCGGCTAAGAGCGGCCTCTTTTCGGGCACCGCCATGGGGCTTATAAAAACGGTGGATGCCCTCGCGGTGGTTCTTCGAAACTTTTCGGAGGAAACTATAGACGCGGTCCTCGGTCCCCCGGATCCCGAAAAGGACATCCGGATCCTGGAGGAGGAGCTGGTCTTCTCCGATCTGATGATAGTCGAAAAACGGATGGAGCGGCTCGAGGCCGACAAAGCCCGGGGTAAGAAGAACCCCGATCAGGCGGCGGAGGAGAAGCTCCTGGCTAAGATCCATCCCCATCTCGAGGAATTGAAACCCCTCAGGCACCTGGAACTCACCGATGAGGAGCGTAAGCTGATAAGCGGCTTCCAATTCTTGAGCTTAAAGCCGTTGATGGTGGTCCTCAACTCCGATGAGAGCAGCTACGGGCAAAACGGCGAGCTTTTAACCCGGCTGCGGGAGAACTACCTGGTCGTCGAGTTCGCGGGAAAGTTCGAGATGGAGCTGAGCGTCTTGGACGAGGAGGAGGCGGAGGGTTTCATGGCGGACCTGGGGATCGAAGAATCGGCCCGGGACCGGCTCATCGAAACCGCCTACCGGCTCTTGGGCTACATCTCCTTTTTTACCGTCGGCGAGGACGAGGTCCGGGCGTGGACCATCACCAAAGGAACCAAAGCGGTAGACGCGGCCGGAGAGATCCACACCGATCTTCAGCGGGGCTTTATCCGGGCCGAAACCTTCTCCTGTGAGGACCTTCTCGAGCTAGGTTCCGAGAAGGCGGTGAAGGACAAGGGGCTCATGCGCCTGGAAGGTAAGGAATACATCGTCCGGGACGGCGATGTCCTTCATATAAGGCACAGCGGCTAGTACTCACCGGGACCGAAGCCTCACTTCTCCCCGAGGTCGATTCCTTCGAGATGAAGGTGAAAGACCATCCTGCCGGGATTCAAACCCCTCCACGGAGGCGGAACAGGCGCTGTCAAGCCGCCGCTGTATCCGGTATACTTGAGGCATGGAAACTCTCAATTTCGGACTCATCGGCCTCGGTATGATGGGACAAGAGGTTGCCTCCGCGGTGATGCGGTGGGGATGCCTGACCGATCCTGACCTGGATATACGTCCCAGGATAGTGAGCATCTGCAGCAGGACCCTCCCCGAGGAGGACGAGCGGTGGTACCGGGAGAATCTCGGGACCATTACTCAGGCAACTAAGGATTACCGGGAGGTGCTGGCGAATCCCGATGTGGACGCCGTCTACGTCGCGGTCCCCCATCACCTCCACGAACAGATCTACATCGACTGCATCCGCGCGGGAAAGCACCTTTTCGCGGAAAAGCCCTTCGGAATCGACCGCGGGGCGAACGCCCGGATCCTCGAAGCGGCGGCGGAACACCCCGGCGTATTCGTGCGGTGTGTTTCCCAGTACTACTTCGCCCCGGCGATGCAGCGGCTGTGCCGGTGCATCGAGGAGGGTTTCTTCGGCAGGATCATTGAAGTCGAAGCCGGATTTTATCACTCCAGTGACTTGAATCCCCAAAAACCGATTAACTGGAAGCGGATGATCGAGTACAACGGCGAATACGGGTGTATGGGGGATCTGGGGATGCATATCCTCGCCGTTCCCTTTCGTGCCGGGTGGGTGCCGAAGAACGTTCGTGCCGTCCTCCGCAACCTCGTCCGCGAGCGGCCCGACGGGTCGGGAAAAATGGTGCCCTGTGATACGTGGGATAACGCGACCCTTCTCTGCGAAACCGAGGGACCGGACGAGCCCGGCTTCCCGATGACGCTCAAGATGCACCGGATATCACCGGGTGAGAAAAACACTATCTCTCTCACCGTAAAGGGGATGCGGGGATCAGCCCGCTTCTCGACGAAAAACATCAATTCCATCGAGCTCCTCGAATACACCGGAGGTGAGCAGGCGTGGCGGCACATCGATATGGGACACGAGACCGCCTTCCCGACGGTAACCGGTTCGAATTTCGAGTTCGGTTTCTCGGATCACATGCTCCAGATGCTCGCCGCATTTATATATGAGTACCGAAAGGGCCGGGCAAAGACTACCTTTTCCGGGTGTGTTCTTCCCGAGGAAACGCGAACCAGCCACGACCTCTTTACCGCGGCCCTGGAATCCGGGCGGACCGGCCGGACGGTAGCGGTGTAAGTACGGGTGTAGGAATTTTTTCTCCAATTATCATATACTTAAAAATGTATGGATGACCAAATAATCGAATATTCTATTCAAGATCTGATTAGGAACGTCATGGGGGCCTTCACCACCACTCCCTTGGAGGCGGTTCTCATCGTTCTCGGGGTGGTGGTACTCGTTGCGGGGTCCGTCCTCTTCCTCGTCCTCAACAGACGAAAGCGGAAGCGGGACCGGTTACGCCGTACCGAGCATATTTTTCAAGATATCCTCCACGACTTTGCGTTCACCCCCGAAGAAGCGGACGCTCTTCATGTGATAGGCGGATACGCTCCCGGGGGGATCGAGCACAGGTACAGGATATTGATCTCGAGAGATAACTTCGAAGAGGCTGTCAAGAAGATGCGGAAAGAGAACCCTCTTCCCGAACCCCTAGTCGAGGAGCTCGAGGAAAAGCTCGCCTTTTGCTGTTTCGAGAATCCACGGATCGTCGACGACACCCGGCAGCTTCCCTCGGGAACTCCCCTCTACATCGTTACCGAGGAAAGTGAGGGATTTCACGGGAGGATCGCCGCCAACGATCCCACCGGGATCGTCGCAGAGGTCGGCAGGATCGATGCTTTCGAGTCCGATGTACAGAAGGTGAAAGTTCAGTATCAGCAGGGCCGGCAGATCTTTCAATTCACCACCCGGGCACGGAAGCAGGAGGCGGGCACCCTCCTTCTCGATCATGATCGAGAGCTTGCACGGCTCGAGCGAAGAGATTTTTTCAGAGTCAAACGGAAGATGCAGGTGACCTTTCGCAAGGCTGAGGATGATGAGATTCACCGTGTCAAGCTGATCGACATCGGCGGGGGCGGCGCGGGAGTCGATAACTCCGAAGGATACTTGCGGGAGGGGGACGAGGTTCGGTTAACCCTCGATCTGCCGAAGGCCGGAAAGGTTCCGGTGAATGCCCGGGTGGTCCGCACGACGCAGGAGAATACCGTGGCTCATCTCCAGTTCGAGGATCTCCTCGAAGGGACCCGGGACAAGATAATCTCTTTCGTGCTCCGCGAGGAGGTGTAG
>CAZXMO010000014.1:42178-54056 GCA_964641125.1 uncultured Spirochaetales bacterium
CCTCGAAGGGACCCGGGACAAGATAATCTCTTTCGTGCTCCGCGAGGAGGTGTAGCAGGGAAGCGCCCCGCGCGTAAGGGTTTACTTCGGCTTGCGCCCCATGATGTGGGTGGGAGTGCCGAAGAAGGCGTCCGCCGCTTCCATGATCGTCTCCGACAAGGTCGGGTGGGGATGAATGGTCGTGGATATATCTTCGGCAACCGCCGCCATCTCGATGGCCAGGGCGGTTTCGGGAATGAGCTCGTCGGCCCTCCTCCCCACGATACCGGCGCCCAAGAGGCGTCCGCTTTCACTATCGAATATGAGCTTGGTCTTCCCCACTGTGTTCCCCAGGGTCGCCGCGCGGCCGGAAGCGCCCCAGGGGAAGCTGGTGACCCTCACGTCCAGTCCCTGCTCCTCGGCTTCCCGTTCGGATATTCCCGCCCAGGCCATCTCGGGGTCGGTGTATTCCACCGAGGGAATCGTAGCCGGATCGTAGGCGTCTTTCTCCCCCGCCGCGACCCGCGCGGCGACCCGGCCCTCCTGATATGCCTTGTGGGCCAGGAGGGGAGGCCCGGTTATGTCCCCTATTGCGAATATGTGAGACACCGAGGTACGTCTCTGTTCGTCTACCTCGATGAATCCCTTTTCCCCCGGTTCGAGCCCGGCTTTGTCCAGTCCGATAGAATCGGTATTGGGGACTCTTCCTACCGTTATCAAGACCCTTTCGTAGGTGACGGTTTCTTTTTCGCCGTCCTTGGCGGCGAAGGTTATCTCTAAGTCTTTTTTCCTTTCTTCGATCTTTTCGACCTTCGTCCCGGTGCGAAGCTCCTTGAAGGTGTTTTTGTTGGCCTTGAGGAACACCTTGACCAGGTCCCGGTCGGTTCCGGGCATGATCTCGTCGAGCATCTCGACCACGGTCACCTCCGAGCCGAGCTTGGCGTAGAGGCTTCCGAGCTCGAGGCCGATGTACCCGGCTCCTACCACGAGGAGGGACTTGGGAATCTCCTCCAAGTCGAGAGCGGGCTTGGCGTAGAGGATCTTCTCCGATTCCAGATCGGCCCCGGGAATAGTGGCCGCCCGGGTCCCGGTGGCGATTATGGCGTTTTCGAACTCCACCGATCGCGCGGAGCCCTCGTCGACCGGTGTCACTTCGATGGAATGATCGTCGGTAAACTTCCCGTGACCGCGGAGGTAGGTGATCTTTCGCCTCTCTACGAGCTGTCCCAAGCCCCCGGTGAGCTTCTCCACCACCGAGTTCTTGAACTCCACGAGCTTCTTTACATCGATGTCGAGGTTGTCGAATTTGAGGCCCCACTCCTTGGATTCCTCTACCTCGTCCTTGAGATTGACCACCCGGAGGAGGGCCTTTGTGGGTATGCAGCCCCAGTGGAGGCAGACCCCGCCGGGGTTCTTCAAGGGATCGATCAATACCACCTTTTTTCCGAGGTCCGCGGCCATGAAGGCGGCGGCGTATCCTCCGGGGCCCGCCCCGAGGACGGCTATATCGCATTTTAGGGTTTCGTTACTCATCGGTTCCTCCCTCTAAGAATATGTTCATCGGATTCTCGAGACTCTCACACAGCCACCGGACGAACCGGGCGGCGTCGGCGCCGTCCACGGCCCGGTGATCGTAGGAGAGGCCTAAGGGCAGGATGTCCCGGGGAACGAACTCGCCGTCTCTCCAAACGGGCTGCTTTTTGGCGCGGGTGACCCCTAAGATCGCGGTCTGATAGGGGAAGATGACCGGGGTAAATACCGTCCCCCCTATTCCCCCTAAGTTGGAGATGATAAATCCACTCCCTTCGAGCTCGTCCGGCTTGATTTTCTTGTTCCGCGCACGCCCCGCGAGGTCGCCTATCTCATCGGCAATTCCGATAAGTGACTTAGTGTTCGCATCCCGCACAACCGGAACGAGGAGTCCCCGGTCGGTATCTACGGCGACGCCTACATGGATGTACTTCCGGTAGATCATCTCCTTCTTGGACATGTCTAAGGCGGCGTTGAACTGGGGAAAGCGCTTAAGCCCCTCCGCCGCGATCTTTGTGAGCACCGCGGTGACTGTGAGCTTGATTCCCGCCTTCTCCGCCTTTTTCTCCTTGGACTTGAGGAAGCGATTGAGCTCGGTCACGTCCGCTTCGTCGTAGTGGGTAACGTGGGGAATCTCATTCCACGAAAAGGAGGTGTTGTCGGCGATGATCGAGCGTACCTGGGGCAGGGGCTTCCGCTCGACCTCCCCCCACTTTTCGAAATCGGGCATGGGGATGGAAGGCGCGCCGGCCCGTACCCCTCCGCGGCCGGCCCCCGCTCCGCCCTCGAGGGTTTCTTTGGCGTGGGCCTTTACGTCCTCTTTAGATATCCGTCCGCCCGGACCGCTCCCGCTGACCTCCTGGATATCGACCCCGAGCTCCCGGGCGAGCTTCCGTGTCGACGGCGCCGCGGGGACGGGAACGATCCCTTCTCTTTTTTCGGCGGGCGGCTTTTCTTCAGCGGCCGGCTCTTCGGGTTCTTCGGGAGGCTCTTCCGGCGCCTCCTTCTCGGGTTTCGGCGCGGCCTTTTCTTTTTCGCCCTCTTTTTTTCCCTCTTTTTTTTCCTCTTTTTTTCCCTCGGCTGGTTTTTCCTCCTCGGCCTCCTTTTCAGCCTTGGGCTTCTCCTTGGCTTCGGGTTTCTCCTCTCCGGCCTCGCCGGTTTCGATCTTCATGACCGTCTGTCCGACCTTCACCTCGTCGTTTGCGGACACCATGATCTCGGTAATCTTCCCGGCGAAGGGGGAGGGAACCTCCACGGCCGCCTTGTCGGTTTCGAGCTCTAAAACGGGATCGTCCTTTTCGACGGTGTCCCCCTCCGAAACGAGGAGTTCTATAACCGTCCCCTTTTCCACATTTTCCGATATTTCAGGAATTTTTATCTCTTCAGCCATACTGTCTCCTTCCTACAGGTCGAGGGGATTGAATTTCTCCGGATCTATCTCGAGATCTTTCCGCGCTTTTTCGAGGACATCCTTCTTGACCTTCCGATGCTTGTATAAAAGGGCTAAGGCGGCGAAGGCGATGTGCCGCGCATCGACCTCGAAGTAGTCCCGTAAGGCCTTCCGGTTGTCGCTCCTTCCGTAACCGTCGGTACCCAATACGGTTACGTCCCCGGGGAGCCACTTGGCTACGGTCAGGGGGAGGGCCTTCAGGTAATCGACGGCGCAGACGAAAACGGCATCGCCGTCGGTACCGAAGGTCTCCTCGATGTAGCTCGTCCGCTCGTCGTTACCGGCGTTCAGGTGATTGTATCTGTCCGTTTCGGTGCAGTCGTGGTAGAGCTCCTTGTAGCTCGTCGCGCTGTAGACGTCGGCGGCGACCCCGTAATTACTTTTAAGCATCTCCCGGGCCCTAACGGCTTCGTTGAGTATCGCGCCCGAGCCTAAGAGGTGAACCTGGGGTTCCTTCGTGTCCGATTCCTTGAAGCGGTAGAGACCCTTGAGGATCCCTTCCTCGACACCCTTCGGCATCGGAGGCATCGGGTAGGTCTCGTTCATGACGGTGATATAGTAGAGAAGGTCCTCGCCTTCGGTGAACATGCGCCTGAATCCATCTCGGATGATGACCGCCACCTCGTAGGCGTAGGAGGGATCGTAGGCTTTGAGGTTCGGCAGGGACAGCCCTAAGACGTGGCTCTGTCCGTCCGCGTGCTGGAGCCCTTCCCCCGGAAGGGTGGTCCGTCCCGAGGTACCGCCTACCATGAATCCCCGGGCCCGGGCGTCTCCGGCGGCCCATGCGAGATCGCCGATCCGCTGGAAACCGAACATCGAATAGAACATAAAGAAGGGCACCATGGATATTCCGTAGGTGGAATAGGATGTCCCCGCGGCGATGAACGAGGACATGCACCCCGCCTCGGTAATACCCTCTTCGAGGATGGCGCCGGATTTCTGTTCGTTGTAGTAGAGGAGGCTCTCCTTGTCCACCGGCTCGTAGTTCTGCCCCTGATGGGAGTAGATCCCCGATTGACGGAAGAGGGCCTCCATGCCGAAGGTCCGTGACTCGTCGGGAACGATGGGGACCATCCGTTCCCCGACCGTCTTGTCCTTGAGAAGCTTGCCTAAGATCTGAACCGCCACCATGGTTGTGGCTACGTCCCGGTCGCCGGAACCCTCGAAGAACTCGGCGAAGATCTTGTCGGGAGGGGTGTCGAGCTTACCCCCCGAGTCCTCACGCTCGGGCAGGAAGCCGCCAAGCTCTTCCCGCCGCTCCTTCAGATACTTCGCCTCCTCGCTGTCCTGGGGAAAACAATAAAAGGGGGCTTCCTTCAGCTCCTCGTCGGAGATAGGGACCCCGAAGCGGCTGCGGAAGTGCCTGAGCTCCTGTTCGTTGAGTTTTTTTTGCTGGTGGGTAATGTTCTTGCCTTCCCCGGCCTCGCCTAAGCCGTAGCCCTTGATGGTCTGAGCGAGGATTACGGTGGGGCGGTCCTCATCGACTATCGCCCTGAGATAGGCGTTGTAGATTTTTTTGGGATCGTGTCCGCCCCGGCGCATCTTTTCGAGCTGTTCGTCGGAGTAATTCTCCACCATCTTTAAGAGCCGCTCGTCCTTACCGAAGAAATCCTTCCTGATATAGTCGCCGGACGAGACCGAGTACTTCTGGAGCTGTCCGTCGGGAAGCTCGTCGAGACGTTTAACGAGGAGTCCATCTTCGTCCCTCTCGAACAAAGGGTCCCAGTCATCGCCCCAGAGAACCTTGATGACCCGCCAACTCGCTCCGCGAAAGGCGGCCTCGAGCTCCTGGATGATTTTCCCGTTGCCCCTGACCGGGCCGTCCAGGCGCTGAAGATTGCAGTTTATTACGAAGATGAGATTGCCCAGCATTTCCCGGGAGGCCACGGTGAGGGCCCCCATGCTCTCCGGCTCGTCGAACTCGCCGTCCCCTAAGAAGGCCCAGACTTTCCGCTCTCCCGGCTCGAAGAGGCCGTTGTCCTCGAGGTAACGCATGAACCGGGCCTGATAGATCGCCTGGATCGAGGTGAGCCCCATGGATACGGTGGGAAACTGCCAGTAATCGGGCATCGGCCGGGGGTGGGGATAAGAGGCGAGGCCGCCGTCGGGCCTCAGTTCCTGACGGAAATTGTGGATGTCGGTTTCGGTGAGCCGTCCCTCCACGAAGGACCGGGAGTAGATTCCCGGCGAGGCGTGTCCTTGAAAGTAAACGATGTCGGGTCCGTGCTCATGGTCCTTTCCCCGAAGGAAGTGGTTAAAGGCCACCTCGTAGAGGGTCGCCGCGGAGGCGTAGGTCGAGATGTGTCCCCCGATTCCTGAGGACTCCCGGTTTGCCCTGACCACCATGGCCATGGCGTTCCAGCGGATTATACTCTTGATTTTCCGCTCGAGCTCCCGGCTTCCGGGATACGGCTTTTCCTCGGATTTCGATATAGTATTGATGTAGGGGGTATTTCCCGGACAGGTAAAGGATATTCCGTGTTCCTGAGCGCGGATCTGCAGGAGCCTCAAGAGCTCCCTGGTCCTCTCCTCCCCTTCGTTCTCGAGGACCCATTCCAGGGATTCGAGCCATTCTCGGTTTTCTATGTGTGTAATATCTTTCTTCTTATCGTCCATCAGTACCCCTTAATAGATAAGCAATAAACATGCCATTTGGCGGACGTTTCCTTTTCCCGGCTCCGGTAAGGAGGGCATGCCGCTTATGAGTATTTTTTTTACACGGCTTCTCGGAAGAGGGTCGAAACGACCCCCGAAGAGGCCTCGGTGCCGCTTGGCACAGGTATTGCAACTTATTTCGAGGAGTGGGCAACACTATGAACGTATATGTCGATCAGAATAAATGCCAAACCGCGGCGGTCTGCGTCAAAATCTGTCCTGAGGTGTTTACCTTTACCAAGGGAAGCAAGAAGGCGGTGGTACGGGGCAATCCGGTGTCCAGCCGCTGGGAAGCACTCGTCCGCGAAGCCGCCCTCAAGTGTCCTTCGAGGGCAATAACCGTTACTGAATAGTTGAGCGAATAGTGAGGATGGTGTATGGGAAAAGACTATAAGAAGATAGATCTCGGTAAACGGAATGACTACGAGGAAGGAAAGCTCTACGGGATCGAACACGGCGATAAGCTGATACTGGTAACGAAGACACAAAAGGGATTATGCGTCTGCGGAGGGGAGTGTCCCCACTATGGAGCGCCCCTCAATGAGGGGACCCTCGAAGGAACGACACTCACCTGTCCCTGGCACAACGCGCGATTCGACGTGGAGAGCGGTAAGGTCCTCGATCCGCCGGCCCTCGACGATCTCGAAACGTATTCGGTGGAGGGTGACGAGGAACTGACCGTTACCGGAAAGAAGGAGCCCCGGATTCCCGGACCGGGAGCGCTTTCGGAAAAGCGGTTTATCGTTGTCGGGGCTGGGGCTTCGGCGAACGCCGCGGCGGAGATGCTCCGGAGGGAGGGGTTCGACGGACACATAACCCTCATTACCGCCGAGAAAGACACACCCTACGACCGGACCATCATTTCCAAGGGGCTTATTTCGGGAGCCATGCCGGAGAAGCTCCTTCCCTTGAGGGGAAACAAGTTCTACAAAGAATTGAAGATAGATATCAAAACCGGTTTGACCGTAACCGAGGTGGACGGGGACAACCGGACCGTGATCTGCGACAACGGCAAGAAGTTCGAAGGAGACGCGGTTCTCCTTGCAGCCGGGGGGGTACCTAAAAAGCTCGATGTGCCGGGTATCGACAGCCCCAACGTCTACACCGTGCGGAGCGCCGAGGGGGCGCGGAGGATCAAGAAGGAGCTAAAGAAGAAGGAACGGGTGGCCATTATAGGAGCGGGATTCATCGGAATGGAGCTTGCCGTCGATCTCGCCGGAGGGGGCTGGAAGGTCTCCTTGGCGGCCCCCGAAACGGGTCCCATGGCCCTTCTTTTCGGAGAGAGGATTGCGGATAGGATCCGCGGGGTCCACGAACCCTTGGGGATAACCTCCTACTTCGGTAATACCCTCGAAAAGATACAAGAGGGTACTTTCGGGGAGCTCGAGCTTTATTTGAGCGGCGGAGAGACGATCACCGCCGATGCGGCGATCATCGCCGTCGGAATAGATCCCGCGGTATCCTTCCTCGAACACAGCGGATTTACCGTGAAGGACGGGATTCCTGTGGGAAGGAACTTCGAGACCGAAAAGCCGGGAATCTTTGCCTGCGGCGATATAGCTCTGTATCCCTACCGCCACATCGACGAGCCGGTCAGGATCGAGCACTGGGTCGAAGCCGAGCGGCAGGGGCAGTCGGCCGCCCGGGGTATGCTCGGAAAACAGGCCGAGGAGGACAAGGCCCCCTTCTTTTGGACGAAGCAGGGGGAGTTCGCCCTCAAATACGTAGGTTTTCCGGTAGAGTGGGACCGGATAGCCTACCGGGGCAAGGTGGAGACCGAACCCTTTCTCGCCGGATTCTACCGAAACGACAAGCTGATAGGCGCCGCGTCCTTCGGGATGCAGGACGAGCTTATCGAGATGGAAGAAATTATAACCCAGGGAGTCAAACTCACCTACGATAATTTTGGAAGGAGTGAAATATGAACGCACGAAAAGCACAGGCACGTTGGACAGGGACACTGAAGGACGGCACC
The DNA here is from genome assembly GCA_964641125.1 of uncultured Spirochaetales bacterium. Taxonomy (GTDB): domain Bacteria; phylum Spirochaetota; class Spirochaetia; order SPDA01; family CAZSGZ01; genus JBKHAJ01. Next base: position 49,768 of record CAZXMO010000014.1, read on the forward strand.
GGGCAGCTGGCGACGGAGAGTGGATTATGCACGGGACCCTACTCTTTCTCTTCCCGCTTCGAAGAGGGGAAAGGGACTAATCCCGAGGAGCTCATCGGCGCCGCCTACGCGGGCTGTTTTTCCCAGGCCTTTTCTTTAGAGCTCGAGAAAGCCGGATTTACCCCCAAGGAGGTGAAGACCCAGGCCGAAGTCCGGCTCGAAAAGCAGGGGGACGGCTTCGCCATCACCCACATACAGCTCAAGACCGAAGGCAGCGCCGAGGGAATCGATGCGGCGAAGTTCGAAGAGATCGCCAATGCCGCGAAAGACGGGTGCCCCGTCGGAAAGGCACTCTCCGCTGTTGCAAAGGACGTGGAAGTGAAACTAATCTAATAAGAGAGGGTCTTCAAGCCCCGACGGGTAATTCCACGATCCTCGTAAGGAGTCTATCAGAATGAACCAAATGACCGAACAGAACATGATCAACGCCTTCGGCGGCGAGAGCATGGCCAATATGCGCTACCGGCACTTCGCCCTGCAGGCGGAGAAGGACGGGTTTCCCAATGTGGCCCGATTATTTACCGCCATAGCATTCGCCGAGTTCATCCACGCCGGCGATCACTACAAGGTGCTCAAACACCTGAACGACGGCTTCGCGGCCAACTCCATGGGCGCCTTCGGCCCGGGAGACACGGCGAAGAACATCGGCTTAGGGATCGCGGGAGAGACCTTCGAGATCGAGCAGATGTATCCCACCTATAAAGAGGTGGCGAAGTTCCAGGGTGAAAAAGACGCCGAGCGGAGCTTCGACTGGTCGTATCAGACCGAAAAGAAGCACAAGGCGCTGTTCGAAAAAGCAAAGGGTGCCGTGGACGGAGGCAGCGATGTCGAGCTGGATGATGTCCAGGTGTGTGAGGTATGCGGGTATACCTTAGAGGGGGAGGCCCCCGATGTATGCCCCGTATGCAAGGCTAAAAAGGAAAAATTCCGGGCGTACCCATAATCACCGCCGCCCGGATTTTTACTCTTCTCTTCTGCGGGTACCGGAGCTTCCCCAAACTATCCGGTGCCCGCGCTTTTTTTACCGCAGCTGCCGGCCATACGGCAGCTTTATAATCGATTCTATAAAATACTTGCTTTGTGTCAGAGAAATGTTAGAATAAAGCATACAATACATCTAATAGGAGGAAGTTATGTTCGGATTACCGGCCGGAACGACTCTTGTTCTCGTAGGTTTCCCCGCTTTCTGGATCGTCTACACGATCGTCTTCTTGATCGTCTCGCGAAACTGGCCCGATGACCAGGAGATCTACGAAGAGGAGGGTAAGTAGGAATGGACCCTGTAGTACTTATCTTTCTCGTGCTCTACTATGCTATTGTCGTCGGGATAGGGTTTTTAGCGGTTCGCAGGGGAGGAGCTCAGAATCTCGAGAATTACCTCTTGGGCGGACGTAAAATCGGTCCCCTGGTTACCGCTATGACCCTGCAGTCCACCTCTATGAGCGGATACATGTTCTTGGGAGGAGGTTCCCTCGGATATACCACCGGATACTGGTCCATCTGGTACGCGGTCGGCGATATCGGAGGGGGAATCGTTCAGCTGTCGATTATCGGACGGCGGATGAGGAAGCTCTCCAAGATCATGGGGTCTTTGACCTCGATCGAGTATCTCGAAAAGCGGTATCCGAATCCCGCGGTTCGGCTGATCGGCGGACTCCTGACCGTCTTCTTTCTCTTCTTCTACGTGCTAGCCCAGTTCATAGCAGGTGGAAAGGGGATGGCCCTGGTGACGGGTCTTCCCTACTGGGGCGCACTGGCAATCGCCGTGGGTATTATTATGATCTACACCTTTATGGGCGGATACTTCGCGGTGGCCTACACCGACTTCTTTCAGAGTATCGTCATGGTTATCGGTATGGTGTGGATCTTTACCGCAGCTCTGTCCTATACCGGTGGATGGACCGCCGCCAACGAGGCGATCGCGGAGATCGATCCCACCTACCTCAGCATATGGGGTAAGGACCTTGCCTATAAGGGGCAATGGGGGGAGGTCGCCGGAGCGGTGCTCATCTTCTCGGTCGGGTACATGGGCTGGCCCCATGTCGTTACCCGGCACATGGCCATGAAGAGTCCGAAAACCGCCCGGATGGCGGGTCTCTACTCAACCGTATGGAACCTGTTCTTCGTGACCGCTCCGTACATTATCGGTATCTTCGCTCTGATAATTCTGCCGGGTCTCGAGGATCCCGAGATGGCGATTTTTGAGGTTGCGAATACACTGTTACCGGGAGCCGTCGTCGGTATCGTTATGGCGGCCATTATGGCGGCCATTATGTCCACGGCGGACTCGATCCTGCTGCAGGTCGGGACCATAGCGTCGAGGGACATCTTCGAGAGGTTTTTCAAGAAGGACGCCACCGACAGGCAGATGGTATGGGTCGCCCGAATTCTCGTGGCGGTTATCGGGGTCGTCGGATTCATCGTCGCCCTGGTGGAGCCCCCCGGAGTTTTCGCGATCGTGGTATTTACCACCTCGGTCCTCGGAAGCGCCTTCCTGCCGGCCTACGTGGCCGCGGTGTGGTGGCGCAAGGCCAACGTTCCGGGCGCTCTGGCGTCTATCTGCGGCGGGGCCTTGACCGCGTTCTTCTGGAAAGTGGCCGGGGTCGACGCGGCCACCGAGGTCCATCCGATGCTCGCGGGCCTCGTGGTTTCCATAATCCTCATGATCGTGGTAAGCTTGGCTACACAGAAGAAGGCCCCGGTCTCGAAGGTCGTCCTCGACGCAATCAACGAGGCCTCCCGGGTCGGACCGATACCGCGGGACATGCTCGCCGCCGCCGATGCGTCCCTCTCTTTGGAGGCGGGCGGAATCGCCGGCAAGATGAAGCTCGGATCGGAAGAGAAAAAAGAATAAACACCATGCCCCCTTCGGGGGGCATTTTTTCACGGGTCGAATATCTATGGAAGAAAAGTTGACGGTTATAAGACCCACTGTTTCATCGGGGCGGGCGGAAGCGATATTGTCGGCGGTGGCGGGCTCCTTCGTTCCCCGTTTCAAGAAGCTCATCTATTATCCCTACCTGTGGGTGCACTTCCGCTATTCCTTCGAAAAGCTCTACGGTAATAAAGAGTTCAACGCTTTTATTTTAGTCGATTTAATCAGGAACCAGGCGTCCACTGCCGACCGGTTCGAGCCGGTAGAGGTGGAGCCGGACGGAGAGACCGTCCTGTCTCCCGATGTCGACGAGGAAGCCGCCTTTAAAACCGCCCGGACCTATCTTCTCCATTCGACCATGCACCACATGAAGGTGCTCTGTGAGCCGAAAGCAACCGTGGTTCAGCGAACAGTACTGCACAAACCCTTCCATCTCGTCGAGTGCGATCACCGGTCGAAAGAGTCATTCCATGTCGTGGTCGACGCCTTGACCGGAAAGTACGAAATCCTTCCCGAGCGGTAGCCGGGAAGAGGAGGAGATATTCATGCCTTTGTATCTGCTTTTCATCCCCGGAGGGTTGTTCCTCCTCGTCGTATTCATCCGAGTGGGTCTTCCGTACCTGCGTACTCCCGCCTGGAGACGTCCTCTCAAATCGGCGGCGTATCACAGGTACCGGGATGAATGGGAGAAATCGGACGAGATTCTGGAAAAGACTCTCGACCGTTTCCCCGACCGCTCCGAGGTATACCTCGAGTACTACCTGAATCATTCGGACAGCGCCGATCTCAAGCGACGATTCGAGATACTCAAGCAGGGATGGGAACGGACCGGAGCCGTTCAGCTCGGCTTTTTCGTAGGCTCCTCCTATCTGGAAAATGGAGAGTACGACAAGGCCAAGGAGATTCTCGATACTCCTCAGTGCAGAGAGTACATGAAGGACCGGCGCATCCCCATGATCCCCCAGCTCTACCTCGAAATGGGCGATTTCGAGCGGGCCGAGGAGGAGTTTCTCGATTTCTACGGCATAGGGATCGATACGGAGCTCGAAGACCTGGAGGCGGAGGAGCTCCTCCTTCTTGCCCTGATACGGAAAGCCGAGGGAGGGGATTGGATCGAAATTATGAGGTGTGCTCCGAAGGAGGGCATCCATATGGCCATGACCTGGAAGGACTATCTTGCCAAGCTGAAAAACCGCTACAAGGACCTGAAGCCCGCGGTGACCGGTATCGAGGGTGATCCGTCCCGGTTCAACGAACGGCGGAGGGAGTATTTTACCAAGCGCATCCGCCTTATCGAGGACTATCTTTCGTTGAAGGGTGCTTAGAGCTTTTCGAGCAGCTCGAATTCCTCGAAGACGACAGGCATCGATTCGTC
>CAZXMO010000015.1:0-51726 GCA_964641125.1 uncultured Spirochaetales bacterium
AATTCACTGAGCACATGTGTTTTAGACCGAATCCATCCCCACGATCGGGGGCACTCTCAAAGTATTACGTGACACTTCCCCTCCCCATCAGCCCCATACCTCTACCACCGCCGTAAAATGTGGGTAAAAACTTTTTTAGCAGTGGCAATATTGCAATTTTAGCAAAAAAAAAACGGTATGCCTGGACGTCGATGGACATACCGCCTTTAGAACGGGTAGTGCACCCGCCTGTTTATTTTGTCGGTTAATGGGCGAAAAACTTTACTCCTTTTATTCCCGGTCGAGATGACGGATTTCACCGGGGAAAGCGCGTATCAAGCGCCTTTGAGGGTCTCGAGGGCCCGGCCTAGTATCCGGACATTGAACCGGGCCGAATCGAGAATACCCGAATAGAGCCTTCGTGAGTTCGCAAGCACGGCGGCGGTCCGTTTAACTGAATCATCATCGAGGGGAACAGGGGTAATCTCTTCGGCGGTCCGCTGCATAATGAATCCGGCTATGTCCTTCGACGAGGATTCGAGTATTTGTCGATCGAGCCGGTCGAGCTCGGCGAATGAATCGGCGGGAGATGTTCCGCTATTGATCCGCGTCTCGAGATCGTCTACCGCCTCGAGGGCCGATTCGGCGGTACCGCCTAAGGCCTCGAGCTCGGAAATAAGGCTTTCGATGCCCCGGACCACGGCGGCAAGTTTATCTTTCGTCCCCGTCGCCGTCCCCGGCGCCGCCGTCAAGGGTTCGAGGACCTTATCGATCTCCGGTCGGATCACCGGATAGCCGAGGAGGTCATCTATGCTGCGCGGTTCCACACACCCGATCTTTGCTCCCCGAGTTCCGGTGACATAGGTAACTGCGTCGGGATGCTGCTCGAGCTGGTCTTCGAACCATCTCCTGTAGAGCTCCATGCGCCGGTCGCTCAAGACAACGCCTCCCGAGTAATCTTCCGTCAAGAACGGGTCGCCCCCGCGCAGATAGGCAAAGGAGTGGGTCTCCGCCGGATGGGTGCGGAAGCTCAAAGAGTGGGAACGCTCTTCGAAAAAGCTCCCTTTGAAATGGGTCATTTTTTCGGGAAAGCCTAAGTCGAGGCCGGCGCAGACGATGGGACGGGCCCCCGAAAACCTGATGAAATCCCAAGCGGTGGTCGCAACCGATCCCCCGGCGCCGAGTTTACCGGCAATACCCGTGTAATTGTCGACGTATCTCCCTAGGGGGAACAGGCTCCGGCAGAGATAGAGGGGGCCTGTGAAGGAGGCGCCGGACCCGCCCGCCTCACCACAGAGGCGGAAAATCCTTGGGTGGGTCGACGACTCGGAGACTAAGCTAAGGTCCTCGAGGCTCGTTCCGTCGAGATGCCGGGTATTCCAGTACTGGGGATCGACGATAATCAGCACGTCGGGGTGTATTCCCGCCGCTTCGCAGGCGCGCAGGGTTGTGTCCACGGCGACGACGACGAAACGCTTTTTGAGCTCGGGCAGATAGGGAATGATCCCGGTCAGGCTCGGACCGCCGGCCAAAAGAAGGGCGGGGTGTCCCGCAAGGCGATCCGCAAAGGCGCGGACGTCACGAGCGCGGGAGATGCTCGCGAGGTTCCGGGCCAGGTTCCGGACCCACAGCTTACCGAAGCGTTTCAGGGTATTGGTGTTGATCCGCCGCCGGCTCACATGCGACTTGACGGCGTCCTGGACCCGGGCGAAATATTCAGCGTGGGCATCGTAGACCCCCCTGAGGGCGATTACCTGGCAGGTACGCGCCTTCAAAGCATTCAGCGCCGCAGAAACCCCCCCGGGAGCCGCGTCGAGGAAGAGGGTTATCCGGTTGCTTCTCCACAACGGTGAGTAATCCCTCGCCTCGAGGGATGTGAGGAAGAGGGGGACGTCCGGTTCCACGATAATAATGTGGGCGTCGGGATACCGCTCGAGGCAGGCTTCGGCATAGTAGCCGAGGCCGAAGCCGAGGAGTACGATACAGTCCGCCTCGGGGGCGTAATTCCGTTCGATTATCCTCTCCGCTTCCCGTACCGGATCGTGCCTGCTGTGGAGGAGTTTTCCCCCGGCCGTGCAGGTGGGAAATCCGGTCTTAGAGGGGATGATTTCAGCTCCCTCGGCGGAGGTGTATGAGTCTAAGACTTCCTCTTCGAAGCGGGGAAAGAGTCTCGAAAGATTTTTGGTATTGACCTCGAAATACATCACGAATCCAATCGGAGTATGATTTTGTCCCCCTCCTCGAGAAGCGAACCGGGATCCGGCTCCTGCTCCACTACCCAGCCGCTGCCGTAAATTTCGAACCGGTAGGTTTCTCTCTTGAGGATCGGCAGGAGCTCCCGCTTGGACAATCCCCGAAGGTCGGGCATAGTGCCGTCGAAGACCGGCTCGCGCCGGCTCTGTACCGAGATCTTGCCGGGATGCCGGACGATAAGGTCTCCGGTCCGGGGAATTCCGTAATAGACGGCAAGCTCCTCGATAACTTCACGCACAACCGGAGCGGCGATGCGGCTGCCGTAATACTCCTCACCCTTCGGGTAATCGATAACCACGTAGACGATGTACCGGGGCTCGTCGGTAGGAAATATTGCCAATGTAGAGGCGAGGAAAGCCTCTTCCGAATACTTTCCCGTTTCTTCGTCGAGCATCTCCCCGGTACCGGTCTTAGCGGAGATCCTGATGCCGTCGACGGCGGCCTCCCGGGCCGTTCCGGCGGGGTAGGTGGCGGTCTCCATCATGGCAAGAATCTCATTGGCCACGGCCGGAGTAATAACCTGCTTGACCGGCTCCCGGCCGAAGGTCTCCAAGATGGTACCGTCGGGGGCGACGATCTTTTTGATGATGCGGGGCCTCAGGAGGATTCCTCCGTTGGCGAGGGCGGCGGCGGCGGTCACCACCTGTACCGCGGAGACCGAGATTTCCTGTCCGAAGGCGATGGTCGGTTTCGAGCGCACCGACCAGGAGGAGGGGCGCCTCAACTGACCGTGGGTCTCCCCCGAGAAGGGGAGCCCCGTGGGAAAGCCGAAACCGAAGGATCTGAGCATCCCATGGAAAGGTTCCCTCTCAACCCTTTCCGAGGCGTAGGCCATCCCCACGTTACAGGAGTACTGGATAATCCTCTGAGCGTCGACTATCCCGTGGGAGCGAAGATCGGAGATTATCTCGTTCTCCGCCCCGGGGATCTCGATTTCATACGTACCGCCGCAGTAAAAGGTTTCACTAGGCTCTATTCCGCCGAGCTCGAGGATGCTTGCCATGGTAAAGACCTTGAAGACGGAACCCGGTTCGTAGGCAGCGGTGACGGCCCGGTTCTGTCTCACCTCCGCCGGATAATCCGCGAAATTATTGGGATCGAAATCGGGCTTGCAGGCGGAGGCCAGAATGTCTCCGCTTTCGGTGTCCATCACCAGGATCGTCACCGAATCGGCGGAGTGCTCGGTATAGGCTTCTTCGGCTATTCGTTCGGCCAAGAATTGAACATTCATGTCCAGGGTCAGGAAGAGCTGATTGCCGTAAACGGTTTCCTCCGCCGATTCTCCCGGATCCGGGGACAGCTCGTTATCGTAGGTGTATTCGAGCCCGGCTAGTCCGCTGTTATCCACTCCGACGTAGCCGATTATCTGGCTCGCCAAACTCTTTTCAGGATAGCTTCGGGCGGCTTCCGGCTCGAGGGAAATCCCCTTCAAGCGGCCCGCTTCCTTCTCGGCTCTGATTCTCCTGCTGATACTCGGGGTAATCTTCCGCTTTACATACATGAAACCTTCACGCTCCCGGAAAGAAGTAAGCAGAATATCCCCATTGAGCTCGAGGATGTCGGCTAATATTTCCGCGGTCTCCTCGGGACTTTCTATATGGGGAGTCCATGCGGTAACCGAGTAGAGCTTCGTCTGAATGGCAAGAATGCGCCCGTTTCGGTCGAGGATCGGTCCCCTCTCGACCATCGGGCGAGCCAGGGTTGAAGGGGGCTCCGGTTTCGGGCCGACGAGCATAATGGATATGTATTGGTACAGCAAAACGGCGACGAAAACGGCGGTGATGATGATAAATATCTGGAACCGGCCGATTTTTTTCGGCCTCCCGTCTTGCCTGGAATTATTGAATGTGTTGTTCATCTCCTCCCAGTCATCGGCAAAAAGCCGTAACTAATAGTAATATATGCGCGGCATGTTGTCGATATCATAGAAGAGAAGAATATGGTATCCGTGATACAACTCCACAACCAGAAAATTCGCAGGCGAAAGAACCCGGGATCGTTCAAAATTCGAAAATCATCGGCCCCGGAGCTCGGTACGGGTCTAGGCGCCGGGATCGGGGAAAGAGCGGGAGAGGGGTTTGACCTCTATCGGCTGAAACGTACGATACGGAGATGGATAAAAAATAACGGCAAATTGAGTTGGATCACCGCGGCGGGGGTAACACTCCTGTTAGCGGGGATGTTCTTCTCCTCTACCGTTCCGACGGCGGGATCGGCTCTTAAGAGCGATAACCTTCCCCTGCCGAGGGATTCCGAGATGAGTGAGGCGCTTCTCGAGTATCTTCGCTTCGACGAGCCGGCGGAAGAGGCGGAAACGACCGTGCCCGAGGGACGGATACTCGATGCCACCTCGCCCGAGCTCTATACCCTGACTCGGGGGGACACCCTCTCGGAGATCGCCGATGCATACGGTGTAAGCCTGGGGACTCTGATTAGTTACAACGGGATACGGGACGTTCGCCGAATTCAGGCGGGGTCGGTTATCCGTATTCCCCGTGTCGACGGGGTAATCTACCGGGTCGGCCGGGGGGATAACCTCAGTAGTATTGCCGAGCGGCACGGCGTACCGTTGAACGACATATTAGACGCCAACGATCTCGAGTCTTCTATTATCCGTTCGGGACAGGAGCTCTTCGTCCCCGGAGCACGTCTGAGCAGCTTCGAGGTCAAGAAAGCCACCGGGGAGCTCTTCAGGTATCCGGCGCAAGGGTATCTCTCGTCTCCCTACGGAATGCGGAACGATCCCTTTACGGGGGTCTTGAGGATGCACTACGGAATCGACATAGCAAACAGGGTAGGGACCCCCATCATAAGCTCGATGGAGGGAAAGGTCCTCGCCGTTGGATTCAGTTTGCGGAGTTACGGAAAGTATGTCATAATAAAACACCAGGGAGGGTATCAGACCCTCTATGGTCATCTCGATACGGTGGACGTTTCCGAGGGGCAGCGGGTCGGATTAGGTCAGAAGATAGGTACGATGGGAGACACCGGGCGGAGCACCGGGCCGCATCTCCACTTTGGGATTTATCAGTTCCAGAATCCTATCGATCCGGCGAAATATCTCTATTGAAAAAGAGCACGTGAGGAGTATGGAATGAGGAAATTGGTCTTAGTGATTATTGGAATCTTTGCTCTTTTTATCCTCATACGAGCCTACAGCGATATGAAAGTCGACCGGGTAACGGTTTTGGAAAATCCCACCGCCCAAGCTTCCCTGCAGTAGCGGCCTCCAAGAAGAGCCTCCTTAAGATCTCCCACAGCAGTATTTGTACTTCTTCCCGCTTCCGCAGGGACAGGGATCGTTGCGTCCGACCTTAGGCATAGCCCTCTTGACCTGGACCTTTTGAGGCTGCCCCTGGTTCCGGGCCCCGGAAGGTCGGGAAGCCGGCTGCGAGGCGGCGGCGGGGGCTGCTCCTCCGGGTGCGGCGGCGGCCGCCCCGGCGAACTGCCCCATGTCCCGGTGATTGGCCTGCACCGCGGTGGGACGTCCCCGGCGGGGGACCGTTTCGTCGAACCGCTGAATCCGAACCTTCACTATCTTCTTAGCTATCGCGGTGCGGATATCTTGAATAAGAGTATCGAAGATCTCGAAACCCTCGAGCTTGTACTCGAGGAGAGGGTTCTTCTGGCCGTAGGCCCGCAAGTACACTGCCTCCCGAAGGGATTCCAGGTTTTCGAGATGATCCTGCCACCGGTTATCGATGTCCCGCAGGTATTCGTAGCGGATAAACCTGTTGAAGTCTTTTTCCCCAATCTTCTGCTCTTTATCGAGGAGGTCCGCTTCGAGGTCGCTGAGTATTTGGCCTTTGACCGTTTCGAGGGGTGTTTCCAGGAGCTCCTCGTCGGAGAAGGGGGGCTCATAAAAAAAGCTGTCCTTCAGGTTTTCCCGAAACCCCGCCGTATCGGGAACGGCATTCTGCCGGGTGGCTTCGAACGTCTCGATTGCTCCCTGAAGGATCTCTTCGGCGGTTTCTAAGATCCTCCCCTTGAGGTTCTCGTTGGTGAGTATCCGGTCCCGCTGCTCGTAGATGAACTTCCGCTGCTCGTTCAAGACATCGTCGTACTCGAGGAGGTGCTTCCGGATCTCGTAATTCCGTTCCTCCACCCGGGTCTGGGCCCGCTCGATGGCCTTGTTGATGAGGGGATGAAAGATCGGTTCTCCCTCCCGCATGCCGAAACGGGTCATGGTGGATTTGAAGTTTTCACCCCCGAATAAGCGCATAAGGTCGTCGTCCAAGCTGATGAAGAACCGGGACTTTCCCGGGTCGCCCTGCCGGCCGGAACGGCCGCGGAGCTGGTTGTCGATCCGCCTGGACTCGTGCCGTTCGGTCCCGAGGATATAGAGCCCTCCGGCCTGTTTGACGTCCTCGTAGTCCTTCCGCCACTTTTCGGTTTCCCTCTCTAGGGCCTTCCGGAAATCTTCCTCACTCGCCTCGGTCCCGGCGGATCTTCGGGCGCGGTATTCGGGATTGCCCCCGAGCTTGATGTCGGTTCCCCGGCCGGCCATGTTGGTGGCGATGGTCACCGCAGCCTGAGAACCGGCCTCGGCGATGATCAGGGCCTCCCGGGCGTGGTTCTTGGCGTTGAGGACCTCGTGGCGGATTCCCGACTGGGTCAGGAGGTTCGACAGGAGCTCCGACTTCTCGATGGATACGGTTCCGACTAAGACCGGCTGCCCTTGTTTGGTAACCTTATCTATCTCGTCCTTGATGGCGGTAAACTTGTCCGCCTCGTTCAAGTAGATAATGTCGTCCTGGTCGTCCCGGATGATCGGGCGGTTGGTGGGAATGACTACCACCTCGAGCTCGTAGATCTTGGCGAATTCCTTGGCTTCGGTATCGGCGGTACCGGTCATTCCGGAGATTTTGTCGTACATCCGAAAGTAGTTCTGGAAGGTGATGGTAGCTAAGGTTTTATTCCGCTTGGCCACGGTGATTTGTTCTTTAGCCTCGATGGCCTGATGGAGGCCGTCGGAGTAGCGCCGTCCGTGAAGAATCCGTCCGGTAAACTCGTCGACGATCTGCACTTGGCCTCCCTGGACTACGTAATCCACATCCCGGTGAAAGAGCTTATGCGCCTTCATCGCCTGGGTCACGTAGTGGAGGAATTCGAAGTTCTCGTCGTCGAAGAGGGACCCGGTTATGGATTTCTGGTTCTGCAGGAGCTTTTCGATCTTGTTGATTCCCTCGTCGGTAAAGGTAACCCGCTTGCTCTTCTCGTCGAGCTTATAGTCGCCCTCGTTGTCGTCGTCGGGATAGTCCCCGGTCTCCGGGTCCTTCGCGCATTCCTCCAGGTTACCGATTATCCTATCCACCTCCCGAAACCGCTTGGTATCGTCCTCGGCGGGTCCCGATATAATAAGGGGCGTCCGGGCCTCGTCGATGAGGATGCTGTCAATCTCATCGATAATGCAGAAGTGATGACCCCGCTGGACCTTCTCCCGGATGTCCCAGCGCATGTTGTCCCTAAGGTAGTCGAAGCCGAATTCGTTGTTGGTCCCGTAGGTTATATCCTTTTTATAGGCTTCTTTCCGGCCCGGATTGTCCATGTTTGCCAGGATTGCTCCCACAGTTACCCCGAGGTACGCGAAGACCGGTCCCATCCATCCGGCGTCCCGTTCGGCAAGGTAGTCGTTGACGGTGATTACGTGGACCCCGTTGCCCGCGAGGCTGTTCAGGTAGGCCGCGGCCACGCTGGAGAGGGTCTTGCCCTCGCCGGTCTTCATCTCCATGATCTTACCATAGTGGAGAACGACGGCTCCCATGAGCTGAACATCGTAGGGGCGTTCTCCTAGGGTACGGCGGGCCGCCTCTCGAGCGAGGGCGAAGGCCTCGGGAAGTATAATATCCAGGGATTCCCCTTCCTGAACCCTGGTTCTAAACTCATCTGTCTTCTTCGGAAATTCTTCGGCCGGGAGGGCCATGGCCCACTTTTCTAGGCCGTTGATCTCGGAGACAATGGGGAGGAGCTTCTTTAAATCCTTTTCGTGTTGTGAGCCGAACAGAGCGGTCATGAGATTCATACCGAATAGTCTCCCTTGAGTATGTTTGGATTAAAAGATACCAGGAAGTAGGAAAAATGTACACCGGGGACAGCTTCGAGCCTCCCCGGCGGCGGGGAGGGCGCGATTGACAGCTGCTCGAGGGAGCGTTACTATCACTCAATGCATCGCTCGAAACGACAACTATGGGCCCCGGCATTCTTGTACGCCGCGGTTATTATTCTGTTTTTCACCGGTATTATCTCCTGCGACAGGGGCGGGATCGAATCACTAAAGCGGGAATCCCTGTTTTCCATACCCATCGGCAGGGCCGAGGACGAGCTCACCTTCTTTCGGCAGGGGAGCTGGTCTTTCGATCAGGATATCACCATCCGGATGCAAGACGGGATCGTCTACCTCGCCGTCCCCGACGGGTTCAAGGTGATGAAATTCAACTCCTACGGCGATATCCTCGAGCTCTTTTTCGATCGGAACAAGAATCCACCGCCGTACCTCCTCTCCGGGACGAACGAAGAGGGGACCGTTTCCAATCGGGTCGCGTATCATTACCCTTTCAATTTGATAGGTGATATTGCGGTGGCCGATAATTTTGATCTCCTCGTCCAGGACGAGGTTCCCAAGGAAAGGCGCGAATTCGATAACGATCTGGGAGTTATGCTCGATCAGGTCGTATTACGATTCGACCGGAACGGCAACTTCATAGACTACCTCGGTCAGGAGGGTTCCGGCGGGACCCCCTTTCCCTACATCGAACGGATCCAGACAAACCACAACTTGGACACCATCGTCTTCTGCAGGACCCCGAGATCGTGGATCGTTTACTGGTTTTCTCATGACGGATATCTCAAATACACCATCACCTTCAATCTCGACCGGCTTCCCCTTCTCGAGGACGCCAATGTCCCTTCCCTAGAGACAATCTATGCCGACACCACCGATCCCCTGTTGTACCTCAAGCTCGACTTCTACAAGAACCGAGTGGGCGAAGCCACCCGAGCGAGGACCGGTATAGAATATTTCCAGTCCATGATCTATGCTTTCGATGTAGAGCAGGGTGAGTACACCAGGACTATCGAGATACCCAAGCATTACCGCTCCGGAGATTCCCTCGATTTTGTCAGCCTTCAGCGGGAACAGATCCTCTACGAGTTCACCGGGGCCGCCGACGGAGGGACCCTGGTCCTGATGAGCCCCATCGAGGGGAGTTTCTACGAGCTTCTTGTCCTTAATCGTGACGGGAGGGTAATCAAGAGAGCCAAGATACTCCTGAGCGATCAGGAGCTCATCTATCGTGACTTCTTCGTTACCGAAGAGGGCATTCTCTTAGGCGTTCTGTGCACCGAGTTCGCGGGTGAAGTGGTGTGGTGGAGAAGCGACCGGTTTATCGATGTGGAGAGGGATGAATAAGGAAAACCGGGATACAAAGGAATCGTATTCTCCCGGAGACTCGCATTTCCACTACAACCGGGAGGAACGGCACCGGTACCTGAGCCCGGAAATCACTAATCGGACAAAGAAGAAGGGGATCTTTAAGGGAAACCGGGGGCTCATCATTCTCCTCATAGACGTTCTCTTGATCCTCCTCCTCTACTTTATCTTGAACCCCCTTCTTCAGGGGCGCGCCTCGAGCTCCGATTTCATGGGATACGAAGTACGGCTCAGGGCGTTTTTCTATGAGGATGAGGTATTCATAAGTCTGAGATTTACAGCCGAGGATCCGACCGAGGCCGCGGAGGGCGCCCCGGCGGGTCCTCCGACTCGGGTGCTCTTTTCGCTCGAAGGGGGCGAAACGGTGGTTGAGGAAACCGATATACTCCCGGTTGGGGAAGGGGATGAACGGGTCGTAAGAACCCGGATGACACCGACGGGGAAACCGGAATCCGCCCGAGCCGAAGTAAGCATCGGTGAGGAAACCATCGTCCTCGAAACTGATATTCGACCTGAACAAGAATAATTTATTGACTGCTCCACCGTATTTATTTATTCTTTAAGGGGGAGAGAAAAAATGGTTCAATTTTACTTTTTATCGATAGTCTTCAATATTTTTGCGGGACTCATCCTCGCATCGGAGCTTATCCAGGAGCGTTTCGAGGGATACCGAGCTATCGGCGAGGCCCTCCAGGGAAAGACTTTGAGGCTCATAACCGGTATTGCCGTCGGGATCTTCGGTATATTCAAGATCTTGAGCGCCTTCGAGGGGGATGTGCCGGTAGTCGGCGATCTCGTTCCGGCCGCGGCGGGAATCGTTATGGGAATAACCCTTCTTATCGACCGCTTCAAGGAGCGGGGTACGGTCAGATCTCAGACGGTAGAGACATTGGACAGGGTCTTTGTCCGACGAAAATCAATAATCGGGATCTTAGGAATCGTCGTCGGCGTCGTTCATTTCTTTATCCCTTCGGTCCTCTTCCTGTAGTTTCGATTCCTTCAGCGGGGCTTAGATGCGACATTCCGCGGCCGGCATCGCCTGTATGGACGGACGGTACTTCATTGCCAAGAGGGGCCCCGGGAGCGTCATCAGCGGGCTTTGGGAATTCCCGGGCGGGAAGGTCAGGGCCGGGGAATCGCCCCGGGAAGCCCTCGTTCGGGAATACCGGGAAGAGTTCTCGGTGGATATCACCGTAGGAGAGAAGATCCACACCTCCCGCTTTTCCAACGGCGACACGGAATACACTCTCGACGCCTTTCGCATAACCATTCATGAAGATCCGGTTCTCACCGAACACACCGAATACCGGTGGGTGCCCGGGGAATCCCTTGGAAATTACTCGTTCCCCGAAAGCGATAAGAGTATTTTAGCGTATCTCGTGCAATAGAGTCTTAGATGACCGTGCCGTCGGGGATGACGGCGTGCTTGTGGATGATTATTATCCCGTCCCTGACGTAGTAGCTTCCATGGTCCCCGTCCTCACGTTCGACGTCGTCGAGGCCGATGCGGCATCCTTCGCCTATACGGGCGTTCTTGTCGATGATTGCCCGCTTGATGCTCGACCCCTTACCGATGCCGAGATTGGGGACGTGCCTGTTTCGATTTTCTTCGATAGTCTCCGGTGTTTCGTAATAGTCATGCCCCATGCAGATGACCCCGTCCAGCTCGGCCCCCGATTCGATAATCGAACGGATCCCGATGATCGAGTTCTTGATAGACGCGTTGGTTATGATACTCCCCTCCGAGGCTAACGACTGCGAGAGGGTGCAGAAGTTGATCTTCGAAGCCGGGAGGTGCCTCTTGTGGGTGTAAATGGGATTCTTTTCGTCGTAGAAGTTGAACGCCGGATTCACCGAGGTAAGGTCGATGTTGGTCTCGTAGAAGGATTTGATTGTTCCGATATCCTCCCAGAACCCGGTGTAGATGTAGGCGTTCACATGACGATTAGATATGGCCGTGGGAATAATCTCCTTCCCGAAATCGGCATAATCGTTGTCCAGAACCTCTTCCATAGTACGGGCATTGAAGATATAGATTCCCATGGAGGCGAGGTATTCCCTGCCCTGGGCCTTCATGCCCTCGTCCGGGTGGAGTCCTGCGGGAATCTTCATATCGGTTATATCCCTGCTCGGACCGGGTTTTTCCAGGAATTCGGTTATTCGGGACTGTTTGTCGGCCCTGAGGATTCCCAGCTCGTCGGCGCTCTCCCGATCGACTATAGTCGCCGCGACGGTTATCTCCGCTTTGCTCTCCACGTGCTCCCGAAACATCGAGGCCAAATCCATCCGGTAGAGCTGGTCTCCCGAGAGAATCATATAGTAGTCGGGTTCCTGGGTCCTGAAATGGAGAAAGTTTTTTCTGACCGCGTCGGCGGTCCCCTGGTACCAGCTGGAGTTGGTAAAGGTCTGCTCGGCGGCCAGAATTTCCACGAACCCCTCGCTGAAGCTGTCGAAGATGTAGGTCGTCGCCAGATGCAGGTGGAGAGAGGTGGAATTGAACTGAGTCAGGATATAGATCCGCCGGAAATTCGCGTTGATACAGTTGGAAATCGGAATATCCACCAGGCGGTACTTGCCCCCGAAGGGGACCGCCGGTTTCGCCCGCTCTTTAGTAAGGGGATACAAGCGGGTTCCCTTTCCGCCACCGAGAACGATAGACAATACTTTTTGCTTCACGGAAGTTTTCTCTCCTCTCCCATAAATCTAAGAAAATGAGTATCTTCGGTCAAGGAAAAGAGTGCGTGCCGACGGGTTCTGTACTTAACCGGTGTTTCGTGGTAACGTGCTCGGTGATGGAAAACCTCGAAACGATCATCGAATCCGTTCGTTCCGATTCGGGTTTTATGAAGCACGTGGCCCACTGGGAACACCTGCCGGCGCGGGAGGGACGATACGTTAGCTTCCCCGAGGACTTAGATCCTCTCCTCGTCGAGGCGCTCGAGAACCGGGGACTCGGATCGCTGTACACTCATCAGGAAGAGGCCTACAGGTCCGCCCGGGCGGGAAACCATACCGTTATCGTAACCCCCACCGCTTCGGGAAAGACCCTCTGCTACAACCTCCCGGTACTTCAGACCCTCCTCGAAGAGCGGGATTCGAGGGCGTTGTACCTTTTTCCCACCAAGGCGCTTTCACAGGACCAGCAGTCGGAGCTCAATGAGATAATAGAGAAGGGAAATCTTCCCCTTCCCGTCAACACCTACGACGGGGACACCCCCAACTCGGTCCGAATCGCCGCTCGGAATTCCGGGCGCATCGTTATTTCCAATCCCGATATGCTCCACGCTGGGATCCTCCCCAATCATCCGAAGTGGATCCGTTTTCTATCGGCCCTCAAGTACGTGGTCATCGACGAAATTCACACCTACCGAGGAGTCTTCGGCTCACACATGACTAATCTCCTGCGGCGCCTGCGCCGAATAACCGAGTTCTACGGAAGCAGCCCGGTTTTCATCTGCTGTTCGGCGACGATAGGAAATCCCAAAGACCTCGCGGAAAAGCTCCTGGAAAAGCCGGTCACCGTGGTGGACCGCAACGGGGCCCCCGCGGGGGAGCGGCACATCGTCCTCTACAATCCCCCCTTGGTCGACCGGGTGCAGGGGATTCGGCGGGGAGTGGTCCTGGAATCGCGGAACCTCGGGACGAGCTTCCTGAAACGGAAGATCAAGACCATCATCTTCGCCCGTTCGAGGGTCCGTGTCGAGCTTATCGCCTCGTACATCAACAAGCTCCTGTACAATCATTTTACCGAGGGGAACCGGGTCCGGGTGGAGTCCTACCGTGGCGGGTATCTCCCCAACGAGCGTCGCGCCATCGAGCGGGGCTTAAGGGACGGGTCGATCCACGGGGTGGTGTCGACCAATGCCTTAGAGCTCGGGATCGATATCGGCGGCCTCGACGTGAGCATCTTAGCGGGGATTCCCGCCTCCATCGCATCGTCTTGGCAGCAGCTCGGCCGGGCGGGGCGGCGGAATACCGCGAGCCTCTCTATACTTATCGCCTCCGCCTCCCCCACGGACCAGTATATGATCCGTCACCCGGAGTACTTCTTTACCTCTTCCCCCGAGGCGGCGTGGATCGATCCCTACAACCCGTACATCCTCATCGATCATCTCAAGTGCGCCGTCTTCGAGCTTCCGGTCAAAGAGGGGGAGGACTTCGGAGGTCCCGTGAACGAGTTGATGCGCTACCTCGAGGAAAACGGGGTCGCCCGCTACACCGGGGGGAGTTGGTATTGGAGCGACCGCTCCTATCCGGCGGAGCAGATATCACTGCGCACCGCCACCGCTGAGAATGTTATCATCATCAATACCACCGGGGGAAAGAATAACGTTATTGGAGAGATGGACCTCCCCTCGGCTAAGGAGCTCCTCTTCGAGGGGGCGGTGTACATCCACCGGGGAGACCAGTATATGGTCATCGAGCTCGATTTGGACGAGAACCGGTGCTATGTCCGGGAATCGACGAATAATTACTACACCGATTCCATCGTCAAGACCGATATCAAGGTGTTAGAGGAGGACCGGCGGGACCGGCCGGGGGGTCTCGAAACGGTTATAGGAGATGTGCTGGTACGCAGGCAGGTGGCAAAGTACAAGAAGCTCAAGTACGGGACCCACGAGAACATCGGATACGGGGAGATTTTCATCCCCGAGGACGAGATGCATACCCGTTCGGTGGTGATCCTCTTTCCCGGCGGAACCCCCGCGGGGAGGTACCTCTCCGATTTGATCGAGGAGGAACGGGAGACGGTGCTCTCGCGGACCGGGACAATACTCCGGAACGTGGCCCCCTTCTTTCTCCTGTGCGAGTCCTTCGACTTAGGGGTCGCGGAGAGGGTAAGGGATCCGCACTTCCAAATGCCAGCTCTGTATATCTACGATAAGTATCCCGGGGGAATAGGACTATCCGAAGGATTCGGGGAGAAACTCGATTCGATCCGCACCGCCGCCGGCGAGGTAATAGCCGGGTGTCCCTGTCTCAGGGGCTGCCCCGCCTGTATCGGCCCCGAGGAGGCGGTGAGCGACCAATACTCCCCTGATGAAGAATTCAACCCCAAGGAGGGGGTCGTCTCATTTCTCGAGGCCTGGGAGAGGGGAAATTGGCCGAGCGAAACAGGCTGAGCGACAGACTCAAACGGATCCGCGCTGCCGAAATCGCCGCGCCGCGCCCCGGAGCGGTGCCGAACCCGGGAGGTCCCCCGCGGCCTGCGGGATTGCCGGAAGAATGGCATCCGATAGGCCCTTTTGCCTACCGGCGGGAGATCTTAGCCGCTCCGGGCTATCCCGGAAAGCCCCCGGGGGCGGAATCGCTCCTGTGCAAGGGACTTACAGGGACATCCCTCGTCTTTTTCGATACCGAAACAACCGGACTCTCCGGAGGGGCGGGAACCCACATTTTTCTCTTCGGAACCGCCCGGGTCGAAGAGGACGGACTCAAGCTTGTTCAGATCCTGTTGACCGACTTTCCCGGCGAAGCGGAGTTTCTCAGTGCCGCGCGGGAAGAGCTCCATGCCGGGGCTGTGCTGGTCTCCTATAATGGAAAGGGTTTCGATTCGCATCTTTTGAATACCCGGTGCATTATGAACGGAATCCGGCCCGAGCATTACGAGCAGGTCGATCTCCTCTATGTTGTCAGGAGATTCTGGGGCAAGATACTCCCCGCCTGTAATCTCTCCACCGTGGAGGAGCGATTACTCGGCGTAGAGCGGGGCGAGGACATCCCCGGATACGCCGTGCCTGCCCGATACTTCGAATTCCTGAAGGCCCCCGACTATCGTCTCATCTCTCCGGTCATCGAGCACAACGCCCAGGATGTGATAAGCCTCGCTCTATTGTACAGCAGGATCGATTCACTCCTCGAAAATCCCGATCCCGATTCGGCCGATCCCTGCGGGCTGGGAAGATTCTTGATCGAAAGAGGGAGACCTGCGGGGGAGAGGCTTCTGGAGGATCAGGCCGCCCGCGGGCATCCGGAGGCCTTGAAATACGTATCTCTGGCATGGAAGAGGCGGGGTGATTACCCTTCAGCCCTTTCCCTGTGGGAGAGCGCGTGGCGTGATAAGGGGTGCCTTTTTTCGGCCCTGGAGCTTGCGAAGTATCTGGAACACAAGGCGGGGGATTATCCCGCAGCGCTTGCCGTGGTGCGGGAAATGGAACCGCTGATCGACGCCTCAACTCTCCCCGGGCGGAATCTCGTAAAGCGGAGGCTCAGGCTCGAGGCCAAGATTTCCCGCCGCGGCATCGGCGGCGGGAGCTGATGCCTACCGGGCGTGAGGATAGATCCTCCGCCGACGGTCCACCGCCCACCGGTAGAGCTCGGCGTAACGCTCGGCGCTCTTCTCCCAGGTAAAACGCTTCTCCATGGCCCGTTTCCGCATTTCCCGGATGTGTTCCCTCCGGTTGAACCAGGTCCATACCGCCCAGCCTGCGGTGTCGTAGATGCTCCTCGGACTGAGTTCCTCGAAAACGAACCCCGTTCCCTCGCCGGTGAGTTGATCGTAATTATCTACCGTGTCCGCAAGGCCCCCGGTTCTCCGCACGATGGGAAGTGTCCCGTACCGGAGTGAGTACATTTGGTTGAGTCCGCAGGGCTCGTATTTACTCGGCATGAGAAAGAAGTCGCTTCCCCCTTCCACTAAATGGGCCAGGGGGTTGTCGAAGGCGAGGAATACCTTCAGATTCTCCAAACGCTTATCCAGGCTCTTGAGCTCTTCCTCGCACCACTTTTCTCCCGTTCCCACGATCACCACCTGCACGGCGAAATCGCTGCAGAGCGAGTACAGGCTTCCGTGATCGGGGCCTGCAAGATCTCCGATTCCCTTCTGATCTGCGAGGCGGGTCACCATCCCGATGACCGGAATGTTCGGATCTTCCGGAAAGCCGCACCGTTTCTGGAGCTCCCTTTTGGATACCTCCTTACCGCTGAGATCCTCCGCCGAATAATTCGCCGGGAGGTGGGGATCTGATTCGGGATTCCACACTTCGTAATCGATACCGTTCAAGACTCCGAAGAGGTCACCGTTTCGCCCGCGGAGGATCCCGTCCATGTCGAAACCGAAGGCGGGGGTCTGGATTTCACGGCTGTATGTCGGGGAGACCGTTGTGATGATGTCGGCATTCTTGATTCCCGCTTGGAGGAAGTTGAGGCGGTCGTAGAACTCGAATCCGGAGTCGTGGAAGTGTTCCCACCGGAGCTGGGTCAGGTTGATGTCGGTTTTGGGGAAGACCCCCTGGTATCCGAGATTATGGACGGTAAGGACCCCCGCGGTATCCTTGAACTCCCTTTCCCGCTCCCAGGTATTCAGGTAGACCGGAACCAGTGCCGCCTGCCAGTCGTGGCCGTGGAGGACATCCGGAATCCACTCCAGATAGCGGCAGAGCTGGAAGGCTCCGCGGCTGAGTAAGGTAAAACGCTTCGCGTTATCGGGGTATTCCGAGCCCCCCGGATCACCGTATATCCCGTCCCGGCCGAAGAGCCCCTCGTGCTCGAGGAGATACACCGGGACCTCCGTTCCGGGGAGGCGGGTTTCGAAGATTCCGCACCACTCCTCCTGAAATCCGACGGGAACCCCCAAGGGCTCGGAATGGGCGGTTAAGCCGGTTTTAGAGATAGAGTAATACCGGGGGAGGACGATACGCACATCGTGCCCCCGCCGTTTGAGCTCCGCCGAGAGGGCGGACACCACGTCTCCGAGGCCTCCCGATTTCGCGAGGGGCACCGCCTCGCTCGATACCATTAGAACCGAATGCTTTTTCATATACTCTCAATATACACTCGAATAAAGGGGGTTCGTCAAACCGCATATACGATGCGGTAGGGACACCCTATCTCGAATCCCAGGTTTTTATATAGGCTGATAGCCGCCCGGTTTTCCGTTTTGACGAATAGAACGCTTCGATATCCGAACCGGTCCAATTCTCTCAGAAGCTTCCCCACAACCATTTTTCCGATTCCCCTCGAGCGAAATTCGGGAAGGGTGTAGACCCCCCCCAGCTGACACCACCTATACCCCAAGGCGTTGGTGGCGGCTTTGGCAACGGGGAGTCCCTCCACCGAATAGTAGTAGGTAATCTGCTCGCTCAAGTTTTTTCGAAACGTTTTGAGGCTCCGCCCGGGGCTGAAGAGCTCGGGATTCAGCAGCACCTCCTCCTTTTCATACCCCTCCTGGAGGGGAAAGAGTGCCTCCGCGTCCCGCGCGCGGCCCCTGACGAGTCTTCCCTCGGGGACGTTCGGATCGATTTCGGACCACCACTGCGCCGGCGGTAAGGTCCCGCTCTGCAGGGGGCGGGTCATGAGGAGATAATCCACCTTGCGCCTGCGTTTCGGCAGCACCTCGGAGACGATCTCGACCGACCTCCGGGTTCCGATGACGGTATGGATTTTCCTTCGCTTCAGCTGGAGCCCCCGAAGGGTGACGGAAGTCCCGGGGGTTTCCACCTCCGGGTCGAAGAGGGGGAGGACCAGGCCGAAGGTGTTCTGATAGACCGTGCCGATTATCCGTCCTCCCCGTTTGAGTACATAGAACAGCGCCCTCTCGGGCCAGACAAAACTCTTTCCGGTATAGATCCGCGAGGAAAGGCTCACCGAGAGATACTCGTACCGTGTGATGAAGCCCGTAATACCTGCAAAATCATCCCTCTCCGCCGGAAACCAGCGCATAGACTACCGGCGCCTCTGGATCGATACCGGAAGGGTTCCCTCGGGCTCGTAATCTCCGCATAGAACGGCGAATCCCGCCGCGAAGGACTCTTTTCCTGTTCCATATACCGCTATCGCGGTATCGGCCCACTCGATCTCCTCGAGGTAGACGGGACTCAATACCGAAAAGACTATGACCCGAGTATCCGTTTCGGACAAGGTCTCGAGGATCTCGAGGCTGTTCGGATTTGCCAGGCAGTAAATGACGGTATCGTAGTTTCCCGCGAGCCGGGTAAAACGTTCTTTCTCGGCACGCACCGCGGTGTAGAAGGGATCGTAGGAGAAATAGTAGGTGTCGGCTTCGGGAAAACGCGCCTTTCCGGCATCGAGGAATCGTCGATACTGTCCCGCCAGGAGTACCCGCCCGAGCCGGCCGGATGTCAAGGGAAGTGAATCTCCCGAAATGAGGGAGACGCTTCGGCAGGCCAATTCGAAGAAGAAGTCCCTCGCCTCCGGATCGGGTATAACCGAGCGGACCTCTTCGGGATCGGGATAGAGGGGAACCGCATCGGGGGGTTTCAGGTATCTGAGCTTGATTCTCAAGATCCGTTTCGCGGCTTCAAGAATCTTTGCCCGGAACGAGGGATTAGTCCGCATTTCACGGTAGAGCCGCTCCCAGATCATCTCGTGCTCCTCCGGAGTACGGGAGATCATAAGGACATCGTTTCCCGCATTGAGAGCCTTGAGCGCGAGTTCCTCGAGGGGATCACCCGTATCGGTGACTCCGCTCATGCGGAGGTCGTCGGTGATTGCAATGCCTTCGAACCCGAGGCGGTTACGAAGGATTTCGGTCTGGAAGTAGGAGGAAAGGGTGGCGGGCTCAATCTTTCCGGTAATACCGGGAAACCCCAGGTGCCCCCCCATGATAGCGGGCAGACCTTCCCTGACAAGAAAGCGGTAGGGAAGGAGATCGGTCTCCCAGAGGTCCTCGAGGGTCGCATCGATAAGAGGCAGCGCCCCGTGTGAATCGACGTCCGCCCGCCCGTGGCCGGGGAAGTGCTTGGCCGTGGCTATGACCCCCGTAGCGTCCAGTCCCCGGTAGTAGGCCACAGCGAGGCGGGCGGTCTCCAAGGGGTCGGAAGAGAAGGCCCGGGGCCCGATGACGTGAGCCTCGGGGTTCGCGTAGACGTCAACGGTGGGAGCAAAGTTCATGTTGACCCCGAGGGCGCGAAGCTCCCTTCCGATGTAGTATCCGGTGAAATAGGCGTCCCGGGGGAGTTTGGTTGCTCCTATCGCCATGTTTCCCGCCGTGATCGAGGTTTCTTCCTTGATGTGACGGACCCACCCCCCTTCCTGATCGGTGGCGATGAAGAGAGGAATTCCCTTCGGCGTTTCCGAGGCGGCGCGCTGCATACGGGCGATGCTTCGTGCGAGGCCGGGCAGGGACCCCACGTTCCAACCGAATATCTTAATTCCCCCTATACGCCCCGCCCTGATCCATTCGAGGATCTCCGGAGAGGGAACGGTACCGTCGTATCCGAGCATAATGACCTGCCCCAAGAGCTCGGTATCGGTCATCTCCTCCACGATGAGCTCGGCTTCGTCCGGTTCGATATCGTCCCACCGGGCGGGATCGGCATACGCTAATCCCGATATAAAGAGGAAGAGAGCGGCGGCGAAAAGTGATCGGTAAAGAACTTGGAACAAGGAGGTACTAGGTGTAGGCATTACCCTTGAGCTCGTCGATGTACTGGGATGCGCAGTGGGCGGCTATGGCCCCGTCACTCGCCGCTACCACGACCTGCCGGAAGGGAGTGGACCGGACGTCACCCACCGCGTAGAGCCCCCGGATCGTGGTTTCCATGCATTCGTCGACAACGAGGAAACCGCCTTCGTCCTTCTCCGCGTCGGGGACCAGAGCTGTTTGCGGATCGGATCCGATGAAGACGAATACCGCATCCATTTCCTCCTCCCAGGTCTCGTTCGTGTCGGACCTCGAGAGGACCACTTTTTCGACCCGATGCTCCCCAATGATCTCCTTTACAACGGTATTGAATTGAACCTTGATATTCTTGTTTTTTTCGACCCGCTCGGCGAGGGATTTTTGGGCCCGGAAACGGTCGCGCCGGTGGACTAAGGTGAGCTTTTCCGTCAAATGGGAGAGGAACATCGATTCGTCGCAGGCGCTGTCCCCGCCGCCGACTACGAGCATCCGCTTCTCTTTGAAGAAAGGACCGTCGCAGGTAGCGCAATAGGAGACCCCCTTTCCGGTAAGCTCCTTTTCACCGGGGATGTTCAGGTGGCGGTGTTTGGCCCCGGTGGCCAGTATTACCGAGCAGGCGGTGAAGGTGCCCTTGCCGGTTTCCACCGAAAAGATTTCTCCCTCCTTCTCGAGGTTCCTGACGGTGGAAATAATAATCTCCGCCCCGAAGTTTTTCGCCTGTTTTTCCATGAGCTCGGCGAACTGATATCCCTTTACCGGTTCGAGAATTCCCGGATAGTTTTCCAGATC
The DNA here is from genome assembly GCA_964641125.1 of uncultured Spirochaetales bacterium. Classification (GTDB taxonomy): domain Bacteria; phylum Spirochaetota; class Spirochaetia; order SPDA01; family CAZSGZ01; genus JBKHAJ01. Next base: position 20,814 of record CAZXMO010000015.1, read on the forward strand.
GTCTATAACGAGGGCTTGTCCGCCCGAGGCCATTTCTTCGACGAGGAGAACATCGAGATTAGCCCGGGCCGCGTATTGAGCGGCGCTCAGTCCCGCGGCCCCCCCTCCGATGATGATTAAGTCTTTGTCCGCATCCATGGAATTGCTCCTTTGCTTTTTTTTAGTATACACTACCAGCAATATGCGAAAAAGAAAACATGGAAGGCCCATCGCGTTCCAGTTAATTATACTTTCTCTATTCAGTGTCCTTCCTGCTCAGGCTTCCGAAATACCGAGACTCGAACCGAGAGGCCGTATTTTTTCACTCGGGAGGGGAAGCGACGAGTTCGGCGCCTTGGAGTTTGCCCGGGCGGCCCTCTATCTCTCCGGAGTCGAAGAGGAGGGGGAACAGCGGTATCTCGACGATATCCGGAAACTTCTCGACCGTTTCGAAGCGAATTACACGCCGCCCGAAGAGGGGGACAGACTCTACGCCTTAGGCGAGGAGATCCTCTCATTTCTCCATAAAGCGGCCTTTCGGTCGTACCGGGAGGAGCAGACTCGACTGGACGTCCTCCTCGACACGGGGGTCCATAACTGCGTCTCCTCGGCGGTTCTCTATACGGTTTTCGCCCTGCACTTCGATCTTCCGGTAACGGTTATCAATACCTCCGATCATGCCTTCTGCGCGGTAGTGACCGAGAGGGGACAGATCGATGTGGAGACCACAACCCCCTACGGGTTCGAACCGGGCCGGAAGAAGGAGTTTACCGACAGCTTCGGGAGGACCGGATTTACCTATGTTCCCCCCGGGAATTATTCGGATCGTACCCAGGCCAAGCTGATAGATCTCTTGGGATTCATACTCCGGAACCGGATATCCGAGCTTCAGAAACGGAACAGGTACGATGAGGCGGTCCCCTTGGCGGTCGACCGGTACGCCCTCTTGGGCACGGAGAAAGGCTTCATGGAGCTCATGAACGAGTTCGTCAACTACGCCGCCTTTCTGAATACGAGGGGAAACTACGAAGGGGCCCTGAAGTTTCTCGACATCGTACGTGCCGCCTACGGGACGGGAAACCGTTTCGACGAGCTCTATACAACCCTCACCCACAATCTGATCCTCGAGCTCACCGACGAAGGAAGCTACGACCGGGCCGAACGGACCATAAAAGCCCGCCTCGAAGACGGCACGATCGACCGGATCCACTACGAAGAGCTCGAACTCTTAGTCGAGGAAAAAAGGGCCTATGACAAGGTGCTTTCCGAGCCCTTCGATGAAGCCTTGGCATACGTCGTCGAAGCGTACCGGACGGGGAAGATACCTATCCGGCGGTACCGGGAGTTCGTGGTCTTTCTCTATGGGCGTGAATCGGAGGTATATGCCGGGGCGGGGCGGTGGATCGAGGCCGCTCGGATAGTCGAGGAGGGTGCCGACATGCTCGGGGGAGATCCCCAGCTCGATAAGGCCGGTGCGACCTACCGATACAACTTCGCGGTGACCGTCCACAACAGGTTCGCGGAGCTCTTTAACCGGGAGAGATACGAGGAAGCGATGGAACTCGTCGAGGGGGCCCTCGAATCGGTGCCGGATAGTAGAATCTTAAGAGACGACCTCGCTCAGCTCGAAGAAGTCCTCTCAGGGGGCTGAGGGGCCGGTGCCGGCCGGGGGCCGCCCGATCCCCGGATCACGGCGCGAAGGCGCAGGCGGCCCGGGCGATCTCCTGGTCGCCTTCCGAGCGGAAGATACGGAGCTTGTACGGACCCTGGGGAAACGCGGGAGGGGAGGCCGTAACCGAGACTTTATCGCCGTAGAGAGCCTCGGCGAGGAAGTTGATCGAAAGATCGGTAAGTCTGCGCTCCCTCAGGAAGGGAAGCTCGAAGGAATCGAGGGCCCACCGTATGTACGTCACGTTATTGACGTGGTTGTTCATGTCTATATCGGAGTAGCCCACCTCGTAGACCCGCTTGGGCGTGCCCTCGAGAGTAAAGTTGAGGCGCTCCGCATTCCTCCCCAAGGCCCTGTCGGCGGAGTGGATTATCATACCTTCCGCTATCCGGGACATCCGCTTGGGCCTGCGGGTGGCGGTATCGATGACCAGCCAAGAGGTGGTTCCCGCGGCAAGCTCACTCCCGTCTTCAGCGGTTATCCGGAAGTCCCGAAGGGCGAAGAGATTTTCCACGCCGCTTGCCCAGGTGGTAAGGTTTATCAGGTCCCGCCACCGGGGCAGCTCGACTATGTGCATGTCGAGCCGGCTAAGAACCCACAGCTCACCCCGTTCATCGAGATGGGACCATCCGAGCCCCATGGCGTGGGCGTGCTTCCAGGCGCTCTCCTGGAAGAAGTTACAGAGGCTGGTAATCCGCGCCCTCCGGCTGCAGTCGGTGTCGTAGGACTCGATTCGATAGGTGTCGCTGTGCAGACTGTTCATGAGGGTGAATTCTACCCGGAATCGGGAAAAAAATCCACATCCCGCCGCCGTGACCGGAGAAAAAGATACACCGCTTCCAGGACAACGGCGGAGGTGAAGGCGATAGCCGCGGTAACGGCCCCGGGAAAGGGAAAGAAGTAGGCCCCGATGAGGACGACCCCGGCGAGGATAACGCTGTTGACTCCGACCCCCTTGGTAATAATACGGGTTCTCCGGGCGGTCACGATAAGCCCTCGAAAGAGGGATATGAACACCGCCGCCGTCGGAAGAATCACCAGAATGATCGTGGGGACCCCGGTCAAGGGGAGGAGCTCCTCGTCGAGGCCCGCTACGAGGGAGTACCACAGGTTGTTCAGCGGCGTCAGAGCGACAATCAAGAACAGGACGAGGATTCCCGCCGACAGGATATAGGTAAAAAGCTTAAGATTCCGATAATCCTCCCGGTTCTGAAGCTTCGCCACGACCACCTCCTGATAGGAGAGAGCCACCGAGTGAAAGACGAAGAGGAGGCTGTTGATGACCGGCCACACCGCCAGAGAGGGCACCGGGTTCGGAGCGGCGGCTATTCCCGCGGTCAAGATAGGCCGCGCGGCCAGGGTAATAAACGAGGTAAAGGCTAGGGGAGTGTAGAACTCGACGATCCGCCTCCAGCTCATCTCCTCATTCTCCGGCACATCGGAAGGAATAAGGTCCCGTACCACCGGACGGACGAAGAAGTAAGCGGCCGCCGCCCCGGTAATGACGCCCACGGTCAGCGCGATTCCTCCGAGGACCGCCCCCGGGGCCGTCCCCAGCCAAAACCCGAGACCTAAGACCAGAAAGATAGAGAGGAGGCGGCAGACCATGGTAACGGTGATCTGTTTGGTTTTCCCGTAGCGGATGAGCACCCCCTGCCAGAGGCGGCGGTAGCCGATGGCCGCGGTCCACGGGATCATCCACAGGAAGGAGGCCCGGCTCAAAACCGCGATATCCTCAGGAATTCCCAAAATTCGTGTAAGAATTCCGTAATATGCGGGAGTTACAGCCAGTATGATGTGGATCAGGGTAAGTCCTAAGCCCATAAGGTGCATAAAGGTGAGAAGCTTTCCGTAATTCCGCTTTGAGGCAGCCAGGGCGGTCCCCGCAGTCAAGAGTTGGATAACCGGTCCTTCGATGATAAGGGCGATCGCGAAGGTAATTCCAAAGGCCGCGAGGTTCTCTTTGGCATCGGCCATCCGGGCGATGATACCGTTTATGACCGGCTGTTCCACCCCCATGATGATCCACATGACGGCGAGGGGGATCCACAGGATGAAAATCGACCCCAGTGCTGCGCGAGTTTGGGTGTTCATATCGGGGATAAAATACCATAAATCAATATCTTTTTCTGTCGATACTAGGAGAAAGGAGTCGCTATGTCGGTAGAAATTATAACCGGAGAAGATCTCAAATCCTTGATCCTTCAAGAAACCGAGCTGCTTACCCGGTATCTCGAGCTGGAGCGGAAACTGTCGGAATCGGTGTATACCCGGAACTGGGAGGATCTGAATAGTTGTCTCGAGGCGCTCGAACCGATTTCCGAGAAGATCGCCGAGCTGGATTCCCGACGGGACGCCGAGCTTACGGCCCTCAAAGAGGCATTAGGCGCCGGTGATTCGGAAGGCTTCTATCAGGTAATCTCCCGGCTGCCCAAGGCGGAGCGGAACGAGCTCGCGGCGCAGTTCAGAGGGATGAAGGCGGCGGTATTCCGCCTCCAGGGGCTCAGCCGTCAGCTCGAGAGCTACCTGGGAACGGTATCCGGCACCATGCGGGAGATCCTCGAGGAGCTCTTTCCCCATCGCAGGGGTAATATCTACTCCCGCAAGGGGGTCGCCGCCGAGCCGGAGGGTAACCCGATGGTGATAAGTCACCATCTCTAGGAGAACGTCATGCATTCGACCTTCATGGGTATCGAAATAGGAAAACGGAGCCTCATGGCCCATACTCAGGGATTGGCCACCATCGGTCATAACCTGAGTAACGCTTCGACCGAGGGGTACAGCAGGCAGCGGGTCCGGCTGGGGCCCATGGAGCCCCTCTACGCGCCGCAGCTGAATAGAGCCGAGACCCCCGGGCAGATCGGTCAGGGGGTCGTGGTCGAGCGGATCGAGCGTATCCGGGACCAGCTTCTGGAGGGACGGATCATAGCCCAGTCCAACGGCGAAGGATACTGGGGGGCCAGGGACAAGTACATCATGATGCTCGAGGAGGTCTACAACGAGCCGACCGAGGTGAGTGTGCGGAGCCTCTTGGATAAGTTCTGGCAGGGATGGCAGGAGCTGAGTATCAATCCCCAGGAATCGGCGGCCCGGAAGGCGGTAATCCAACGGGCGGAAATGCTCTTAGACGGAATCAAGCAGCGCTATAAATCCTTGAGCGAGATTCGGGAAATGGCGGAGCTCGACGTTCAGGCCGTCGTCGAGAAGATCAACACCCTGACCTCGGACATAGCCGGTCTCAACGAGAGGATCGTCAAGGTGAAGGCTATGGGAGACAATCCCAACGATCTTCTCGACCGGCGGGACCTCTTAGTGGAGAAGCTGAGCTCACTCATCGATATAACCGTGGATAACCGGGACCCGGACGAGTTCGTGGTCCATTCCGGAGGGATCCACATCGTCCAGGGGCGGATCCACCGTCCCCTAAAAACGGTGATAGATCCCGAGAACGAAGGATACTCTACGGTTGTGTGGAGCGACTGGAACGAGGAGGCCCACTTCCGGGGCGGAGAGCTCGCGGCTCTCTTAGAGCTTCGGGACGGGGATATCCGTTATGAGATCCAGAATCTCGATCTGATGACTATGAACTTAGTGGACATGGTCAACGATATCCATTCTCAGGGGTACGGCCTCGACGGAGAGACGGGGAGGGACTTCTTCGTCGAATACCCCTTCGTGACCAACGTGGCGGGTAATTACGATACCGACGGAGACGGGGAGTTCGACTCCACCTACCTCTTCCGGATAACCGGTTCCAACCGCTTGAATCCCCAGGATCAGGTGGGGCTCGGGGGGGAGATGATCCTCTCCGGACCGGAGGGACCGATTACCGTGGGGTACAATCCCACCGACACGGTGGAGGATATAGTGGAGAGAATAAACACCTCCGGGGCGGAGGTCGTGGCGGGGTTCGACATGAATAACCACCTCTACGTCAAGGCGACCCCCGCGGCGGTTCCCGAAAATCCGGACTTCGTTCTAGGACACCTCGAGGATACGGGACAGTTCCTCGTAGGGTACGCGGGAATCTTAGCAGAGTCCGGACCCGAAGGGAGTTTCGACCGGAACGAGGCCGACGCGGTTACCGCCTTAGCCGGGGGGGACGTCACCTACGCGGTGGCCCCCCTCTCACACCCGTCCGGGTGGGTAACAGTCAACCCGGCCCTCGAGCGGGACGTGAGCAAGATCGCCGCCGGATTCGGCATCCACGGCCGACCAGCTCTTTCGGGAGACGGAAGCGCGGCCTTAGCCGTTGCCGAGCTTCGAAATACCGAGGTTATGATCGGAAGGCTTAACAGCTTCGACGAGTACTTCGCCGACGCGGTGGCCACAGTGGGGCTCAAGGGCGAGGAAGCCGAAATCGCCTTGAAGACTCAGGAGCTCATCATGAAGGACTTGAGGGACATGCGGGAGTCCATCTCCGGGGTCAACATCGACGAGGAGCTTTCCAATATGATCAAGTTTCAGCACGGTTACTCGGCGGCCGCGCGCTTCGTTACGGCCTATGATCGGCTCCTCGACACCATTATAAACCGAATGGGAGTATAGAACGATGAAACGGATCAGTACGAACATGCCCAATGACAATATGCAGTTCCACATGAAGATCCGAGAGTGGAAGATGAACCAGATCCAGAACAAGATGGGCAAGCAGCAGCGAATCAACAATCTCCGGGACGATCCCATGGCGGCGGCGTACGGCATCCGGTACGAATCATATCTTACGCGTCTTAAGCAGTTTTCCACCAATGTGGAACGGGTCAAGTCAACAGGCAGGGTCGCCGAGGGGTACATGCAGGAGGCCCTCTCCATCCTCCAGCGGGTCCGGGAGATCAGCATAGCCGGAGCCAACGGGACGTTTACACAGGAGGAGACCGCCTACATGGCTGAAGAGGTCAATCAGCTTCTGAACGAGCTCGTGGAGATAGGAAACGCCCGGGGCCCCGACGGAACTATGCTCTTCGCGGGGACCCGGAATATGAGCGAACCCTTTCGAGCGGTCAAGGGGCATGTGCCCGGCAGTGATCAGCTGGTATTTACCAACGTGGAGTACGTGGGGACGGTTCAGGATGCCCGGGCGGAAATCAGCGAGAACAGCTTTATCGAGAGTAATTTTCCGGGAAATCGGGTGTTCTGGGCGGAGCATCAGGCGATACTTTCCGACGTCAACGCCACGGAATACCGGGTGCCCCAGGACGGAACCGTCTACGTCGATACGATGCCGGTGGAGCTCAGGGCCGGAGATACCATACATGCGGTGATTGCCAAGATAAACGATTCGGGAGCGGCGGTGAAGGCTAAACTCGATCCGGTCCGGAATTCCCTGCTCCTCGAAACCACCGAGCCCCACCAGATCTGGCTCGAGGAAGCTGAGGGAACTAATGTCCTCGAGGATCTAGGTATTCTGAGTGCCAACGGGGGATATCCTCCCCGGAATTATGCCTCCGACGTCGAGTTATCGGGGGGCTCTCTTTTCGATATGGTCATCCACGTGAGGGACACCCTCTACGAGGGAGATCAGTTCCAGATCGGGGGAAGCGGCATACGGGGAATAGACAATGCCATAAGCAGCCTGACCACCTCCCTAGCCGAATTAGGAGCGCGGGATGAACGCCTCCAGATCGCCGGGAAACGGCTCGATTACGTAACCACCGAAACCACCGGGAAGCTTTCCAACGAGCTCGATTTGGATGTCGCCAAGGCGGTAACCGATCTCAAGATGCTCGAATACACCCATAAAGCGGCCCTTCAGACGGCGGCGCGGGTCTTGAGACCCACACTTCTCGATTTTATGAGGTAGGCATGAAAATCCATACCAAACCGTACGGTACGATAGAGGTTGACGACAGGCAGTTCATCGAGTTCCCTTTCGGTATATTCGGATTTGAAAACCTTAAACGGTATGTTCTCCTCGACGCGGAGCAGCAGCCCTTTTACTGGCTCCAATCGATGGACGTCCAGGAGATAGCCTTTATCCTCATCAATCCCTACCTCTTCAGGCCCGACTACACCGTCGATGTTTCCGATGAAGATCTCTCCGAAATAGGTTTAGACGACCCCGACGAGGCCCTCGTGTTCGCCATCGTCACCATCCCCGAAAAACAGAGCAGGATGACCGCCAACCTTCAGGGTCCGGTTATCATCAATAGGGCGAACCGGAAGGGGAGGCAATCCATCTCCACGGGGGAGAAGTGGAGGACGAAGCACTATATTCTCGACGAACTCAAGGCTCTAGGCGGGGAGGCCGCATGCTGATCCTCGCCCGGAAGGTCAACGAAAGCATAATTATAGGCGACCAAATCGTTCTCTCGGTCGTCGACATAAAGGGAGATCAGGTCAAGCTCGGAATTCAGGCTCCCCGGAACGTTAAGGTCTATCGGCAGGAGGTCTACGAGGCTATCCAAGAGGAGAACCGGGCCGCAGCCATGTCCGCGAAAACCGAGCTTCCTAAGATCGATATCTTCAAACACGACAATACCGAAAACCAGGACCGGGAATCTTCGAGCTGATCAATCCGCTAAGCGCGAGTATATCGCGGCGAACTCCTCTTTCAGACGGGAAAAAAACGAGACGAGCACGGGGTCGAATTGAGTCCCCGTCCCCTGTTCCAATACGGCAGCGGCCTCTTCGTGGGAGTACGGGGCCTTGTAGCTCCGCTTCATTCTCAGGGCGTCGTAGACATCGGCGATGGACACAATCCGGGCCGACAGGGGGATCATATCTCCGGCAAACTGATAGGGATATCCGTTGCCGTGCCACCGCTCGTGATGGAACAGGGCTATCTCCTTGGCAATAGGGTTGGGATAGGTGCTTAGAATGTAGGCCCCGTTAATGGTGTGCTCCTGCATAATCTTCCATTCTTTCTCGTCCAGGGGGCCTTGCTTGTGGAGGATATCGTCGGGGGTTCCTATTTTTCCGACATCGTGCATCGCGGCGAGGAATCCGAGGTTCTCGATAAATTCCCGATCCACTTCCGAATACCGTTCATCCGAATATACCGACTCCGCGAGAAGGCGGGAGTATTCGTTGACCCGTTCGATGTGCCGGCCGGTGTCGTTATCCTTGAGCTTGGAAGCTTCGAGGAGGCTCGAGAAGGTGTTCCGAATGATGCTCTTGTTCTCTTCGGTGATGTCGTCGAAAACCGCGCCGTATCCCGAGGGGGACTCGTTCTCTTCCTCGATCAGGGGAAAAATGAGGGCGTTGGCTATCACCGTCAAATGCTCCCGGTCGCCGGTTTCGAGACGCCCCCTCCAGGAATAACCGGCATCCGGATTAGTGAGTCCTTTGAGGATCCTGTGGGTAAGCTCCTCGTCGGATCTCTTTGCAAAGATCTTGAGAAGGTATTCTCCGCGCTCGATTCCGGAATAATTCAGCTTGGTGTGAAAGCATCGGTTGGCCCAGAGGATCCGCATTTTTCGGTCCAGTATGGAGAAGGGGAGAGAACTGTTTCGGTAGGATGCTTTGAGGTTTTGAAAACAGGAGTTAGTGAGGATCTCCGGCTCGGGCCCTTCGTAATCGGGTTCTTCGGCATCCGTCGGCTCGAGCTCTTCGACCTCTTCGATTTCTTCTTCGTATAAATCCAAACCCTTACGTCCTTCCCAGCTCCGCATCGCTCTTGCGGCAATAGAGCGGGCCGATGTTCTTCGGATCAGGTCCCTCCTGCTCGAAGGCGTACCGGGCGCGTCTCAAGAGCCATGTTCCCGGGAGAATGGTATTCCCGCTCATCACCGCCCCGGGTATCCCCGTTGTGGAAAAGGCGTCCTGCTCCGGCCCGCAGAAGAGAATTTCTTCGAACCTCCCCGCCCGCCGTACAATTTCCTCATAGGTAAGATCGAGATGATCAGTTATTGCCCCGCCCCCCTCATAGAAACGGGTATAGTACCGGTTCTTGCGGGCGTCGATGATCGGTATAGTCACTCCCGCGAAATGGGCGTAAAAACTTCCCCATAAGTCGAGGGTGGGAAGAGTCTTGATCGGTATACCTTGGGGCGCGCAAAAACCCTTGGCTGTTGCCATAACGATTCTCGAGGCGGTAAACGATCCCGGCCCCCGGGTGCAGGCTACCAAATCTATTTCACGAGCTGCGGTGCCGCTTTCGGTCAGGAGGGAATCGATAAGTCCCAAGAGGAGCGAGTTGTGTCTGAGACCTATGAGGCGGGTATTCTCGTAAACCTCTTCGTTCTTTCTCAAGACCGTAGTCAACTGGGTCCCCGATGCAAGGATACCGAGAGTAACGAGGCTCACAGCTCCATTCCCTCCTCCGATATGATCCTCTTCGCGGGATCGGAGTCGAAGGTTAGGGTAATCCGGATACAGTCCGGGGGTAGAATGCTTCGAATCCGTTCGCTCCACTCGATCACTGTAATCCCTCCGCTGTAGAAGAGCTCCTCGGCTCCAAGGTCTAAAAACTCATCAATCCCTGAAATTCTATAGAGATCCATGTGATAGAGGGGAAGCCTGCCCGGGTACTCGGAGATGATAACGAAGGTAGGACTTGTAATCTCCTCCTCGATATTCAGCCCCCGGGCTATCCCCTTGACCAGGGTAGTCTTACCCGCTCCAAGATCTCCCTGAAGCGCAATGACCGTATTAGGGGTAAGCTCCTTCCCAAGCTCCTCTCCGAACCGGAGGGTCTCCTCGGGTGTGGTGGTTTTTGTCATTGCTGCGGAAGCATTCCCCGCTTATCGAGGTCCAAGATGTGTTCCTTGAGATTGCGCAGCACCGGCAGGAGAGGATAATCGAGGCCGCCTAAGAGCTTGACCCGTATATCCCGTTTTCCGAGGGCCGAGTGCTCGATCCGGAATTCCACCGGCCTCTCAAACCTGCCGGAACCTTGGAAGTCGGGTTTCTCGAAAACCGCCGCACCGGAGTACTCATTTACGTAACGCAGCGGGATCTCTTTTCTATGTAAATTTTTTAATTCGAGGAGTGTCATTTTTCCTTACCTTGCAAACAAATGTAACGAAAATGGACGAATTGGACAAGAGTCAATTTGCTTCCACGGCGAGGTTCTCGTATACGAATGCGTTGATTTGGTTCAGATTTCTTCGGCTTACCCGGGTAAACTGAATATGCATTACCCTTCCCGCGAAGCCCGGTTTGCTGACACCGACGACCTTGCCGAAGGCTATAACCGGAGTGCGCCGGTCGGTCTCGAATTGTACCTTGATGAGTTCTCCCTGTTTCAAGGGTACGGTGGTACGAATCCCGCACCCCCCGGAGGAAACGTCCGCAATGGTTCCCAAACCCTTGTGCCTTTCGTCGACGATCGCCCTTTTTTGGGCCTTTCGGCCCTGTCCCACGGTGACCACTCCGATACGCCAATAGTAGGCGGGCCTCCCGAGCTCCTTCCGGCGGAATTTTCGCTGTTGAGAAACCTGAACATTCTTGGACTGCTGGATGAGGAGATGAGGAACACCTCGGACCATTTTATTACCGATTACCTTCGTATGGAAGGAGAACATCTCGCCGGAGTCACGCCAGTACCTGACCTGCATCCGGGTCCAACGCTTGAACCCGATTGCCGTTCCCTCGCGGGAAATCGGGGAGTGAATCATGAGGGAATCCTGCAGGTTCCCCGCGACTTGGGTAGTAAACTTGCCCCCGCTCTCCGGAAGCAGAGTCAACCGCTGTCCGACCTTGAGTGTCTTGGTGGAGGCGAGGCTCCTCGATCGCTTGGCGTTCCGTTCGATTATCTGTTTTATGTGATAAACGGCGAGCTTTTTGGCTTCGGTTGCCTCGTCGCGGGAGCTGCCGGCCTCGAGCTCCGCAAGCTGCTGAGCTAAGAGATCGTCGAGCTGTCGGTTGTTGTGAAGCAGAGCCATAGGATTGGGGGGATTGAACCTTCGGATAAGGTTCAACAGGATCGAGATGTGGGTGTCGGCGAGGCCTACCTGACGCGCCCTCTTCTTGAAGTTTCTCTTGCTGAAGGATTCCGAACGATTGGTTTTTTTCTTACCGTCCTTTTTTAAACCCCGGCCCAAGATGGCCGTTAAGGCTATGAAGGCGACGATTCCCCCGAGCACCAAGTAGGTGGTCCGAGAGTCGCCGGCAACCGCGTTTCCGAACCCCTCGTACTGTATCTGAAGCAGGAGGCTGGTCATTCCGCTATCCTCGATCTAAATTCCGGATGAAATCATCGAGCTGCCGTAATCTCGGGGCAGTTTCGTATTCCAGGAGATCTCCAATCAAAACGATGTCCTTTGAGGCAAAGGCATTGGTGATTTCATTCAAAATCTCGTTGAGTCCTCCGTAGAACTCTTTGATACTCGTCCCGTCGATAGTGAGGGGAGAGGCGTCGGTTTCATGCCTCGATTGAAGGGCGGGAAAGATGCGGGCGATCTTTTGACTGAGCTCGGTGAACTCCACTATACTCTGCATGGCGTCTTTGTCCTTTCCGGTTTGGAGTTGGACGGGCACCTCTTCGAGTTTCTCGATTATCGGGCCTATACGTTCCCGTATCCGCTCGAGCTCCGCGAACGGGCCGGTTATCTCGGCGATCCGCTCGTCGAGGATGGAGATAAAACCCTCTAAGAGGATGCCGGCCTGCTTGCGGAAGGGACCGCCCTCCGCGGAATCGGTCAGGGACCGATTCTTGAGGACCCCGGAGAGGAGAACGACATCGCTGTTACGGAGTTCTTCGCTCCTTGGTTTGAGCATGGAGTCGAGCTCTTCCTCGATTACCGGATAATCCTTCAAGAGATCCTCTATCAAGGCGGTGTTCTCGTTCTCCACGGCCTTGTGGAGGGTCGCCAGGTATTGCCTGACCGTGTGGAGCCGTTCATAATCAGCTTCGATGGACGGGCGCACTTGGAGCTTCAAACTGTCAACTTCTTCCACGGGGATATTCGAGAGCTCCTTCCCTTTGAGCGGTACCTTTCCCTCGCCGTCCTCTCCCTCATCGTTTAGGGCTGCCCCGGTAATGATGAAACCCCTGTTGTAGAGCCATTCGGTCACCGCCGCGTAGACCTCCCCCAGGGTCTTTTCCTTTTCCAGTTCGAAATCCACCGGTTTATCGTTTAAGTATAATTTCATGATTACCGCCCCTGCTGGTTATTGAGATTGTCCAAGGCCTGGGAATTCCGCTGGAGTTCGTCCAGGGCACCCTCCATCCGGCTGTACTGTTGTTCGAGTTCCGCTTCCTTCCTCTCGAGCCGCTCTTGAACTGTTTCTATGTTGTCGTCGGTACGCTCGATCTGCTGATCGATATTTCTAAGCCTAGTGGTTATTATGCCGCCGCTCCTCGTATAGGGGGTAACGTTCTGCTCCACCGTGTACGCGAGGCCGGTGTCGGTTACGAGATCGCCGTTGGCATCCCGGCCGAAGAATTTTTTCACTTCATCGATCTTGGATTCGAGCACCGAATCCAATGTTTTTTCGTTGATCTCCAGATATCCTCTCAGCTGGTTCGGATTGATTCCCCCGCCCGGACCCGAGGCGTCCGTGGAGATCCCCATTTCCGCTAGGAGGACTATATCCCCCGCCTCGGCGGAGGGCTGAGGGTCCATCATGATCCTCTGGAGCCGGTTCTTCAGCTGATTGAGGGTAATATCCCCCTGAAGGGTCCCAAGCTTTTCGAGATAGGCCTCACGCTCTTCCTCGGACAAATAACCTAGGTTATCGACGATAGACTTTTCGTTCCGGGTCAAGACCTGGATGTCGACAAGAAGCTGATTGTAGTGTCCCACGAAGCTGATAATCGAGTTCTTGACCGCCTCGGTATCGGGCCGGACGTCGAGCTCGACCGGGCGCGGGCTCGGTTCCCGGAGATTCAACGTGACCCCTTCGAGAAGATCGTCGATGGTATTGGACGAACGCCTAACGGTGACTCCGTCGAGCTCGAGGATCGCGTCGGAGGCCTCGGTGATCGGGTTTGCGGGGACGTACTCCCCCCGCCGGGAGGGATCGGTGATGGTTATCTCATCCACGGTAATCCGTCTGTGGGTGTTTTCGTTGCGTATGTACAGGCCGGCAAGCGATTCGGCGTAGGCGCCGATGGGAAGTTCGAGCTCCTGTGCCCCTTCTCCCGCCTGGATATCGGGGAGGGGGACCTGCGAGTCCCCGGTCCCCGCGTAGAAGACGGTCAATTCGTTCCGGACCACCGGTTTTTCAGGCGGAGCCGCTTCGGGAAGTACCGTCCGGGACGGGTTGTTTCGAATAGTAATGTCACCGAAATCGGCGGTTCCCGGCTCGGGAACGGAGGGCCCCGGCGGAACTTCCTCGGCTTTTTCGGACGGGTCTAATGTATCGACTCTGTAGCGGACGGTTAATGTCAGATTCTCCGTATCCGTAACCCTGGGCCTTACCGGAACGAAGGCCTCGGAATCGGAGGCGAAGTAGAGTCCGTCATCGGCGAAGAGGTTTTCCGCAAGGGACTCCGTCCAGGGGCGGACCGCATCACGGGACAGGGAAAACGAATAATCGGAGGCCGTCTCGCGCATGAGTATACCCGTGTTCAAGCCGAGCTCCTCGCTGTCTCCGGTAAACCGGAGGCGGTTTTCTGCGCCCGTTTGAAGTGACTCGATCAGAAGGACACGGGTGTCAGCGGTGTCTTGGACGACCTTGGCCCGTATCGTTCCTCGGCCTCGTTTGTTTACCGTTTCGGCGAACTCGGCAAGCGTTCCGCCGCCGAAGTCGAAGGTTATTTCAGTGTCCCCCGAGGCAAATCCGTAACTACCCTTGGGAACGGTAAAGTCCCTATCCAGAGACGAGCTCATGAAACGATCGGCCGTCGCGGTGCTTATCACCTCCACCGAGCTGGTTCCCTCGGAGGCGTTTCTGGTTGCCGTCGCGGTAACCGAAGCGGTATTCGATGAGTCCACGATCCGCTCGTTGAAGGGGTTATCCACACCGTAGAGAGTCCTGGAGGTATCCCGAAAATCGGTAAGCTTTCGGTTTATCTCCTGCCAATAAGACTTGGTGTCGCCTAGGGTTTCCCGGGTGTTCTCCATTCTGTCGAGGGGAACACGCTCGAGTTTCATTATTTCTTCTATTATTTTATCGGAGTTGACCCTGCTGGTAACTCCAGGGATAGATATATCTGACATTATGTTTCCGGCACTCCTCCCGCTCTGACAGAAACTCAGATTTTTTCGTCGAAGAGAAGCCCTATTGCATTGCGGATACGCGCCTGGAGCCTCTGAATTTCTTCAGGGGGGATTTCCCTAATTACTTCATCGGTAGAACCGTCGATGACCTTAACGATTACCTTGTTGAGTTCCCGGTTGACCGAGAACTTGAGCCTTCGGTTTAAAAGCAGGTGTGAATGAAAGAGATCGTTCAAGTACTGTTCTATTTCCTCTTTGGAGTATGTCGCCTGTATGACTGAAGGTGAGGATTTATCGGTTTTCCCTTGGGCAGGCTGAGGCGTCCCTGCCTCCCGGCGCTGCTGTTTGTCCTGAACTGGAGAATAAGTATTCAATCCGTGAATTTCCAGTTCCATATTCACATCCTTACAAATAAAAATGAGATCGGGGGAGGCGCGGTCCCCCGACTCTAGATACTTACGAAAAGATGACGTCCAGAAATCTCTTCGCACAAACATATTACGGAGTATTTTTTCGTTCAAAATTCTATAACAGTTGGAGTACCGACTGCGGCGTCGTATTCGCCTGGGCGAGCATTGCTGTGCCGGACTGCAGGAGAATCTGGTTCTTGACGAAGTCGACCATCTGACTGGCCATATCGGCGTCTCGAATCCGCGATTCGGCGGCCTGCAAGTTTTCCGCCGCTATTGCGACGCCCTCGGAAGCCATTTCAAACCTGTTCTGATAAGCGCCTAAGTCCGCCCGCTGCTTGGACACGGTCCTAAGGGCCGCGTCTACGCTACCGATTGTCTGATTTGAAGTTTCCACGGTGGAGATCGAGACCTGTCCTTGTTCGCCCTGTGCACCTTGCAACCCGAGAGCGGCGGCGGTCATTGTGCCGATGTACACTCTTTCGGACTGGTCCATGTTGGCACCGATCTGGAACTGCATAATATTTGCTCCAGTATCCTCTGCATCCCGGGCAAAACGTCCGGTCAGCATATTCATGCCGTTGAACTGCGCGTGAGAAGCGATTCGATTTACCTCGTCGACAAGCTGTGAAACCTCGACCTGGATTTGCATCCGGTCTTCGGTGCTGTAGATTCCGTTGGCCGACTGTACGGCCAGTTCCCTGATCCGGTGGAGTATGTCCTGTGTTTCCTGAAGGTATCCTTCGGAAGCCTGAATGAAGGCAACTCCGTTCTGAATGTTCCGCTCGGCCTGATTGAGACCGCGGATCTGAGACCGCATCTTTTCGGAAACCGCGAGGCCCGCCGGGTCGTCTCCCGCCCGGTTGATTCGGTATCCGGAGCTCAGTTTTTCGATTGACCCTTGGAGTTTCCCTCCGGTCTGACCGAGCTGCCGGTTCGCAAACATTGCGCTTAAGTTATGATTTATTACCATATAGCCCTCCTTGTGAAGTATATAAAAGGCATCCTTTGCCTTTCTTCATAGCATGCCCGTAAGGGGAACCGGAAGATTATCGCGCCTCTTCCGCTCCGTGCGTTCCCCTGCGGGCGGGGAGAGAGATCCGGGCTTTAAGAAGCCCAAAGCCTCTCCCCGCCGGGACAGTACAGGAGAGCAATTTTTTCAAAGATCAAACGGATACAGAGTAAAGTTTATCCCTTTATCCGAGGAGTTGCAAGACCGCCTGGTTCTTCTGGTTCGCCTGAGCGAGCATGGCGGTACCGGACTGTAACAGGATCTGGTTCTTGACGAAGCTCACCATCTCTTTGGCCATATCGGCGTCCCGAATTCTCGATTCGGCGGCCTGGAGATTCTCCGCGGCGACGTCGATTCCCTTTACCGCATGCTCGAGACGGTTCTGATAGGCACCGAGGTCCGCCCGCTGCTTGTTGACCACCTTCAAAGCCGCGTCTACGACACCGATGTTACGGTTCGCTTCATCCGGGCTGCTGATGGTGATGATCTCATTCTGACCGCGAAGGTTCAGAGAAGCGGAGGTCATGGTTCCGATGAAAACACGTTCCCTCTGGTCCATGTTGGCACCGATGTGGAACCACATTGACGCGGTCACGGTGTTCTCCCCGGTTTCTCGGGCAAATCGGCCGGTCAGCATATTCATGCCGTTGAACTGGGCATGAGAAGCGATCCTGTCGACTTCGTCGACTAACTGCGAAACTTCCACCTGGATCTGCATCCGGTCTTCGGAGCTGTAGATTCCGTTGGCCGACTGTACGGCCAGTTCCCGGATCCGGTGAAGGATGTCCTGGGTTTCCTGGAGATACCCTTCGGTAGCCTGGATAAAAGAGATACCGTTCTCCGCGTTCCGGGACGCCTGATTGAGGCCGCCGATCTGGGCCCGCATCTTCTCGGAAACGGCAAGACCCGCCGGATCGTCTCCCGCTCGATTGATCCTGAGACCTGAACTGAGTTTTTCGATGTCGTTCTGGATTTCGTTGTTGGTGACGCCGAGCTGGCGATGAGCGAACATTGCGCTCATGTTGTGATTAATAATCATTTCTTCCTCCATGAAATTGGTGTGTGTGAGCATCCTTGCTCACAGTTTTCTTAAAGACTTCTTGTACAATTTTTTTCCGTGTTTTTTTCCGCTCACCTCCCCTAAAAAAAGTCTCAGCAATCGATTTAACAAACCGATACTTAAGATAAGGGGGAATACTTTCCGAACCATTGGGCCCCGGACAGGATTTTCCCTATTCTTTTTTTCGGCGGGGGAGGGGATAACCTTTAGCGGAATTTAGCGATCGGCTAAAAAATCGAGATATTTTTGGGCGATAGGGTCTTCAGGCTCGAGATCGAGGACTGTTTTGAAGAACCCTTTAGCGTCCTCGATATGGTCCTGTTTCAGGGCGAGAATCCCGAGGTTTGAGATGATTTTGATGTTCTCCGGCTCGAGCCGGAGGGCCTCTGAGAGCTTCTTACGGCTCTCCTCGTATTCTCCGAGCTCCATCAGACATATAGCGAGCTCGTTCAAGAGGTCGGGATGGGGTTTTTCCAGCTCCATGGCCTTGAGGAAGGCCTTCTTCCCCTCGCCGTACCTCCCGAGTCTCCGTTTGGCCCAGCCCAGGAGGAACCAGGCGTTGGAAATATTCGGCGAGGTTTCGAGGAACTTTTCGATCCTCTCGATACCCTCTTTCTCCTTTCCTAATCGGATAAAGTCGTAGGCTTCTTTGAAGAGGGTGTCCAGGTTGTCCCTGGCCTTGAGCTTTTCCAGGATCTCTAAGATCTCTTTGTGATGCTTTTTGTCCTCGGATACCTCGATATACTTGGAGAGGTGTTCCTTCGCCTTAAGGAAGGCGTCGTTTTTGAGGAAGAAGTACCCCGCGTTGAGGCGGGCCTCCGGTGCGTCGGGGTCTATCTCGAATATTCGGGAGTATGTCTGTGCGGCAAGCTCGAAGAACTCCCCGGCAAGGTTATCGTTTCCCGCCTTTTTGTAGGCCTCGCTCCGCTTTTCGTAGACTAAGGCCAGGTTGACCCTGCTTCCGACGTCCGCCGGATCGAGATGAGTTAGGGCAAGAAAGATCTCCGCGGCGAGCCCATAATCCTGGTTCTTCGCCTTAAAAACACCCGAATAGGTAAGCTCGTCTTCGATATCCGGCTTGACCGCGAGGATAAAGCTCCTGTAGTAGTCGGCGTGCTCGTGATTCGGCGCGTATGCCAAGACCTTGAGCATCGCGGCAACTATCATTTCCCAGGAGAGATTTTCCAGATAGGTCTGCTCCTCCCCTTCGGGAAGCTCCACGGGAAGGAGGATCGAGGGATTCACCTTGAAATCTCCTACTTCCGCTTCCATCTCTTCGGGTATCGAGATGTATACGATGTTTTTGAGTTGTATCGGTTCCTCGGTCATTGTTTCGAACTCTTGCGTAAGTGGGTCAGATAGTCGTTTATCAGAAGCTTGTAGTCCATGGGCAGCTTGTCTTCGGGGAACTGTATTCCCACCGCCGCGATGTCCTTCCTGCCCTCGACGGCATCGTAGCGGATTATCTTTCCCTTGAGGATGAGGATCTTCTTCTGGTCCTCGAGTTCAAGATAGATCTCCGCCTCCTTGTCCACTAAGAACTTGGCTATTCCGAAGATGATTACCTTGGCTCCGCCGAAGCTCAAGTCCCGGAGTATCCCCTTCCGGGGTACCCCCTGAACGAGGAGCTTGACGTCCTTTCCTTTCAATCCCAACTTCCGGATGCTTTCAGCGGTTATGAGGATCCGCTCGTCTTTTCGTTTCTTGGCGTTGATGTTGGCTTCCAAGAGCTTTCCGAGTATTTCGATAAGGTCATCCGGAGGCCTCTGGGTATACTGCAGGCTCATAAAGTGGAGATTCTTGTTCTCTTTGTTGTAGGGGTTGTACCCGGTTATCTTCGCTGTTACGAAGAAGGCGAGGGGATCGGACTTGTCCGCGAGTTTGAAGCTGAACCTGAGGCTTACTAAATTATTGGCCTTTCTGATCTGCTCGAAGTGAGCTTCCGTGAGGTTGATGATGATCTTCGCCCCTACCATCGAAGTGGAGTAGATAATGGACGGCCACTGTCCGCTCACTATTTTTAGGAATATCTGTTTTGTCTGTAATCCCGTCGCTTCGATCACTTGTTTGGTGAAGGTAACGTCTATATTCTTAAATTGCTCATAATAACGGGAGATCTGCTGACTGGTAATCAAGGCCATAGCGTTTACCGAAATACTATGATAGATTGTTCACGGATGTCAACATAAGGAGTACACCATGCGACCAGTTACCGGAATAGGTAATCCTCTGATGGATATAATAGTGCCGGTAGATTACGCCACCTTTCGTAATTTCGAGGCGGAACCGGGATCGATGAACCTGGTGGAGAGCTCGGTTACGAAAAAAATCCTCGCTCTCCCTTTCGAAAAGACCAAGACCCCCGGCGGAAGCTGCGCGAATACCCTCCGCGGAATCGCCTGGCTTGCCGGGTCCGGATACGAAAACAAGCCCTACTACATGGGAGCGGTGGGCAAAGACGAAGCCGGCGACGGTTTTTTGGCGATCCTCGCGGAACAGGGGGTAGAGCCGGGGGTGGCGCTGAAGGATACTCCCACCGGGGTCTCCGGGATCCTTGTAACCCCCGATCACGAACGGACCATGTTCACCCATTTAGGCGCCTGCAGAGACTTTACCCTCGAAGATGTGAATATGGATGCGGTTCGCGAAAGCTCTTACCTGCACATTGCGGGCTACATGTGGGACACCGAGAACCAGAAGGAAGCGGCCAAGGCGGCTGTAGAGACCGCCGGACAAAACGGAGTGAAGGTATCCTTCGACCTCGCCGATCCCTTCGTGGTGTACCGCTACGGCGATGAATTGAGGGAATGGCTGCCCGGCAAAGTAGATCTGTTGTTCGCCAATCGTGAGGAGCTCTCCGCGATGACCGAGGAGAAGGAGGACGAGGCGATTATGCGGATCGCCCGGGAATACGCACCCTTTACGGTCATGAAGACCGGCGCCGAGGGGTGTATCCTCCGTAAAGGGGACGACGTTATCAAAATTCCCGGCGAGCGGGTAGACCCGGTAGACACCACCGGGGCCGGCGACAGCTTTGCGGCGGGATTCCTCTACGCCCTCTTGGAGGGACACGGCACCGATACGGCCGGCCGCCTGGCCAACAGGACCGCCTCCCGAATCGTCACCATCGAAGGGTGCAACTACGCCCTCCTGGACCGCAAGGAGATTCTCTCTATTCTCGGGTGATTAATGCTCGAGACTCTGATCTAAGACCTTTATCATTCGATTGGTTATTTCCGCAGCTTCATTGCTCTCCCCGCGAAGCTTTCGTTCTTTGAAGAGCTCGTCCGTAATGAGCATGGTCGCGAGGATTGACTGCCGTAACGGGTCTTTTACGGGAGAGCTCTTTTCGATTTCGTCTACCTTCTCGGATATGTAGTGTACGAGGGAGTTTATATATTCGGGATCTTCATCCGCGCGAACGGCGAACGAGGTTCCTAAGATATTTACAGTAACCTGTTTATGATCCATTCACACCTTGTTCTAAAAGATGTCGAGCTCCGATGTCTGATCCTCTTCGTCCTGCGCGTCGGTGGCTGAAGCAGCGGAGGGTACGGGCTCTTCGGGAGAAACCGGGGGTTGTTCCGGCTGGGGCCGGGTCCGGACACTTTCCGTACCTTCCGTCGTTGGTTCCGCCTGCTCCGGAGCGCCCCCGAGGGAGTCGAGCTGGTTGATCGCGGAAATAATACCCTGTTCGATCTCCCCCTGGTCCCGCTTGAAGTCTTCGATGAGCACCTCGAGTTCGGTGATTCGATTCTGATACGAATCTAGTTGGTCCTTGAGCGATCGGTTTTCTTCCCTGAGATCGTCGATCAAGGCGACAGCCTTTTTTACGCGTTCCTCGAGGGTCCGGATCTGTTCAAGGCGTATCATACTAGTGTACTCCTAAGGCATCCTTGGATTTGGCCACAACCGCCTTGAAGGCGATGGGGTCTTCGATTGCCATATTCGAGAGAGCCTTCCGGTTCAAATCGATTTCGGCCTTCTTAAGGCCGTTCATGAACCTCGAGTAGGTGATTCCTTCATTACGGCATGCCGCGGAGATTCGTGTTATCCACAGCGATCTGAAATCCCTCTTTTTCCGCTTCCGATCCCGGTAGGCATAGCTCAGTGATTTCGCGACCGCGTCTTTCGCGGTCCTGTAGAGCTTGCTTCTCCTTCCCCAGTATCCCTTTGCCTGATTGAGTATCTTTTTTCGCCGGTAATTTCTTCGTGTTCCGTCTACTACGCGTGGCATTATTGCGCTCCTTCTGCGTTTTTGTGATCGATTCGATTATGCGTACGGCAGTAATACCTTGGCCTTCTTGGTTTCCACAGGACTCAAGATATCGTTGTGCCGCAATCTTCGTTTCCGTTTCGCGTTCTTCTTGGTCAGGATGTGCCGCGATCCCTGCTTCTTGTATTTGATCTTACCCGTTCCGGTAATGGAATAGCGCTTAGCGGCGCTCTTCTTCGTCTTCATCTTCGGCATTGTCGTTTCCTCTCCGTCTTATTGATACTGTTTTTTTATTTCTTCGACTTGGGACTGATGATCATCGACATGAACCGCCCTTCCATGGCAGGCTGCTTGTCCACCGAAAAGGGGGTGTCGATCATCTCGAGGATCTTATCCAATACGTCCCGTCCCAGCTCGGTATGCGCGAGCTCGCGTCCGCGAAACCGTATCGTAACCTTTACCTTGTTCCCTTCTTCCAGGAATTCCTGAATATGCTTTGTCTTGAACTGGAGGTCGTGCTCCTCGATCTTCGGCTGCATCCTGATTTCTTTCATTTTGATCTGCTTTTGATTCTTCTTTGTTTCGCGCAGTTTCTTCTCCTGCTCGAACTTGTATTTCCCGTAATCGAGAATCTTGCAGACCGGAGGATTCGCCTGAGGAGCAACCTCTATGAGATCGAGTCCCACGTCCCGCGCCTTTTCGAGCGCCTCCGTTGTCGGAACTATACCTATCTGATTGCCCTTTTCATCGATGAGGCGCACCTCACGAACACGAATTTTCTCATTGATCCTAAAATCTTTTGAAGCCAATCGACCTCCTACTCAGGTTTCCCTTACTATAAAGTTATGATAGAATGCACTATAACACTAGGGTCTAAAAGAGTCAATGAAGGAGGATTTCTCTGACCGCCAAGGAAGTACTGGATCACCTTATACGTCGAGAACGGGAAGATCAAGAGTTGTACAAAGCCTATCTGGAAAAGGTCGATAAGCCGGGAATGCAGCAGCTGTTAAACTCACTCCTCGATCAAGAGCACGAGCACGAGAGGATGCTCGAAGGCATACCCCATTCGCATAGCTACGAGGACATATTCGAAGATTCAGAGCAGGTCCCGATAGATTTGGGAAGATACTCACTTCAGAAACTGCTTTCCGAGGATATGAACTACAACGATATCTTGAATCACATCATAGAACGAGAAGGACGAGCCGCGGCGATGTACGCCGCCCTCTCGCGGCTTACCGGTACCGAAGAGGTCACGGTTATCTTCTCGAATATGGGATTCGAGGAACAGAAACACAAGAATTGGGCGGTGGATAGGTACGAATTAGAGATGCTTGCCTCATTTTAGGAGCTGTGATAGGGTTCGCGCTATGGCGGTTTTTCTCATATTCGCGTTACCCCTGGTGTTCGGAATAATCCTGCTGCGGACCTATCCCAACGACTATTTGGGGATTATCTCGTTCGGTCACCTTCTCCGCGGCGTGGGAATTTTCGTCCCGGCGGTAATCCTTCACTTTCTTATCCGCCCCTCGACGCAGCTTGCATTTACCTTGGACGAGCTTATCGTGCATAACATCTTCTTCGGACATGTCCAGCTCTTCGTGCTTGCGGTCCTCGGGTTTGCCGCCGTCTACCGTTTCTCCGAGGAAAAACTATCGAGCTACCGCGTTTCGATGCCCTTCGTGATTTTTTCCTACTTTTCGGGATTCTATCTCCTCTACGGGCTCTTGACCGCCGTTCTTCATTTTTCACGGTATAGGTGGAATATCCTTTACCTGGAGCCGGTGCTTGTGGTAAGTCTGGTTCTCTCGGTGACGGTCCTCTTTCAGAAGGGTCTCCTCTCTTACGGCTGCAGACGCTGGCTCCTCTTGGGCGCCGCCCTCGTTCCCGCATTCTTAGTCGGCCTCGCGGAATCGTTAGTGACCATGCGCTATACCCTCGCGGCTTCGGGAGTTGCCGCGGGTCTCCTCCTATGTTCGGTGGGGTGTTTTTTAGTCTTTGGTGAGGTCAATATGCTCCCGAAGCGAACCGAACGATTCTAACCGGGGGCATTACCTATGCCTTCCCGGCGGAACCGAGGACATCGACGTTCTTCCGCTTGTACATCTCCATGAGGGCCGCCCTGGCGGGACCCAAGTACTTTCGGGGGTCGAATTCCGCGGGATTTTCCGCCATGTGCTTCCGGATGGCCGCGGTCATCGCCAGACGTCCGTCGCTGTCGATATTGATCTTGCATACCGCCGATTTCGCCGCCCGGCGAAGCTGCTCTTCGGGAATACCCACCGAGTCCTTGAGCTCTCCTCCGAACTGATTGATGGTATTGACGTACTCCGCCGGCACCGAGGAGGATCCGTGGAGGACTATCGGAAAGCCGGGAAGCTTCTTCTCGATCTCCTCGAGGATGTCGAACTTGAGCGGCGGGGGGATGAGAATTCCGTCCTCGTTCCGGGTGCATTGCTCGGGCTTGAACTTATTGGCCCCGTGGCTGGTCCCGATGGAGATGGCCAGGCTGTCCACCCCGGTCTTCGCTACAAAGTCCTCCACCTCCTCGGGGCGGGTGTAGGTCGATTTCTCGGCGACCACTTCGTCTTCGATTCCGGCCAAGACGCCGAGCTCACCCTCGACGGTTACGTAGTCGGCACGGGAGTGGGCGTATTCGACAACTTTTTTTGTCAGAGCGACGTTCTCCTCATAGGAGTGATGAGACCCGTCGATCATAACCGAGGAAAACCCATGGTCGATGCAGTCCTTGGCGAGTTCGAAGGTATCGCCGTGGTCGAGATGGAGTGCTATGGGGATGTCGTAGCCGAACTCTTTAGCCATGTGGACCGCCCCCTGGGCCATGTAACGCAGAAGGGTCGAGTTGGCGTAGTTACGGGCGCCTTTCGAAACCTGAAGGATAACAGGTGATTTCGTTTCCACGCAGGCCTGGATTATGGCCTGGAGCTGTTCCATATTGTTGAAGTTGTATGCGGGAACCGCGTAACCGCCGCTGACCGCCTTCGCGAACATTTCTTTTGTATTCCGGAGTCCAAGGTCCTTATATGATGTCATGCGATGCTCCTTTAGTAATGTATGGTATGGTTCGCCTGATTCTATGGTTTACCTGAATCGGGTGTCAATACCGGACGGGGGTGCACCCGTTGACTGGGGGGCTCATGAGGGATAGGGTTTTCCTATGCGAGCTCTCTTCCGACTATCCCGTTTTTTTCTCCTCGCGGTACCGGCTGTGGTCATCTGTTTCTTTTTATCATCCTGCCAATCGAGGGGAGGTAAGCCTCTCGTTATCGTCGACAGTATGTACGCGACGGCCAATTCTTTAGAGGATGTATCACGGGTCGCTGTCGAGGGAAGCGGCCGGGTGGAGGTAGAGATCCTCCGGAATCCGGGAAACCCGGTCCCTGAGTTGGAGCGGATCCTCGAGAGGGGGTATTCCCGGGTGCTCGTCAGTCCCTATCTGGCCGATGCGGCGGAGAGCGTAGCCTCCGAATATCCGGGCACCTTCTTCGGTCTCATGCGCTACCGCACAACGGAAGCCGGAATATCAGAAGATAATACGGTGGATTTGATATTGGACCGCAGCGGGGCGGTTGTTGATCTCGCCGAAAGGATTGCCGGCGAAGCAGCCTCCGCCGCCCCGCCAGGAGATGAGGGGGCGGCCCATATTCTCGGCCTTTGGCGAACGGCGAATGAAACCGGCCGTTCGGAGCTCGAGCTCTTTCGCCGGACCCTCGCGGAGGGTTCTCCGGGAGGATTGTCCGTAGAAATACGAGAGGTCGGCGATAATCCCGATCTCGAGGAGCTCGAGGTCTTTATTCGGGAGGGAATAACCGCGAATACCGTTTTAGGACTCTGTTTCGCGGGCCCCGCCGATGTATCCTGTGCCCGAATTTTCTGGGAATACGGAATACCTATAGCCAGCGAGGGGCTTGCCGGTACGGGAAGCGTGTGGGGACCGGTTGAATATACCGTTTTCCACGGTATTGATACGGTTTTTCGGAGTTTCCGCTCGATAAATCCCGAGGAAAGCCCAGAATCGGCCGTAATAGAGGCTTCTCTTGCTCCATCGGGGGGACAAAACTCATAATTTTTTATAATTAAGAAAATGGTTTGACAAAGAATACCGATAGAAATATAATTCACAATGAATATTTTAGGTAACCTTGAAATAGAAAAGGAGCAGATGATGAGAAGAGGCGGCCTGCTTTTTGTTTGCCTGATTCTACTCTTGACCTTTCTGCTAGCTAGTCCGGTATTAGCACAGGAAAAAACCGTGAATCTCACGTCACATGTTATTGAGAGTTTCGATAATCCGGAAAATCCTGAAGAGGCGGAATGGGCATCTAGTGAATGGCTCATTAACGCAAGTAAATTTGCGACGGAAGTCACCGATGAGGACGGGAACGTAGTACGGGAATTACCGGAGTCTACGTATGTGGAATCCTGGCCCGAGGCCCTTTTCGGCAGAAACGCCGAAGGGAGAGAGCTAAGAGTCTTCGGAATCCACGGGCGGTTCGACCGGCAGGGCTACAACTATATCGAGTTGATCCCCGCGATCCTAGAGGACGGTGAGCTTGTTCCCCGTCACCCCGACATTACCACCGATGCCGGCGATTTCATTCCGGGAAACGAGATTACCCTTCCCGGAGAGACCCGGAGACTCGATTTGTGGGTGTGGGGCTCTAATTATGACTACTACCTGGATGTCCATCTGAGGGATTACCGCGGAGTTGTTCATGCTCTCCGGCTCGGGGACATCGATTATACAGGTTGGCGTAATCTTTCGGTGAACATTCCCACCTATATTCCTCAAACGGGGGGTTACATTACCGGCGGAGGATTTTTGAAGGAGCTCAAGCTGGTCAAGCTGGTGCTCTGGACCCGGCCTCATGAGAGAGTCAACGATTTCTACGTGTATTTCGATCACATAAAGTCACTATCGGACATGTTCGTGACCCGGTTCGACGGGGATATTCTGGCTGAGAAAGATCGAATTCAGGAAATCTGGAATAGCGGGGAGGGTCGGTAAATCATGAGAAAAGCACTCATCATAATAATTTCAGCATTGCTACTGGTCTCCGGAGCCGTATTCGCGCAGCAAGTCGAAGTCGACGAAGTCGGAGACCCCAATCCAAACACTATCGGCGTCGATGCGGCTCAACAGAGGCTCCGGGAGGTTTCGGTTTCTAAGTTTGAAGATGCCGGCTTTTGGTTGGCACATATGTCCCCCGATCAGGGAATCGTCACCATGCGGCGTTTCGCAGGAAGCCCCGCCGACAAAGAGCCCCTCGAGGGTGAGGTAGAAGCCGGTCTCGAGATTACCGATGAATACGTCATAGGCCTCAAGGTCCAGTTCTATTCCCGGGGATACCGTGAGTTCTCCATCGAGCCTATCCGCCCCATCCCGATAGAAGGTAGCACCAAGACCATTTCCGTGTGGGTGGTGGGACGAAACTTCAACCATACCCTGAAGGTTATAGTATCCGACTTCTTCGGAAACTATCAGGAAATCACTATGGGTAAGCTCAACTTCAGCGGATGGCAGGAGCTGACGGTCGCTATACCGCCCCAACTGAGGCAGTCCGATTACCATTTTTCTCAGAAAAACGGCATCAGTATTCTTGGTTTTAAGGTAGAGACCGATCCGACCGAGTCGTATGGATCTTACTATATCTACTTCGACGGGTTGAGAGCTGTTACCGATCTATTCCAAGCGGAAAGTAGGGACAGGGACGATATGCCCGATTCTTGGTAGATCGAAGACTCGATAAACAAAAGCCCTCGAATCGAGGGCTTTTTTAATAGACCCGGACACGTCCGGAGTACGTTCAGGGTAAAGAGCCGTATCCCGGCTGCGATAAGGAACGAGGATGAGCTGTGCAGATTGACATAGAGGCGAACACGATTATCGGCCCCGGATCGAAATTCGAGGGTAGGTATGTAATAAAGGGAAACCTTCGGATAGACGGGATTTTCGAGGGTGAATCTCTCGCGGTGGAGCATCTCCAGGTCGGACCGAAGGGACGGGTAAAGACCGATATATCCGCCAAGAGCATCGTGGTCGAGGGGGTTGTCATCGGAAACTTGGAGGCGGAAACCCGGATTCTCCTCCTCTCCACGGCACGGGTCTTAGGAAACATCAAGACCCCGGAGCTTATCATACAGGACGGCGTCGTTCTCGAAGGGAAGTGTACGATCAGCCACTTCGAAATCGAAAACACAGCCTCCTACATTCAGAGCCTCTACCGGGAATCCCAAGGTGAGTAGAATCTCCTATCTTCGGGGCAGGATCTACAGGATTAAGGGAGGCGAGACTCGAAACAATACCTCGAAATTACCCAGTACACTCTCCGTAAGGGCTTCCACCGGAACATTGCGAAGCCGGGCTATGACTTCGTAGGTATGAATGATGAGCCCCGGAGTGTTGATATTACCCCGGAAACCCTGGGGCGCTAAATAGGGGGCGTCGGTCTCTACAGTTTCGCCGCTTCGTAGCCGGAGCTGAAACAGTGCATGATTCCGCCGGCGAAGCCGGATTCCCGCCAACTCTCGAGATGATGTGTCCAATCAATCCCTTTTTTCGAAAGTTCCTTCAGATGGAAATGGGAGTCTATGAATTTTATTGTACACTACTCATACGAAAAAAGGCATTCCCGCTGGTGCGGAAATGCCTTTCCTCTGTTGTGAAACGGTCTTTTTACCGTTTACCTCCGCTTGCCCCGGAGTGCCTGCTGGGCAAGCTGAAAATGGGGTGCGATGGTGACGCTGACGCCGGAGATGGCGTCGACTTTACCGCCGGACCTTAGGATCTTGCCGGGGTCCTGGGTCTCGAGAAGCTTTTGTGCGGCCTTGTCGGCCTGAACGTACCACTCGGACTGGGCGTCGCTGTTCGCAACCATGCCGTAGTCCCCGTGAATGGAAGAGAGATACTTCATCTTGCCGCCCTCTTCGGGAATTGCATCGAAATGGACATCGGTGATGTATCCGTTCTCCACGACAATCCGAACCGAGTTCTTCCAACCGTGGTCGAAAGAATTCCCCTGAGCTTCATAGGTGCCGTTTCGCCACATTCCTTCGCCCCAGACTACGCCCGCCGCGGCGAGAAGAACGATAAGGATAATTAAAACTTTTCGCATTATTTTGCCTCCTGATCAAATTTTTAACGATGTACATAAGGTATTAAATATGATAGAGATAGTCAAGTAATTGAAGCGGATGACCAAGCGGTCATTTACTAAAGTCTTTTTTTGCATTTTTTAAACCTGACTTGAGATCTTTTACAGCGGCTTTGACTCCCGTTTGAAGGGATGACCATGCTTCAGCTCCCGAATTCTTAAGTTCGTCGAGTTTCTTACGGGCTTCTTCTCTTTGGGCTCTGAGCTTGTCTAAGTTTTCCTGAATTTTCTGCTTGCTCTCGGCACTTGCTTCTTGTGTTTTAGCTTCTAAGCGTGCTATCTTGGCATCCATTTTCTGCAACGCCTCGTCCTGTTTACGAATGAAAGCTTCCCTTTTTTTCTCGTCCATAGTGTTTCCTCCTGTATATTAACTTGCAAGATTCATGCCTACTCTATTCTAAGGCGTTTCGTAGTGATTATGGTATAAAATCGAACGCACGTGTGTAATTTTTTTCCGGGTAGTGCCTGCCGGAGACTGGAGAGTATTTCGGGGTGAAAGACGATGTGCTATTAACCATAACCGTATACGTGGTTATCATGGGTAGTATTGTACCTGGTGGCTTAGATGCTGGAGTTGTCACTACGGAAATCCGAAGTGAACACTGCTAAAATCTTCATAACCTATAAATTGATCGGGCACTCCTTGCTGGTGCAGAGGGATCTATCTGAAAAATTATTAAACAATTAATACAACAGAAAAAAGTTGTCAATTCACTATTTTCTTGAGATAATAAGCCAGGCTAAAAATTAAAATATATTAAAGTTAAGTTAAAACTTAACTTTTCATTGACGATAATTACCATGCGTGCTATATTTTTTATTGGCGGTAAGGTAGACGTTTATATTCTCGAAGAAAAACCGGAGCAAGAACCGGAAGTAAAAGATTTTATCGATAGTAACTTGTATAACAAAAGTAATAGCGGATATGTAAAGGGCTTTATGAGGTTAATAAACCTGATTTCTGAGAAGGGGTATATAGGAGTAAATTCTGAACAGTTTGACTGTTGGGAGGAAGGCGGTGGAGAGTTCTGCGAGTTAATTCGTGGACCTTTTCGAATCGGCTGTTTTAGGAATGATGATAAAAAAAAGCTGGTACTCGCAACGGTATTTCGAAAATATAAAATGAAAGAAAAAAAACAGTATAAAAGGGTTGTCAATTTAAAGAATGCATTTAATAAAAACCCGGTATGGGAGAAATCTAATGAGTAGTTTAAATAGATGGTGGAATAATTTAATAGATCAAGTTGCTGATGATCCCGAGTATCTTGCTGAAGCAAAAAGTATTGATCTTGCAATTGAAATAAAAACGTTCATGAACAAGGCGGGTATCTCTCAGGCCGAGCTTGCGGAGAAAATGGACGTAAGCCCTCCATATGTTAATCAAATTTTGCAGGGTCATAATAACATGACTATATTAACAATGTTTAAAATTTCAGCAGCATTAGGTATTAATATTAACATATCATTTAATGAGAATGTCCCTGTGCCAAAGCCCTGTGAAGACAAGATAGTTTTTTTCAATGACATAAACACCTCGAATACTCTTGTGAAAGAAGAAAAAAATAGTGAGAGTGAGGAAGTTGTCGCAAGTACTGAAATTGCTGAACCACAAGGATTAAGGGTTGCAATAGCAGATTGACATCTGGAGGTCGTAATGAATGTTGCCGAATCCTACAAAGAAATACTATTAAAAGAGTTTGAATATGTAATAAAAAAAATGGATGAAGCAAAGGACTTTGAAGAACAGTTGTATTATTTTAGTGCCACATTCGGTATTGTCAAAAGAGTTCTAAATTTAGATTATGATCGATTGCTAATTGTAATACACCAAACTCTTACGCAAACCTATACCGCTTTGTCGGCCCGGCTCTCATCAATAAAAGCAAATAGAGAGAAGCCTATAGCAATAACGGATGCAATGATTGAACAACTATTCAGCTTGACCTATGCATTATATGATGCCTTAAAGCAAAACAAGGACGTACACCCTGTTCTTGATGATTTCAATGTTCTTACATATGTTACAAACGGTAATGGTTATTATCTCTATACAAAGGGTGAAATAGTATTTGATAAATAGATCGTACAGGGAGGGTATTATCCAGACAGGGTGCTAAAAGGGGGTCTCGATGACCCTCGGCTGTCAAGTATTTCGACATATACCCCCCCCCGGAAAGTTCATTTCGATTTAAACATATTATTTTCATTAGATGCTAATATAAGGTTGAACATCATCAAGGCTTTAAAGGGAATATTTACCTGTCCATCTCCCTAGGTCCCCTCAAAATGAAAACTGCTGTAAACTGATATTTTTTCTTGATAGCAGAAAATACCCAATCTAAG
>CAZXMO010000016.1:0-16968 GCA_964641125.1 uncultured Spirochaetales bacterium
CCTCGAAACAATTCTGAGCGCTCGTTTCGATCGTGTTCCGGGAGAGGATGATGTCGTCGTAGCTTATCACCGCGGTGGTAAAATCCCCCTTCAGGGAGGGGCACTTGAGGGTTCTTCCCGAGGCCGTGAAATAGATAAAATAGTCGTCCCTGCCGGTTACCTTCCCCGGTAGAACATTTTCGGGTACCGGGGAGGGACTCCCGCCCTCGATATTCCACAGGACGTCCCCCGTCCGGTAGGCGAAGGGAAGATGATGGGTGCTGACGAGTATGGTGGTACCCCGGTTTTTGAGTTTCCCCAGGAGGTCCTCCAGCTCGGGCACGAAGTCCGGATCGATATTTGCCGTCGGCTCGTCCAGGAACAGCACCTCCGGCTCGAGAACGAGGGCCCGGGCGACGGCGACCCGCTGCCGCTCGCCGCCGGAGAGGTCCGAGGCCCGCCGGTTTTCGAAGCCCCCGCAGTCGAGGGATTCGAGGGCCTCGGCTACCCGTTTCCTGATTTCTCGATGCTCGAGTTTCCGAATCTTGAGGCCGTAGGCGACATTGGCGAACACCGATCCCGAGAAGAGGTAGGGGGCCTGGTGAACGAGGACCGATCTCGACCTGAGACGCCGGAGGTTTTCCTCCCGAAGGGGCTTGCCGTCGAAGACGAGGGATCCCGCGCCGGGCTTGAGGAGTCCGTTCAGGAGCTTGAGAAGGGTCGTCTTGCCCGAACCGTTTTCGCCGATAAAGACGGTTATCCGGTTATGCGGGATTTCCAGTTTGGGTATCAGTAAGACCGGCTCCGCATCACCGGCCGCTTCATAGGAGAAGCGTACGTGGGAGAGCGAAAATGCGGGGTGCGGACCCGATGAAGCGTTTTTTTTCATTCCGTTATTTGCCATATCGGACGGCTCCATGGAGCGCGAAGTTGATGAGAAGCGCTAGGATGATGAGAATCACCCCTAAGGCGAGGGCGAGCTCGAACTCACCCTTGCTCGTTTCCAAGGCGATGGTGGTGGTGATGGTCCGGGTGTACCACCTGATGTTTCCGCCGAGCATCATGGAAATCCCGACCTCCCCGATGACCCTGCCGAATCCGGCGAGGATTGCCGAGAGGATCGCCGTCTTTCCTTCTTTCACTATCATTACGAAGATATTTTTAGGAGACGCTCCGAGGGTCACTAAGGTCTCCCGCAGGCGCGGATCGAGCTTGGAGAGGCCGCTGAAGACCATCGAAGAGATTATCGGGAGTATCAGAAGGGACTGCCCGATGACGATGGCCGTAGGCGTGAAGAGGAGCCCCAGGTGACCGAGTGATCCCGACCGGGACAGAAAGGAGTACACGAAGAGCCCTATGACTACCGTAGGCAGGGCCATCAGGCTGTTGAGAACGATAATCACCCCCCGTTTCGCGAAGAAATTTTTTAAGGCCAGAAGGACCCCAAGGGGCACCGCTAGGACCGCGGAAATTACCGTCGATATAAGGGAGAACTTTATCGATGTGAAGGCGATGAAGTACACCTCCCGGTCGCCCGAGAAGAGCAGCTCCATCGCCTGGATAAACGAACCGTCCACTTTTTTCTTACACCTCTGCTTAAGGAATTACGTCGGGAAAGAAGAGGAGCTCGCCGTTTGCACGGAAGTTCCCGATTATGGTCTGTCCCCGCCGTCCGGTAAGGTATTCGATAAACGCCGCGGCCCCTTCGTAATTGACGTGGGGATGCATGTCGGGATTGACCGCTATAACCCCGTAGGGATTATACAGCCTCTCGTCCCCTTCTACGAGGACGGTCAGGCCGATTTTGTCCTTCATCGAGAGATAGGTTCCCCGGTCGGCGAGGGTGTATCCCCGCATATCGTCGGTCATGGTGATGACCGTCCCCATTCCCTGTCCGACTTCCTTGTACCAGCGGCCCTCCGGCGTATACCCCGAAGCGGCCCAGAGCTCCCGCTCTTTGGTGTGGGTTCCGGAGTCATCACCCCGGGAAATGAAGGTTTCCCCTGTTTCGGCGATCTTCTTCAAGGCGGCGGGGGCGTCCTTCATCCCCTTGATTCCGGCCGGATCGTCCGGGGGGCCTAGGATAACGAAGTCGTTGTGCATCAAGTCGCGGCGGTTTACCCCGTAACCGTCCTCGACAAAGGCGTCCTCCCTGCTTCGGGCATGGACCAATATCACGTCCACATCGCCGTTTTCGCCCAAGGCGACGGCGGCGCCGGTCCCGACGGCGATAACGTCAACGGTCAGTCCCGTCTGCCGTTCGAACGGCGGGATGAGGAGTTCGAGGAGCCCGCTGTTGTCGGTGCTCGTGGTGGTGGCCAGCTTGAGGCGCCCCTCATCGGCGAGGGCGAGGCCCGCCGCGATCATGGCGATTGCCATGACGCAGAAAAGTAATTTGGATCTCATGGATACCTCCAAAAAAATGATTTTTTGAAGGCAAGAAAGAAATAGACTCGACTTTCTCGCCTTTCCAAGTACGGGAGGCATGCCCGTTTCCGGGCATACCCTTTCGGCGGAGCCTCCTTTCGGTACAGGACCGGGAAGGAAAAACCGCTCGGCGACGGACCCGAACCGGGTCCGGAAACAATACTAAGCGAAATGTGCTTTTTCCACAAGGTCCGAACCCAGGTCCCATGTTTTAGGGGTATTCGAATTTCACGCTTGCCCGGAGAGTGATAACGGGGTACCATACTAGCCGAATGCAGAGTGAGAAGAAAGAACATTCGGGCCCCTTCGACCGCTATGTGGAAGTTCACCTCGATTCCGGGGATGTCCGGGAGTTTTCCGTGGACCGGGAAAGGCGGAAACGGTTCCTCGGGGGTAAGGGGATGGGTTTATCCTTCCTCTTCGAGCGGATGGAGCCCGGTATCGACCCCCTGGAAAGTGATAACTGGATCGCCTTTATGACCGGAGTCCTCGTCGGCACGGGGGCGCCGTGTTCGGGCCGGTGGGACGTGGTCACAAAATCACCCCTCACGGGAATATTCACCTCCTCCTCCTGCGGCGGTCCCTTCGGAACGGCTTTGAAGAGCGCCGGCTACGACGGTGTGCTCGTCACCGGGCGGTCCGAGGCTCCGGCGGTCATCGAGATCGGTTCCGAAGGGGCCGAGGTCCGGGATGCCGCGGAGCTGTGGGGGCTTACCACCTCCGAGGCTCAGGAAAAGCTCGAACTTGCCGCCGTCGACGGAGCGTGCGTAATAGGCCCCGCCGGAGAAAACGGGGTGCTCTACGCCAATGCCGCCTCAGGACACCGATTCGTCGGACGCGGGGGTATCGGCGCGGTCATGGGATCGAAGAACCTGAAAGGTATCATCGCCCGGGGGGGCGCCTACCGCGTTCGCCCGGCAAGGGCTAAGAGCTTCGACAGGGTCAAGAAGAAAGGAATCAGGCAGATAAACACCAATCCGTTCACCTCCGTTCAGTTCCGGCGGTACGGGACCGGTTCGAACGTGGATATATGCAACCGTGAGGGGCTCCTTCCGGTCGACAACTTCCGCCGCCGGAGCGATCCCCGGGCCCAGGCGGTGTCCGGCCGGGCGATGGCCGAGAGGTACGGTACGAAACCGAGCACCTGCAAGCCCTGCTCGATCCTCTGCGGGCACAAGGGAAGCCTCCCGGACGGAACGGTCCACCAGATACCGGAGTACGAATCGGTGGGGCTTCTGGGACCGAACTTAGGGGTGTACGACCCGGATTCTCTCGTGGCGATGAACGATCTGTGCAATGAACTCGGTATGGACACCGTCTCCGCGGGAGGCACCTTGAGCTGGGCCATGGAGGCGGGGGAGAAGGGACTTTACCGGACGGACCTCGCCTTCGGGAAGACCGAAAAGATCCTCGAAACCCTCGAGAACATCGCCTACGTCCGGGGCAATGACGCGGAGCTCGGCGGGGGGAGCAGGAGGACGGCACGGAAGTACGGGGGAGAGGAGTTCGCCGTTCAGGTGAAGGGACTCGAGCTCGCCGCCTACGACCCGAGGGGGTCCTGGGGGCAGGGGCTCGGATACGCGGTGGCCAACCGGGGAGGATGTCATCTCTCTTCATACCTGTACGGCCCCGCGGTGATGTACGGACTCCTCGATCCCTACTCGGCCCGGGCGAAGCCGGAGTGGACCGTCTATTTCGAAGACCTCTACGCCGCCATAAACTGTCTCCATACCTGTCAGTTCACCACCTTCGCCTATCTCAT
Source organism: uncultured Spirochaetales bacterium (assembly GCA_964641125.1). Taxonomy (GTDB): domain Bacteria; phylum Spirochaetota; class Spirochaetia; order SPDA01; family CAZSGZ01; genus JBKHAJ01. Next base: position 4,169 of record CAZXMO010000016.1, read on the forward strand.
GGAAAACCCCATCCCCAGGCTCCTGCCGAAATTCCTGTTGAAACCGAGCATGGCGTACCTTCCCCGCATCTCCGCGAAACTCTTGAGCGCCCGGCGCTTCAGCGACCTCTTTTCGGCGGCCGTGGGAATGCGCCTCGGTGAATCGGAGTTTCTTGCCGCGGGGAGGCGGACCATCATCCTCGAGCGGTATATGAACTGCGCCGAGGGAATATCCCGGAAGGACGATACCCTTCCCTACCGCTTTCTCGGGGAAGGGGATACCGGATACCCGGTGCGAAGCACCGTACCCCTCGAACCTATGCTCGACAGGTACTATCGGATACGGGGTTACGATGAAGAAGGCGTCCCTTCGAGAAGAACCCTCGGTCGGGCCGGACTCGGGCCTGAGGCCTCGGATGTCCGGTGGACCCGGGCCCCGGAGGAGCGCCGGCGGAGTGGAGATAGCCGGACCGCGGGGAGGGTGAAGAAGACCCCTCAGCCGCCCCCCGCATCCAAACTCAAAATTGCCTACCTCGAGGTGCTTACTTTCTTTCTCGGGAGGGGGCTGCAGGCGGCATCCAAATTCGATCCCGATATTCGCCGGGAGCTCGAGGACCTTCCCGAAGGGTTTACCTTCGGTCTTACCGTGCTTCCCCGGGGACCGGGACTCTACATGGAAAAAACCGGCCGGGGCGGCCTGAAATACCGGGGCGGACGCCCGGAACGGCATTTCAGGGACCTGACTATCACCTTCAAGAGCATCGAGGCGGCCATGCTGGTGTTCACCTTTAGGGAGAAGACCGCCGTCGCCTTCGCCCGAGACCGGATGACCGCCCGGGGAGAGCTTCCCGCGGCGATGGCGGTGGTCCGCTGCCTGAACGCGGCGGAGGTCTACCTCCTTCCGAAATTTCTGGCCCGAAAGGCGGTCAAATCCTATCCCCGCTGGAGCCTCGGGAGAAAACTGTTCGGGCGAATACGGGTCTATTTCGGTGCGCTGACGGGAGTGTGAGACGCGAGGAGCTAAAATGAAGAAAGAGTATTTCGAGTTCTATAATCCGGTCAAGATATGCGCGGGGAACCGCGCCCTCGAACACATCCCCTTCGAGCTCGGCCGCCTGAGGGCCCGCCGTCCCCTGATCGTTACCGATGCCGGGGTCAAGAAGGCAGGGCTCATCGACACGGTGGTGAAGGGTATGGCGGGATCGGACTTGAAGATCGGAGGGATTTTCGACGGAGTCCCCCCCGATTCTTCGACCGCGGTAGTTGCCGAAGCGGCCCGGCTGTACCGGGACACGGGATGCGACGCCCTTATAGCCGTGGGGGGAGGCTCGGTCATCGATACGGCGAAGGGAATCAATATCGTCGTAACCGAAGGGAGTGGGGACTTGTCCGGTTTCGCCGGGGCCGAGGTACTCCGGCATCCTCTCCGTCCCTTTGCCGTAGTCCCTACCACCGCGGGAACCGGATCGGAGACCACCCTGGTGGCGGTCATCGCCGACGAGAAGTCGGGACGGAAATTCCCCCTGACCTCGTCGTTTCTGCTGCCCGATGTCGCCTTCGTCGATCCGAGAATGACGGTGACCCTCCCGCCGCCGATTACCGCGGCGACCGCCATGGACGCCTTGACCCATGCCGTGGAGGCCTACACCTGTCTTGCAAAGAATCCCCTGAGCGACGCCTACGCGGGAACGGCGATGAGGAAGATCAGTGAAAATCTTCTCGATGTCCTCGAGAAGCCTCGGGACGTCGAAAAGCGGATGGATTTGGCCTTGGCCTCCACCCTGGCGGGGATCGCCTTTTCCAACTCCATGGTGGGGTTGGTCCACACCATCGGCCACAGCGTCGGGTCTAACTGCCATGTCCCCCACGGCGTCGCCATGAGCATCCTCCTTCCCGAAGTGCTCCGGTTTAACCTCGAGCACGCGGGGGCCGAGTACGCCGAGGACCTGGGGGAGGCCCTCCTCTTTCTCGCGGGAGCGGAGGTCTATACGGAAACGCCTCGGGAAGAACGGGTCCGAGGGGTCCTCGATGCCGTCGACCGCTTGAGAAAGGAACTCGAAGAGCGTGCCGGGCTTCCGCGCACCCTTGCCGCGACCGGGAAGGTTACGGAACAGGACCTTCCCCGGATTGCGGAGGTGTCGATGGGTGACGCTTCGGGGACTTACAATCCCGCCGAGTATTCCCGGGAAGATCTTCTCCGTATCCTCCGGGGGGTCTACGATTGAAAACGATACATCCCGGTGGTATACTCTGACGCTGAGGAATAATCCATGAAAACACTGCTACGGTTCGTGTACCTTCTGCTCATTACCGGGGGACTCTGCCTGCCCGCTTACGCGCAGGACGGCTTTTTTTCCGGGGTCGTGGACTACCTGGAAGGGGATGTGAGCGTTCATCGGAACGGTGAGATCATGGAGTGGCCGGAAGTCGACATCGGCCTCGATCTGGAGCGGTACGATCTGGTGGAAACCGGGATGGACGGATACGCCGAGGTCCTGGTCACCCGGGAAACCGGCAACGAGAGCCTGGTGCGGGTCATGCAGGACACCGTCTTCTACTTTACCGTGGAATCGCTGTCCACCGGAGACAGGGTCCGATTCGAGCTCTTGGGAGGATCTCTGGGGCTCAAGGTGCAGAAGCTGACCGGTACCGGAGTCACCGTAGCCACAGAGAGCGCCGTTTTAGGGATACGGGGGACCGAGTTTACGGTGACCGTCGCGCCGGAAGGCTCTATTCTCGTCACCTGTACCGAGGGCAGGGTCGCCTGTCGAAACTCCCTGGGACAGGAGTTTCTGGCGGAACCGGGGCGCGCGGTGGAGCAGCTGAGGAATAAGCAGCTCAGAGAGCTCCCGGTCGCCCCCGAAAACATCCGGGGGTTTGCGGACGACTGGTATCGGCAGAAGCTCGAGGGTTTTATCCCCAACGCCCCCGCGGTCATCAAGGGATACGCCCGTCAGTATTTGGAATACCTGGACCGGTTCAATCCGGCCTATCAGGAGCTGATGCGGCACAACCGGATATTCCAGCGGTGGGCCCAGGACACCCGTGCCGGACGGAGCACCGGCGAGGCGGTCAAGGACAAGATCGAGGTGAGCCCCGCCTTGTTCCGGATGCGCCGGGTAGTGTTTCTCTTAGAAAGGGAATTTTTCCGGGTCGGCAATCTCTACAGGATATATCAGCGCTACGATATAGCCCCCGAGAGGCTGTGGTCGGGCTATTCCACCGACGAGTTCTTCCGGGAGTTCCAGAAGCAGCGGCGCACCGTCGCCTGGAAGCTGAGCCAGGTCAGGTATATTCTCAAGCTCTACGAGAAGATCGACCGGGCCTCCACCCCCTTCGGATCCGGAAGGCCTGAACCGATCGATCCCATGGGGGATATCTTCGGCGGCGACAGCCCCTTCTAGTCGCAGTTAGTCGCAGTAGTACCGGGGGATTCGTCCCCCCACGGAGCAGGTTATCTCGTAGGGGATGGTATCGAGGAGGTCCGCGAGGGTCTCCGCGTCGGAGGCCGCCGGCGGCGGTCCGAAGAGGGTGACTTCGTCGTAGAGCCCGGCGTCCGAGTCGGGCCCCAAATCGATCATAGACAAATCCATACAGATCCTCCCCGCCAGGGGATAGGTCCTCCCCTTGCAGGTCACCTCGAGGCGGTTGGACAGCCTCCGGTTCAGACCGTCCGCGTATCCCACCGGGACGGTGGCCACGAGGGTCTCCGTGGGTGTACGGTAGATCGAGCCGTAGGAGAGGGGAGTCCCCGCGGGGACTCTCTTCATAAAGGTGATCCGGGTCCTAAGCTCCATAACAGGGAAGAGTTTCTCCTCTCTCGGCTGTTCCTTGGAGGGATAATACCCGTAGAGCATGATTCCCGGGCGGACCATGTCGTAACGGGCCCGGGAATGTCCGATCACAGCCCCGGAATTGGCGGCGTGGCGTGTTCCGGGATCTATCCCCCTCGCTCGGATGGCATCGACGGCCGAGTTGAATCTATCGATCTGATTCTCGGAAAACGACGGGTCGGCGCTGTCGGCGCAGGCGAAATGGGTACAGGTGCCGGATAGGCTTAAACCTCCGCTTTCCGCTATCCGCGCCGCCAATTCCGGGGCGTCTTCGGGGGTACACCCGATCCTGCCCATCCCGGTATCGATCTTGAGATGGACCGGCAGACGGACCCCTTTGATGCGGGCCGCCCGGTCGAGGGCGCCTATCCCCTCCGCGGCGGCGACGAAGGGGAAGAGGCGGTTATCGATGAGCTCCTCGTATTCGTCGGGAGCCGCCAGTCCGTAGACGATGATCTCGTCGTCGATTCCGGCCCGGCGTAATTCGGCCCCCTCCCGTGTATTGGCGACTCCGAAGCAGTCGATCCCCGCGCGGGAGGCGGCCCGGACGACTTCCACTGATCCGTGCCCGTAGGCATCGGCTTTGACGGCCATGCATATCTTGACGCCCGCTCCGATAATCCTTTTTACGGTGCGGATATTCGCCTCGAGATTCGCAAGGTGTATGAGAGCTCGGTTCCCCGTCATAAGATGCAATAGTATCTCAAACAGGTTGGATTTCTCAAGTTTATTCCGTTGATTCGCGGATAAAATGTGGTAATATTACAATTAAGGACGTCCCGTGCATATTTCGAGAACGGCCGCGGCAGCCGCGCTTATAACTTCCATATTCCTCTTTTCCTGTGAGGCCCCCTTTGATTTCGAGGAGCCCGAAGAGAAAGGTGTGTCCCTTCAGGTCGAAACGGTTGCCCCGGGAGCTTTTGTGAGCCCGGGAGACGCGGTTACGGTCTCCCTGGTCCTCCTCGAAGGGGACGCTGCGCCCTCGCGAATCGACTTCAGTCTGAAGTCCGAGGACGGATCGTCCCGAGCTTCCAGCTCCTTCGAACTGGATGAGAGCGATTCACTCCCCGACTTGGAGATACCTAGCGTCGAGCCCGGCCTCTACGTCCTCGAATCCTCGGTGTACGACGCCGAGGAAACCCTCCTCCATCGGGAGAGTGTCCGTTTCTTTATCGTAGACGATGAATACGCGATCCGGCGCATAAGTACTCTGCCGGTTTCGGTGGAGCCCGATTCGGAGGTCATTCTTTTCGCATCGGTGGATGCCCCGGCGGAGGCAAGACCGTACCTGGTGTGGAGGATGGGAAACGACATCATCTACGAGGGAACGGTCACCTCCGGCACGGTCAAGGCCCGCTGGCGGTCTCCGAAGGTGGAGGGAGTCTACAGTCTCGAGGCGGAGCTCTTCCCCTTTCCGCCGTACGACCTGGACGATTTCCACTCCCAGGCGGCCCTCGAGACCGACGTGTACGTGTCCCGGTCCACGACCGATTTGAAGGGGGATCTCGGTCCGGCGGAACATTACGCCAATCTCTTCCATTTGCGCGGGAATTACAACGACAGCGGGTATGCGGGGAGCGTTGGTGTCGCCGAGGAGATAGGGAACCCCCTCTTCGATGTGCGGGACAACCTGTACGGACTGAGCCTCGAGGGATCCTCCGGGGTGGTCTTTTCCGGAATCGAGCCGCTCGTCTTCGGCGAACACAGCTTTTCAACGGTCATCCGTATGCTCGTTAGCGCAGACACAGAAGCCGGCCGGCTCCTTCAATTCTCGACCGGTTCCGGAGAGACCGTCTTTGCCTTGGATATAGACCGGGAGGGAGAGCTGCGGGGAAGGTTCGATGCATCGGGTCCTGCCGCGGAGATCCCCTCCGGGATTTTTCCCGCCGTCCACGGGGGGCCGATTACGGTGATTCTTTCGGCATATCCCGCCGATGAGGGTATCGAATGGATCTGGTACCTGGACGGGAAACTAACCGGTAGGTACCGGACCTCGAACGCTCCCGACGGGACGGTTTCGACCCTCGAGCTCGGAGGAGATCGGGGTGTTACCGGAATAGACGGAATATCCGGAATATCCGGAATAATAGGCGAGCTCGGGATCCACACCCGGGACGACCGGGGGCGGCCCGGGGCTTTCGAAAATCCCTTTGAAAAGGGTTCCCGGGAGAGGTACGGAAGCGCGGTCCGCTACGCGGAGGGATTCGGCGGGGGCGAAAAACCTTCCGATATTGCGGTCGAAGGGAGTGTGCGGTTTACACCGAGCCGAGCTCACCTTGATCCGGAATCTTCTCTCCTCCTTCCCCCTTTGGATACGGGGGGTGAGCGGGTTTCCCTGGGGCTATATCTTCCCGAAGAGCGGGGAACCCTGGGTATAGAATACTCCTTCGGCGGGGCCGAGCCTGCTTATCGGCCGGTGAAGATAGGAAACGGAGGGGTAACCCCCGACGAGGATGGGTTCGTCTGGATCGAACTTACCTCCGAGGACGCGGGAGCCGCCGGGCTTTCGATTCGCTTGGAGAACGGCTCGGGAGAAGCCCCCCTCGTACTGGGGGCGATTATACTCCTGAGTGAACGGGCGGAGCTCACGGATAAAACGGAACCGGAAGAGGTTTCAGCTATTTCATAAAAAAATTGATGGAAAGGAGCAGGACCGAATGAAAAGGGTAGCGATCGTCCTTGCGCTTGTATTCGTATTGTGCGGACTATCGACGGCACAGGAAGTTACCGAAAAGAGGGACCTGGCCGTTTTTGCTTTGAGCTATTACGACTGGGACGTTCCCACCCAAGCCTTGGGCATGGTCGACGAGAGAATAAAGAGCGTGTTCGTCAATCTCGGCCGGTTCAATGTTATCGGCATGAACTACCGATTGGCCTCGTCCGACGTCAACGAGTTCATCGACCGAATCCAAAGGTACAAGGAAGAGAGCGTCGAAATACCCGAATCGGTGGAGCTCGGCCGGGAGGCCTTTACCGAGGCCGACTTCATACGTGTGGCAGGGTCGTTCCTCGTTGTCGTTCCCACCCTGACCTATTTCGACGTCGGCAGAGACGGCCGGGACTACTTTGTGGAGCTGGAGACCGCCTTTACCGTAATCAACGTGGAAGAATCGAGAACAATAGCCCACTTTACCGTACGGACGACCGGCGAAGACGAGGTGTCTTCCCGGGCCGTCCGGGAGGCGGCGGATCTGATTCCCCTGCAGCTCGAGTACGAGGTGCGAAAGGTGCCGGAGTTCCAGCTCAAGACCGGGATCGTCGACGTCATGCGCGGCGAGGTCCTCATCGAATTCGGCGAGAACATGGGAGTCAAGCTCGGGGACGAGTACGCCGTAGTGGAGCAAGTCGAGCTCACATCGGGACATCAAGTGATGGACTCCACCGGACTGCTGGTGGTCAAAGAGGTCAGCAGGGAGGTCTCGGTCGCCAAGATCATCTACTCCCAGGGAACACCGAGGATCGGGGACCAGCTCAACGAGGTGCCGAGACTCGGCGCGGATTCGACGGTGTACGCCCATGCACTCTTTCCCCTGGATAGCCCGTACCTCGCTGACGTTACCGTGGGAATCCGTCAGGGATTCAACCGAGGATTCTACCACGCCCGGCCGATAGTCGGTCTCGAGGTTCCCATCACTAAAATCGGCTGGGTTTTCTTCGGGTTCCCCATGAACGGTTATTTCGGCGTCGAGGGGAACATCTGGTTCGGCCGATTCCAGATAACCCCGACCGCCGCGGGGGGGTTCGGTATGATTCTTCCCTTTTGGGATCAGGACCAATTGCTTTTATCCCATCTCGGTTTTCTTACCCAGGTCGGCATCAACTACCTCCTTGGGGACAGTGTACGGATTTTCGTGGAGGCGGGGTATTCTTACTGGTTCGGCCTGTGGGGCAACTCCTACGGCGGCATACTCGCCGGAGGCGGCATCCAATTCCGGTACTAAGGAGGATGAAGATGAAGATGAAGATGTTAATGCGCGCGGCCCTCTTTTCCGCCGCGATTTTGATTGTGCTCGGCTGTGTCACTCCGGGGCCGGCCGGCGGACCGTCGGGTCCTCCCCGGTACTACGGGAAGGGTGCCGGGACATCACAGACCGAGGCCTTGAACACCGCCAAGATGGACGCCGTGCAAAAAGCGGTGGTGGAGATGATCGGGATTCCCGCCTCTACGGCGAAGAGGCCGGAGCTCGAGGAGGCAGTCTACAGCGTTCCCAACGCGAACCTCTTCGTAATAAACGACAGCCTCGAGCTTCTCGGCCGTGAACGGGACGGGGATCTGTGGCGGACGGCGATCATGATCCAAGTCGACCTCGCCGCCGTGGAGACTGTCTTGAGGGAAAACGGGATATGGGGAGGTAAGCTTACCCCCGGCTCACCCTTCGGAGCGGGAGCCGTGGGGGCTAAGGGTACACCCCCGCCCCGGACAGCTCTGACGACCGAGCCGGAAACCTCGGTCCGGGAGGAGGCCAAGGAGCCGAAATACGGTTCCGCCGCCGCGAAAGAGCCGGAGCTGACTCCTGAAGAACGGGAGTTCCTGGACGAGTACCTTAATCGTATGATCTATATGGTCTACTTCGACGAGGAATCGGCGGAAGATCCCTTCCTCATGAAGGGCGCGGTTACCATGGCCAACGGGTATCTGGCCGACCAGGGAGTCAGGGTCGTCGATTCACGGCAGATCGAGGAGCTCAAGCGTGACCGGCAGCTCGCCTTCGAGGAGCAGACCGGACGGGAGATGACCATGATCCAGTGGATCGCCCAGCGTCTGAACGCCGACGTCTATTTCGAGCTCGACGCGATCACATCGGGGGAGACCGAGGGGAACCGTCACTACGGTAAGGCCCTGGTCACGGTCAAACTCTTCGAGGCTTCCACGGGTACCCTTTTAGGATCGACCCCGTATAACAGCCCCCGGACCTTTTCCACGAGCTCGCAGCTCGATGCAATCAACAATGCCCTGCAATCGTCGATATACAAGGCGATGCCCCTGGCGATGAATCAGGCCAGAATATATATGCGTGACGCCTTACGCGATGGGATCAACTACGATCTCATCGTCCAGAACACCCCCGATCCGAGAATGATGAGCGAATTCAGGCGAAAGCTCGAACGGAGGAGTGAAGATGTCCGAACCTTGTCGGCCTCCGCCGAGGAGACCCGATACCAGGTGGCCTTTATCGGCGGCATCGAGGAACTCGAGGACACTATTTACGATGTTACCGAGGGAATCCCCGGGCTCGAGGGGATGTACCGGGTCTACTTTCGGGGTAAAGCCATAACCTTCGATACCGGATTGTACTAGGAGGCACTGATCGGCATGAATCGCAGTTGTAGGCTCCTTGGACTCATCGCCGCCTCGGCGCTTATCCTGTTCGCTTCCTGTGCTTCGGCGGCACGGCCGGGAGGGATGGCCCCGGTATGGGTGACCAATCCGCCCGAGGCGGACCTAACCTCGATGTACTTTTCCGGCGTGGGGACGAGCTCCGAGGGAGACCTCGCCGAGGCGGAAAACGCCGCTGTATATTCGCTGATAGCGGAGGTGACCAGGTTTATCGGGGTCAGAATATCCGCCGAAACAACCGTCGAAGCAAGGGATACCCTCGAGGCCTACGAGCAGGAAATGGTCCAGATCATCAGGCAGGAGTCCGCGGCGCAAATCGGGGATTTTACCGTCGAGGAGAAGTGGATCAGCAGGACCGACGGAGCGGTTACCGTTTATCTCCTCGGAAAATATAACCGGCAGGCCCTCTTGGCCGAGAAGGCCCGGATGGAAGCGGTGTTCGCCGAACGGGAAGCCGCCGTATCGAGACCGGAACGGGAGGGGGATATGCTGATGGAGGAGCGCAGATTCAACGCCGCGGCCCTTCGCTACCTCGAAGCCGCCGGCGCCGCCTCCCGGTCCGGGATCGACAACGCGCCGATAAAATTCGAGCGGAATATCAACAAGGCCATGGAGGCGGTCCGCCGAATCACCATTGTGGGAGTATCCGCCCCGCAGTCGACCTTCGTCAACGAGGAGTTCGCCGAACCCTTCCGGTTCAGGGTTATCGGGGGCACCGGTCCTAATGCGCCTCCTCTCGAAGGGGTACGCCTCAGGGTGGTTCACCGGAAGCTCCTTGCCGGCGGACGGATGGGGGTTGAGTCGGCGGTGATCCGGACGGGGCCCGACGGCTACGCCGAATACTTCCGGGGAATACCCCTTTTCGTGGGAAGCGACGATCTGCAGGTCGCCCTCTCCCTCGGCGAGGCGATGGAGGGGCTCGAGGAGGTGTCCGACGAGCTCTACATTCAGGTCGAGGCCTTGGAGAGGCTGGTGCGTGAGCAGTCGCTGAAGCTCTCGTACACGGTTGTTTCCCGGGCCAAGGCGATACCCACCGGAATCCTCTGTATCGATGTGGACCGGGCGGGAAATCCCCTCGATGTGTCCGACTGCGCGGCGGGGATTCTGGAAATTCTTACGGAAGCGGGTTTCGCGGTTCGCCCCATCCCCGCGGACATTCCGGTGAACGCCCTTTCCGACCGGGAGATCATCAGACAGGTGGCCGCACGCTACGGGGCCGTCATCGATAGGGTCATCTTCGGGACCGCTCGGATCGATGAATTTTCCGAATCCGGGGAGAACTATATAGTCAAGGTAAACGGAACGGTCAAAGCGGCTGATCTGGACAGCGGGGAGGTACTCTACTCCTCCTCCGCCTTCAAGCGGAGCAGGGCGGGCACTACCCGCAGCGCGGTTTCCGCCGCATTCAAGAGCTTAGGGCGGGAGTTCGGGGAAGAGCTCCTCTCCCGGCTTCCGTGAAACCGGTTTCTCCGGGAGTGTTTCGGGGGTGTTGGAGATAATCCCCCTCGCCCCCAATCCGATGAGCCTCTCGGCCTCATCTGCATCGTCCACGGTCCAGGGGAGGAGGGGGTACCCTTCTCTCTTTGCCCAGCGGGCGGCGCTTCTCACTGTTACTTGATCGAATTTCGGCTTCAGGGCGTCGCATCCTACGAGTCTCCGCCCTTCTCCCCTGCGCAGATAGAAGGGTACTTCCTGGTGTTTTGCGAAGATAAGAGCCGTGGGTATGCGGGGGGTGATGTGCCGAAAGGACCTCAAGACCAGGGGATTGAACGAGGAAACCATCACACGGTCCTCGAGGCCGTAACGGACGATCAGCTCGATAAGGGCTTTAGGAATTCGCGATTCTCTCCTCTTGAAGTATTTTATCTCGATGTCGTAGTAGACCCGGTGACCGCAGAGGTCGAAGACTTCCTCGAGGAGGGGAATCCGGGTGTCCCGGAAACGAGGGGCGGAATCCGGGCCGCCGAACCACGAGCCGGCGTCGAGCCCGCGAAGGGCTTCCAGGGGCATCTCTTCCACCCTCCCGGAACCGTCGGTGGTCCGGTCCACCGTCCCGTCGTGGATGACCACGAGCTCTCCGGTGGCGCACCGCCGAATGTCCAGCTCGATTCCGAAGATCCCCCTCTCGAGGGCCGCGCGGAAGGCGGGGAGGGTATTCTCCGGGGCTTGGGTGGAGCAGCCCCTATGGGCAAAGAGGAGAGTTTCTCGCTGGTCGTGAAAGAGGGGTATTTTCATGCCGGTATCCACTTCAGTATAATTGTAGGATATGAAGGAACACGAGTACAACCCGGAGGACCGGATAGCCGCCCTAGCGACCCCGTGGGGTACTTCCGCGATAGCGGTGATCCGCGCCGCCGGTACCGGCACGATCCGGCACCTGGAGCCCCTCTTCCGCGGCCGCCGGTCCTTGTCCGAGACCCCCTCGCACAGCTTGAGCCGGGGTACCCTCGCGGAAGGTCCCGAAGGCGTTCCCTTGGATGATGTCCTCGCCGCGGTGTACCGCCCGCCTCACAGCTATACCGGTGAAGAGTCGGTGGAGCTCTTCGTCCACGGGAGTCCCCCGGGGATACAGAGAATTCTCGAAACCCTCCGGAGGGCCGGTTTCAGGCAGGCGAACCGGGGGGAGTTCACCTTCCGGGCCTTTTTGAACGGAAAGCTCGACCTGACCCGGGCGGAGGCGGTTCACGAAGTCGTGACCGCCAAGTCGGGGGCCGCTCAATCGCTGGCCTTAGCCAGACTCTCCGGAGCGGTGGCCGAAAGGATCGACGCCGCCAAGGGGGACCTCCTCAGGCTCATGGGTCTCATCGAGCTCCAGCTCGACTATTCCGAGGACGAGGGGGAGGCGGAGGACCGTCCGGTGCCTCTCGAGGAAATCGATACGGTCATCGATTCGATACGGGGTTTGAGCAATACCTACTCCACCGGACGGCTCTACCGGGAGGGAATACGGATCGCCCTTGCCGGGAGGACCAACGCGGGGAAGTCATCCCTGTTTAACCTGTTCTTGAGGGAGGACCGCTCCATCGTCTCGGAGATCCACGGAACGACCCGGGACTACATCGAGTCGTGGATCAATCTCGGAGGTATTCCCGGGATTCTCTACGACACCGCGGGGATGCGTACGGCGGATCATCCCTTGGAAGCGGAGGGTATCCGCCGGACCGAGCAGGTGTTGAACGGGGCGGATGTCGTTCTGTACCTGGTAGACGCCGCGGACGGAGAGACCGGGGAGGACGCGGGGCACCTCGAGCTCTTAGGGTCCCGGGCGGTACGGGTATGGAACAAGATCGACACCGTCGACACCGGCCCCCCGGAGGGATACCTCCCGGTCAGTGCGGTCACCGGCGAGGGGTTCAAGGGGCTCGAGGAAGAGATAAAGAGACGGGCCTTAGGGGACGCCCGGGTCGACACCGGAGAGCCCGTCATAGACAGTATGCGGCAAAAGAGGCTCCTCGATTCAGCCGTGGAGGCCCTCGAGAACGCCCGGGGGGGTATACAGGGAGGCGCGCCCTTGGATATGATTGCCCCTGACGTACACGAGGCCCTCCAGTCTCTCGGCGAGATCACCGGCGAGGTGACCCGAGAGGATATTCTCGACGAAATCTTCTCGAACTTCTGCGTAGGAAAATGATCGAATGGATGATCGAATG
>CAZXMO010000016.1:17068-19512 GCA_964641125.1 uncultured Spirochaetales bacterium
ATGATCGAATGGATGATCGAATGAAAGTAGCATACGAGTTTTCGAAGGCGGCCGCGTGGGTCGTCTCCGTTGCCGTAATATCCGCGGGTATCCTTTCGGGATGCGCCTCGGAGCCCGAAATAACACCTAAAACCGCCATCCCCGAGCCCCCCGCTCCGGTGATAGAACAGGTGAGGCCCCTCCCCGAACTCCCGGAGGACGAAAAGCCCCCTACAACGGTCTACACCGTCCTGCCGACCTCCCATGTGGAGGATGCTCTCGGATATATGAAGGTCGAGTACGTCGAGGCGGGGGAAGGGGAAAAGCCCCAAATAGCCGTCGGTCTCGGCAGAAGGAAGATCGAGCACGCCGATTTCAAATGGTATACCTTTAACTTCGTTATCGACGGCCGGCGGTATACCCTGGAGGGACGGCATTCGGTCCCCTACGTCAGGGGAAAGGACGGACTTTGGTGGAACGAGACAATGATACAGCTCCCCTTCAGCTTCGCCGACGAACTCTCCGTGGCGGTGACCGACCGATACGCCCGGGAGGAGTACCGCTTTCGGGTCGAACGGAGCATCGAGTAGCGGACCGGAAATGGATTTCGACGCTATTGTCATAGGCGGGGGGCATGCCGGGATCGAAGCGGCTTTGGCCCTATCCCGCCTCGATTACTCTACCCTGTTTATTACCCAGAGTCTCGATACGATAGGGAGGATGTCGTGTAATCCCGCGGTCGGGGGACTTTCCAAGGGAAACATGGTCCGGGAAATCGACGCCTTAGGCGGACAGATGGCCCGGCTCATCGACGCCTCCATGATCCAGTTCAGGATGCTCAACAAGAGCAGGGGGCCCGCGGTGCAGAGCCCCCGGGCCCAGGCGGACAAACCCCTCTACAGCCTTCTCGCCAAGCATGCCCTGGAGCTCCAGCCGGGCCTGAATCTCTTTCAGGATACCGTAGTCGACCTATTTCTCTCGTCCGACCGGCGGAGGGTCGAGGGAGTGATAACCGAACGGGGCCGAAAAATCTCCGCCCGTACGGTGGTGCTCACTACCGGAACTTTTATGGAGGCATCCGTCTTTATCGGTGACTTCTCTCAGAGCTCCGGCAGGCTCGGGGAGCCCGCCGCGGTCGGGCTCGGAAGCGCCTTGAGGAGGTTGGGCTTTACCGTGGGGAGGCTCAAGACGGGAACCCCGGCCCGGATCTTACGATCCTCGGTTAACTTCTCCGTTCTCGAGGAGCAGCCGGGGGATACCGCGGTGATACCCTTTTCCTTCGGGTGTACGGAGGTAGACCGGCCGAGCGTTCCCTGCTACATCACCTATACCAACGAGGGGACACACGAGATTATCCAAAACAACATCCACCGTTCCCCCCTCTACGGCGGAGTCATACGGGGGGTGGGGCCCCGGTACTGTCCGTCTATCGAGGACAAAGTTGTCCGGTTCCCCGACCGGACACGGCATCAGATTTTTATCGAGCCGGAGGGGCTGAATACCGAGGAGATGTACCTGAACGGGATATCCTCGTCCCTTCCGGAGGAGGTGCAGGACGAGTTCCTGCACACCATCGACGGCCTCGAGGAAGTGGTGGTCATGCGTCCGGGATACGCCGTGGAATATGATTACATCGATCCGAGGCAGCTGTATCCCAATCTGGAGTGCAAGTTCATCGAGGGGCTGTTCATTGCCGGACAGACCAACGGAACCTCCGGATACGAAGAGGCGGCGGGGCAGGGACTCCTCGCGGGGATCAACGCCGCGAACCGCCTCGCAGGCCGGGAGCCCCTTGTCCTCGGACGGGACGAGGCCTACATAGGTGTTCTCATCGACGATCTCGTGACCCTCGGGACCAACGAGCCCTACCGGATGTTCACTTCCCGGGCGGAGTACCGCCTCTGCCTCCGCCACGACAGCGCGGACTTGCGCCTCGCGGAAAAAGCGGTCCGTACCGGACTTCTGACGGAAGAGATGCGGGAGCGGTTGGAGGAGAAGCGGAGGAATCTCGACGAGATCAAGGAGCTTCTCGCCTCGCGCCGGATTACCGGCGAGGACGAGGCGAAGCTGCCGGAGGAGTACCGGGGAATCAAGGGAAAGCTCTTGGAGCAGGCCCTCAAGGACCCCTCTTACGAGCCGAACCTCCTCTTGTCTCTCGACCGGAGATTCAAGGGTTACAGGCCGGATTGGCTCGAGTCGGCGGTCCTCGACGTCAAGTACGAGGGATACATACGCAGGCAGGATAGGCAGATAGGCAGGTTTCGGAAGATGGAGGGGATGAAGATCCCCGCCGGCTTCGACTACGACCGGGCCGAGGGACTCTCGGTGGAAGCGCGGGAAAAGCTCAAAACGGTGCGCCCCCTCTCCCTCGGGCAGGCCTCCCGGATTTCAGGGGTAAGAAACTCCGACATCGCGGTGCTTATGATGATGCTCCGGGGCGGGAAGGATGAAGGGAAGGATGAAGG
>CAZXMO010000016.1:19612-22429 GCA_964641125.1 uncultured Spirochaetales bacterium
TCGCGGTGCTTATGATGATGCTCCGGGGCGGGAAGGATGAAGGGAAGGATGAAGGCAAGGATTGAATCGGCCCTTACAAAATGGTCCGTTCAGTATGAAGAAGAGCAGCTGACCCGGCTTAAACGTTATCGGGAGATCCTCGAAGAGTGGAACCGTAAAGTGGGCCTCGTCGCCCGGGGCGAGGATGTGACCGAACACATCATCGACAGTCTCCGGGGGCTTCCCCTGCTCAGGACCCTGCCGGGATCACTCATCGCCGACGCGGGGTCCGGCGGGGGGTTCCCCGGCATCCCCTTAGCGATTTTCGAGCCCCGGCGCAGCTTTGTCTTAGTCGAGCGTTCCGCACGGAAGGCGGGCTTCCTTCGATATGCCGCGGCGGCGGTAGCCGGACTCGACAACGTGGAGGTTGCCGACCGGACCCTCGAGGAGCTCGACCCGGGGTTCGACGGAGTGGTATTCCGGGCCCTCGGAGAATTGAAGCGGTATGTCGATGTGCTCTTGGGGATAACCCGCCCGGCGGGCTGGCTCCTGGGGTACAAGGGGCGCTTCGAAATCGCCGCGGCCGAATTGAATGAGCTGGAGATACGGGGTGCCTCGGCGGAGATCGTCCCCGCGCCGCTCCTTACCTCCACGGAAACGGGTACGCGGATCGACGGCGGGTCCGAAAAAGAGCGTACCTTTCTTATCGTTCGTAAACACTAGATAGAATTGAGAATCTTGATCAGGTCCTTTTTTTCCACCAGGTCGATGAGCCGAGCTTCAACGAACTGGTGGGCCCCCTCGGTAAACTCGCCGGCGGTTATGCAGAACCCCCGTCCCGCCTTGACTTCCTTCAGACGCCCGTAGAGATCGCGAAGAAGCAGCTCCCCTACCTGGCCGCCGGTGCGGATAAACCGGTACAGAATAAGGTCTTCCCATTTTGCCGTGGAAACCTCGGCGAGGATGTCGGCGAATTCCGATTTTTGTAGCGATATGTCGAGGATCTTGGTTTTAGCTCTCTTGAAGTAGTTCTCGGCGATCCTTCTGCAGAGGGTTGCGAATTCGGAGGGCGGGGCCATCAAATATGTCTGGAGATGCTTGTTCGAGTTGAGCTCCCGGTACTTTTTTATGAGGTTGGGGACGTCCTTGTAGACCGGATCGACCTCCTGGATCTCGGAGAGCAGCTGTACCGCCTTGCCGATTTCCTGGATCTGGATGTACGCGGCGGCGAGGCGGTACTTGATCTCGAGCTTGGTCTCGGGCTTCATCTTTACGTGCCTGAGGCCGATCTCGAAATCCATGATTGCCTCCTGATACTTACGCTGGTTGATGTGGATCGTTCCCGCGTAGAGGGAGGCTAAAGGGCCGATGGCGGGATCGGTCCTCAAGTGAGTAAAGAGCTTGGTGGCCTGCTCGTTCTGTCCGATTTCGTAGAAGCACTGGGCCACGGTAAAGAGCGATTCCTTGTCGTCGGGCTCGTGCTCGACGGTTTTACGGAGCATCGCCGCGGCTTCCTTGTACTTTTTGAGCTTGTAGAGGCTGTGCCCGAGGTACCTCAAGGTCGGTATGTGCTCCGGATTGATGTTCTTGGCCTGCCGGAGCATTGCCGCCGCCTTTTCGTAGTTCTTTTTGAGATACTCGAGATAGCCGAGGTTGTAATTGACCTCGAAGGATTCCTGGTTCATCGTTCGGGCAATGACGAAACTCTTGTAGGCGGCGTCGTAGTTACCCAGTTTCATCGCGCTCAAGGCATGTTTGACGGTGATATCGAACTCGTCGAGGTCGGAATTCGTTGCGCAGAGATCGATCAAAGTGGAATAACTCTTCAAGGCTTTCTCGAAATCACCTTCTTTGAAGTGGAGCTCCCCGAGGGAGAGGAGGGCGTCGGCGTCCTTCGGGTTCTGGGCCAGTCTCTTGTTGGCCTCCCGGATTATGGCGCCCCGGTCCTTTTCTTTCCCGGTACCGCCGGACCCCTTCCGCCGGATGAGAAAAAATGCTAGAAAGACAACGGCTAATACACCGATAATTATAAGTACGACGGTTAAAACCATAGGTCCATTATGGGTTTTGGGTGATTACTTGTCAAGAAATGGTAACATTGACAAAACGCCCGCGGGAGAATAGAATTCGAGAGCCTTGGAAGGAGTAATCGTGAGCGATTCCACAATAGGAATAAAAATTGCCAACCGCTCCTATTTCCCGATTATCGAGGAAAGATCGGAGCAGAAAAAGAGGCTGGTTCTGACCACGGTCAACGACAATCAATCCAGCGTTCAGATCGACCTCTATCGAGGTGACGGGAAGGAACTGCAGAATGCCCTCTACATAGGCAGCCTCATCATCGACAATATCGAGCCCGCATCGAAGGGCGATCCTGAAGTCGAGCTCGTTCTCGGTATCGATCAGGAGAAGAATCTGATCGCCACCGCCGCCGACGTCAGCTCGGGGCAAAAACAGAGCCTGAGCGTCAGCCTCGACGCCCTCGAGGAGGACAACCTCTACGACATACCCGATTTCGATATCGATACCACCGTCAATGAAGAGCTCGAAGAAGAACTCGAAGAAGAACCGGAAGAGGAGTTGTTCGCCGAATCCGCCGTCATCTCCGAGCCTATCGAGCGGGAGGTCCGGAGATCGAGCCCGTGGCTGATCGTGGGGCTCGTCATTCTTGGGCTCATTATTCTGGGGATTGCCGGATTCTTTATCTATCGCGGCATAAGCGGCGAGGAGATCCCCCCGCTGTTGGCCCGGGGAGAAGTCCAAGAGACTGTCGTCCGAGAGGACGAGGAGCCCGCGGTAATCGAGGAGCCCTCCGAGGCGGAAGAGAGTGTCGCCGCC
>CAZXMO010000016.1:22529-47508 GCA_964641125.1 uncultured Spirochaetales bacterium
CGAGGAGCCCGCGGTAATCGAGGAGCCCTCCGAGGCGGAAGAGAGTGTCGCCGCCGATACAGCCGAAGAGGCGCCCGCCGAACCCCCGCCGGAGGGCGGACCGGAACCGGAGGTGCTCGGCGGTGCATGGTATTGGATCAAGCGGGGAGATACACTGTGGGATCTTTCCGCTTCTTTTTATAGGACTCCCTGGCGCTACGGCATCATCGCCCGATGGAACGGAATCGAAAATCCCGACCTCATCTACGCGGATTCGAAGATCTTTATCCCCGAATTATAATCTATTTCCCATGTATCATTTTATCCGCCCGCGTCATCTCTTGAGCCTGTGTTTCGCCTTCGTCGTTCTCGTGTCGAGCTGCGGATCCGAGAAAATCTGGGAGATGGACGGGAAGGTCGTCGAGGAGACTCTCCGCCGGGGCGCATACGCTTTTCTCGAAGAGATCTCGTTCCAAGAGGTAGATCCGGGGGAGATTCACCGGCTGGGACCCGGCTCCGCTACCGCCATGGCCCTGGTTTTTACGCGAATCGGCAGGCTCGACGAGGCCCGGGAGATGCTCGAGGCTGAGTGGGAATCCGGAGAAGAGCCGTGGAAGGGGGACGCGGGATTCAGCCTCGCCGAACGGTGTCTCGAGCGGGAGGAGTACCTCCGGTGCCTTCCCCTCGCCGAGGAGCTGGTCGCTGAGTACGGGAACTACCGGGCTTACCGCATCCTTCTGGAGACGCGGTACTGGCTCCTTGAGAACAGCTCCTCCCTCGAGATCCTGGACGAGATAAAAGAACGGTTTCCCGAATCCGCCGCTTACGATGACGAGCTTCTTCTCTTCGAAGCGGCCGCCGCGAGCAGACTCGGCCGTGAGGGCTGGCAATCAGATTTTTCCCGCCTTTTTCTTACAGTTCCCGCCGGGGAGCTCCATGTGCGGGCCCTCGACTACCTCCGTCTTTCCGGCCTCTTTCCGGGGGGGTTCGATTCCCTCGAGCGGAATCTCTTCGAGATGAAGTACTCCGCCGCCGCCGGGCTGTACCGTGCCGGGACCGAGCGGGCCGGGGATTTTTTGGCGGAGGCGGACCCGGCTGTCCTGAACGATGTCGTTCTCGAGGATATAACCCTTCTCTTCCTCCTCTCCGGGGAGCCTCTCGAGGGGTACCGACTCCTGAATCCCCTCTTCGCCGAGGAGCGCTACGGAAAGTACGGGGGACTCTCCCCGGTAAAGCTCGCCGAGGTGACGGGGCGGCTCCTCCGCAAGGCCGGATTGTGCCGGGAGGCGATCGAGCGTTTCGGTAAGGGACTCGAAGCGGCCGACGTCGGCCCCTCCGGGGATGCCCGCATAATCGACCGGCTTCTCTGGTTTCGGGCCGACTGCTACTTCGAGCTCGGGCCGGAGCATCTCGTGGGACATCTCCCCGAGCTCGTTATGCGGTGGAACAGCCCCGGGTACTTTACCGACCTTCTCGACGAGCTGGGTACCGCCTTGACCGCCTCCGGGCGGTGGGAAATGGTGCACAGGGCCTGGCGTATCCTTCGGGACCGGGGGGTCGAAGAGGCTGCCGCCCGCCTCGCATACATCCTCTTGAGGACGACGGGGCTCCGTGCCGCCGACCCGGATGATACCGATCTCCTCGTCGAAGACGCAGTCCGCCCGGAGGCGGGGAGGTATTATCCACTCCTCGCCGGATTTCTGACGGGAAGGGAATTCCAGTTTCCCGATGCCCCCCGGGAGGGGGACAGCGTCGATGCTTCGGCGCCGTCCGTTGACCCGGAGGGGCTCCCCTATGAAAGCCTGCGGGTCATTAAGCTCATGGAGTTCGGCCTTCTCTTAGAAGCCTTCGAAGAGGCTAAAAGGGAGAAGGTCGATCTTCCCCTCCTTCTCGAGCTCAGAAGGAGGCTCGAGGCGCAAGGATTTTACCGGGAGGCGGTGCTCTGCGGTGAAGCCGCCCTCGAAGCGGACGCCGGGAGAGACTTGGGGATGATCTATCCCCTCTACTTCGCCGGGCCGGTGAACGAGCTCGTCGCCGAATACCCGATACCCGAACCCCTCCTCTATGCCCTTATGAGGGAGGAAAGCTACTTCGATTCCCGAATAGTCTCCCGGGCGGGGGCGGTCGGATTGACCCAGCTCATGCCGGCCACCGCGGCGGAAATGGCGATGAGGCTCGATATCGATAAGTACGATGTTTTCGATCCCCAAACGAATATCCTTTTCGGAGGATACTACTTCTACACCCTCTTGCGCCGCTTTCCCACCCCGGCCCACGCGGTAAGCGCCTACAACGCGGGTCCCACACGGGTCCGCAGATGGGAGAGGAGCTTCGGGTCTCTTCCCGCCGACCTCTTCATCGAGGCGATTCCCTTCCGGGAAACCCGAAATCACTGCCGAAAGGTCCTTGTGTCTGCGGTGCATTACGGGTATCTTTACGGCGATCTCGAACCGGGCGAGGTTATTACGACTTTCTTTCCCGAATTGACGGAGTAAAAATCGTGAACTTTATCGAAGCAATAATCTTAGGAGCGGTGCAGGGAGTAACCGAGTTCCTTCCCGTTTCCAGCTCAGGACATCTCGTTCTTTTCAAAACTATCTTCGAGCTCGATGCCGTCCCTATCCTGTTCGATGTCATTCTGCATGTGGCCACCCTTCTTGTGGTCCTCCTCGTCTTCCGGAGGAAGATCGGGGCGATAATCGGTTCGTTGGGGCGTATCATAGCCCGGGCTCCCCGGGAGGGGGACCGGGAGAACGGACGGCTCTTTCTGGTAATTCTCACGGCGACGGCGGCCACCGCCGTGGTAGGGTACGCCGTCTCCCTTCTCGAGATGGAGGGGCGTCCCAAAATCGTGTCGATTCTTTTCATCGTGACCGGTCTTATCCTGATCGGGGCCCATTTCTTGGGGGGAAAGAAGGGATACGGGGATCTTGGTGCAAAAGAGGGGTTGATAACGGGGGTCGCCCAAGGGGTCGGGGTTTTTCCCGGTATCTCCCGTTCGGGAATTACCATCTCCGCCTCCCTTCTATCCGGATTGAGCCGGGAGAAGGCGGGGGAGTTCGCCTTTCTTATCTCGATCCCGGCGATACTCGGGGCCTTTATCCTGGAGGTAAAAGACCTGGGAGCCCTCGGCATGGCGGTGGCTCCGGGGCCCCTGGTTACGGGCTTCGCCGTTTCCTTCGCGGTGGGACTCCTCTCCCTCCTCCTTCTGCTCAGGCTCATCAGGCGGGGCAAGCTGTTCTATTTCGCGGTGTACCTCATCCCCTTGGGTGTCGCCGGATTCGTATTACTCTAAGCCCCCTGTTCCGGCCGGTTCGAAGGGCCCGTTTAAATTATTTTCCACCGTGCCGATACTGTTAAGAGAAAGGAGTAGTTATCTTTGCGTAAGATCAATGCCGCCTACACGACAGCCGCAGCCTTCATCATTCTCGGGCTGTTTTCCCTCTTTTCCCTGGTAACCGCCGCATCGGGGACCGCCGGAGGAGCCGGCTTTTTCGCCGCTCCGGGGGTCTTCCTTTTCCAGAGCTTCTTGTGGGCGGGATTTTATGTTCCCTTTTTCTTCCTCTTCTGTGCCTTTCTCATCCTGCTGCAGGGATTCCGAAAGGATATCCTGTTCATCCTGATCGCGAGCCTCATTCCGTTTTTTACCGCGGCCCTTCTCTTCCGCATCGCCTGGGACCCCTCCGCGGCCCCGGCGATCCGCTTCTTCTGGACCGCTTTCGGACGGTTCGGGGCTATTATCCTCCTTGCCCTCCTTTTACCGGTGGAGATCATGGGGATCGTACGGTTCAGGTCCGGATTATTCCGCGGCGGAGAGAGCAGGGGTGAGCCCGAGACGTTCGATAATGCGGACGGCGCGCCGGCGGAGGCCGAAGGTGAATCCGTTCGGCCGGCTCCCGGGAAGAGACGCAGGTTCAGCTTCCTCGAGCTGGGCAATCCTCTCGCGCCGGCCCGGGACGACGCCGGGACGAAGGACTCCGATCTGGAGTTCCTCGATGAGGCTCCCGAAGATGAAACCGGCTCCCCCGGGGAGCTCGATTTCGGAGGGGAGCCGGACCATCCGGAAATACCCCTTCCCCCGCTCACCGCTCCCGTAACGGAGGATACCGCGGCGGAACCTAGGGAAGAGGAGCCGGCTGAAACCGCCGAATCCGACGGCGGTTTTTGGGAAGAGCCCATGGAAGAGGAGGAAGAGGATATCGAAGAGCTCGCCGCGGTGAGCGAGGACGACCTCGAGGGCGACGACCGCGAAGACGACGCCGGGGATTGGTCGGGTCAGTCGTACCGGGTTCCGGTGGACGGGCTCCTCGACGAGTATCCGGACGGAAAGTACTGGAAGATCGACGAGGAAACCCAGAAATCGGGAGACATCCTCAAGCACACCCTCGAAGAGTTCAAGATACAGGCGGAGGTGACCGGGATCCGGAAAGGTCCGGTGATCACCATGTTCGAGATCCTGCCCGCTCCGGGGGTCAAATTGTCCAAGATCGTGAACCTCGCCGACAACATTGCACTGCGGCTCGCCGCCTCGAGCGTACGGATCGTTGCTCCCATTCCGGGGAAACACGCCGTGGGTATCGAAGTGCCGAACCGGAAGCGCTCCATAGTCGGATTCCGCGAGATGATCGCCGACGAGAGCCTTCAGGAGGAGGAGTACGAGCTCCCGGTCATCCTCGGAAAGGACATTACCGGAGAGGCCCAGATCATCGATCTGACTCAGACCCCCCATCTCTTGATAGCGGGGGCAACCGGATCGGGAAAGTCGGTCTGTGTCAACTCGATTATCTGTTCCGTCCTCTACAACAAGAAGCCGGACCAGGCAAAGCTGATGCTCATCGACCCGAAGATCGTGGAGCTCAAGCTCTACAACGACATCCCCCATCTGTTGACTCCGGTGATAACCGATCCCAAGCGGGCCTTTCAGGCCATCCAGTACTGCCTCTATGAAATGGAACGGAGGTACTCCCTTCTCGATTCCCTAGGGGTCAGAGATATCGCCTCGTACAACCGAAAGATCGAGAAGAAGCGTCTGATGCAGGAAAAGCTTCCCTATTTAGTTATCATCGTAGACGAGTTCGCGGATCTTATGGCCACGAGCGGAAAGGACCTGGAGTCCTCCTTAGCAAGGCTCGCCGCGATGTCGAGGGCGGTGGGACTCCATTTAGTTCTCGCAACACAGCGCCCCTCGATCGATGTGATCACCGGACTCATCAAAGCGAACATTCCCTCCCGGATCGCCTTTATGGTAGCAAGTAAGTTCGACAGCAGGATCATTCTGGACAGCATAGGGGCGGAGAAGCTCCTTGGGAAGGGAGATCTTCTTTTCACCTCGCCGTGGGAGCCCTTTCCCATCCGGATGCAGGGGGCCTTCCTCTCGGAGGACGAGGTGGAGAAGATTACCTCCTACGTGAAAACCTTAGGCGAGCCCGATTACATCGATGAGGAGATCTTCGCCGCCGCTGACGAAGAGATCGAGGACGAGCTCTTCGCCGGGGACGATCCCCTCATGGACAAGGCCTTAGAGGTGGTAGTCCAAGCCGGCAAGGCCTCGGCCTCATACCTGCAGCGGCGCCTCAAGATAGGCTACAACCGGGCGGCTCGGCTGGTAGAAGAGATGGAGGCGAGGGGAATCGTCGGGCCCCAGAACGGAAGTAAGCCCCGGGAGATACTCCACGTACCCGAGAATGCTTCGGAAGTATAGTCGGAAGGATAGTTTCCTTGACACGGAGAACGGATTAACTATAATGAAAATTACACTATATCGAGGCGGAATACCGAATGGCGAAAACACTAGATGTCGAACAAATAAAACAGGCGGCCCGGAACTCGCAGCCTATCGCTATAAAGACCTATACCCTGCCACACGAGACTGAGGTGTACCTCGAAAAGATCTTAGAGATCTTTTTGAACGAATACGGGCAGAGCCGGATCAAGGACCAAATCGCCTACTGCCTCAGGGAGCTCGCCGTCAACGCCAAGAAGGCGAACACCAAGCGGGTCTACTTCAAGGTCAAGGACCTGGATATCGGAAATAAGATTGACTACGAACAGGGGATGAAATCGTTCAAGCAGGAGACCCTCGATAACATCGACTACTATCTTGACCTCCAGAAGGAGGATGGCTTCTACGTCAAAGTGGTCTTTCAAGCCAAGGCGAAGAACCTCTACCTCTCGGTCCACAACAACGCGGAGATATCCAAAAAGGAGCAGATGCGGGTCTACGACCGGATCGCCCGCTCCAGGGCCTTCGAATCGATGGAAGAGGCCTTCTCATCGGTCCTCGACGACAGTGAGGGGGCGGGCTTAGGGCTGGTCATCCTCATCCTGATGCTCAAGAAGCTCGGCTTAGACGAGGACGCCTTCGACATCGACGCCGTTGACGGGGAGACCGTGGCTAAGCTCAACATCCCCTTCTCCGAGGTCCACATGGAGAACCTGGACCTCCTCTCCCGGCAGATCGTCGAGGAGATCGACCGTCTGCCCCAGTTCCCCGACAACATCGTATATCTGCAGAAGCTTATAAGCGATCCCGAATCGGAGATTACCGATATCGCCCGGCAGATCAGCATGGACCCCTCCCTGACCGCGGACCTCTTGAAAGTCGTCAATTCGGCCCAGTTTATGCTGCCGAAGAAGGTGGACAATATCGTCGAGGCGGTCAAGCTGGTGGGTCTAAGGGGACTCAAGAACCTGCTCTACTCATACGGAACGCAGAAACTGCTGAAGGGAGGCACCGAGGAGCTGTGGGAGCACAGCTATCGTGCCGCCTACTATGCCTATACTCTGGCGAAGAGCCTCCGGAAGAAGAACATCCTCGATGATGCCTACGTCGGGGGCATCCTTCACGACATGGGAAAGATCATCTTCTCCAATATCCATCCCGACCTCCTCGAGAAGATCACCCTGTTCTGCAAAGAGCGGGACATCAGCCGGGATTTCATCGAGGACCTCTCGGCGGGACTCAACCACGCCGAGATAGGCGCGCTCATAGCCGAGAAGTGGAATTTTCCCGATTCTTTAGTCGACGCTATTCATTATCATCACGATCCCGATGCGGCGAGCGAGGAGAACCGTCTGGTGGTCTACACCGTCTATCTTGCCAATGCCTTTTGCAACATCGAGCAGGACATTCTCAGCTACGATCTTTTGAACAAGCGGGTCTTGAACCTGTTCGGTCTCAAGAGTGAGGAGCAATTCAATCTGACGAAGAAGAAACTCGAAGCCGCCTTCGAGCGCGAACGGGCCGACCGCAGCGAAATCTATCGGGCCGAGTAATTTCGGGTTGACTTTTTACTCCTAATATAGTAATTTTTGCATATAAAATTTCTCAGGAGGAACAATATGGCGGTAGTAGTGTACTCCACGCCCACCTGCGGTTACTGTAATAAAGCGAAAGACTATCTGAGGAGCAAGCATGTCCCTTTCCAAGAGTACAATGTCGCCCAGGATATGCACAGGGCCGATGAAATGGTCAAGAAATCGGGTCAGATGGGAGTTCCCGTACTCGATATCAACGGTAAGATTATCATAGGCTTCAATCAGCCGGAGATAGATAAAGCTCTTAAATAGAAGAGAGTGCCCCCGATCGTGTTGCCCAGGCGTGCATGATGATTCCGAAGGCTACCGATACATTCAGGGAGCCTTTCGCGCCCAGAAGGGGGATGCTGACTCTTCCCGCTCCCGCCTCGGCGGCGGCGAGCCCCTCGGGGCTGATTCCCAGCTCCTCCGAACCGACGATCATAATCCCTTCCCGGGGAAATTCGAACTTATCGAGGGGTCTCCCGCCGAGCTCCAGGGCGAAAACACCGGGCTTGCCCCGGAGATACTCTAATCCCCGCCGCTCCCATTCGACGATTTCGGTACATCCCATTGCGGTTCGTTTCACCCGGGGGTGCTCCGGGGTCGGGGTAAAGGGGGAGAGGACTAATCTTTTTGCCCCGAAACTTTCGGCGGTACGGAAGATCGACCCTACGTTGAAAGGGGACCGGACATCTTCGAGGTAGATCTCGAAGGGGAGAACGGTCCGCCGGCCGGCGTCGAGGGTCCCGGTAGAGAAATCGAGGAGGTCCCAGTCCGCGGGTTCCGCGCCGAGGTGCCTCATGAGGCCGTGCCTGAGTCCGCTCAAACTTCTCAAAATCTCTTCAGGGGAGCGGTGTGGACCTTCGAGAAGATCGAGGGTGTTTCCGCAGCTCTTGATATACTCCCCGGAAAGGTTTTTCTCTTTAAGGATCAGCCGGACAAGGCCTGCGGTATACCGCGTATCCGGCCGATTTCCGGCGTAAGTCGTGAACTCCTGCTCCTGGATAAGGGTTATGATCTTGCGGAGCCGGGTTTTTCGGGGGAGGGTTTTCAGTTTCTCGAGGGTTATCATCGTTTAGAAGGCACGTTTCAGGATTTCATCGATGTCGCCGCTCGATACCGATACCGGGAGATACGAACCGCCCCCTAAGGCAAGGATGGTGTCGATACACCCGGTGAGCTCCTGTCTTGTCACCGAGAAGGAGCTGAGCCTTAGGGGCATCTTGAGAGACGCGGTCAGGTAGCGTACGAATTCGATAAGCTCCGTGCCGTTCTTGATCGGCTTGCCCATGAGGTCCTCTTCGACGTATGAGGCGATCTCTTCCAGGGCTTCCGGGGCCGCGCTGTGCAGCCACTCGAGGATATGAGGGAGAAGGACCGTCGAAATCCACGCGTGGGGAATCGAGTATCGTCCCCCCACGGCAAAGGCCGCGGCGGTCCCGAGTCCGAGAGTGGAGGATGCGAGGGCTACGGACGTTTCTACACCCTTTTCCATGGTAAGCCGGCGGTGATCGAGGAGTTTGGGCTCTTCGAAACTGCGTTTGACCGTATGAAGGAGCGGCTTGAAAACATTCATAAGGAGAGTTTTCGCTAAAAACGATCTCTTCAGGGAAGCGTACCCCTCGACAGAGGTCAAAAGAAGCTCCATCATCATCAAGACGGTCTGCTTGGGGCTCAAGCTGAGGGTGAGTTTCGGATCTATCACCGCGCTCGACGTGTAGAGACCGGTCTTCAAGAGGTGTACCCTCCGGTCCCTTTCGTCGATTACGAGAGCCTGGTCGGTCATCAGGAAGGGGTTTCGGGGAGTAGTGGGAACCTCGATATAGGGAAGGGCCCCCGGGGCGAAGTCACTACCGGATATAACGAAGTCGAGGAGCTGGGCCCCCGGGGCGAGCCGGGCGGCGCATTTCGCTAGGGATGCGGCTTTTATCCCCCCGAGGCCGATTACGAGCTGGGCCTTGCTGGTCCGGGCAACCGCGGCGGCCCGTTCGGCGGCTTCGCTTCCCGAATCGAACCCGATTTCGTTGAAGACGACGGCATGTACCCCGGAAGATTCGAGACTTTTCCGAATCAACTCTATAATCCCCCAGGTGCCTAAGACCTCCTCGGTTACGAGGAGCGCCCGGTTACCGTATTCTTGTGCGATAAGTCCCAACTGCTCTATGCTGCCGGGGCCGGTTACCAGGCGGGTGGGGGTGTAAATCCAACCCATTGGATGCTCCTAATAAAAAAGGCAGAGAATGACTACGATTTCTCTGCCCCTGCTTCGTTCTTTCTCGGTATGGATATGGAAACGCTTATATCTCAAACATCTCCATGATGCTGTCTGCGACCGATTCTATGACCTTATCATCGATATAGGAAGGATCTTTGAGCTTTTCTTTGATTTCCGCGATCTTTTCCCGGCGGACGTCGGGCGAGGATTTTACGCTTTCGGCGGCTTTGTACAATTCTCCCATGTTCTTGGCCTCTTCGGACACGTTGATCGAGTCCGACTTCTCGGCCTTTTGGGGCCTGGAGGTCTTTTCGGTCTTGTTGTACTTCGAAATGGGATCTACCGGGCCTAATCCTTCAATGGTCATTGATAACCTTCCTTTAACTCTCTGTATCCTTTATCGGCACTTCTACTCTAATTTTAAAACTTTTTCTTCCCGGCGACAAGTAGGGAAAACTCTCCTTGCGTTTTTTCCCGCTTTTCGAGCTCTTCGAGGAGCTCTTTCGCCGTTCCGGCCAAGAATTCTTCATGGATTTTGGTCATCTCCCTGCCGATTACCACTTTCCTCTCACCTCCTAAATCGGCAATATCACCCAATAGTTTTAGTATCCGGTAGGGACTTTCGTAGAGAAGAAAGTTTTCTTCCCGCATGAGAAGCTCCTGAAGACGGCGTCTCCTCCTGCCCTGCTTCGGGCTCAAGAATCCCTCGAAGGTGAGGGTTTTTCCTCCTATACCGGCTACGCTCATGAGAGCGGTCATAGCCGAGGGCCCCGGAACGGGTATGACCGCGTGTCCGGCCTCTCTGACCCGTCCGGCTAAGAGCGATCCGGGGTCACTCAAACCGGGAGTGCCCGCGTCCGTGGCGTAGGCCACACTCTTGTCCGCATCCAGCTCCTCGAGGACCGCCGCGATCCCCCTTTCGGGGTTGTTGGCATGACAGCTTATGAGCCGTTTTCCTATCTCATAGGCGGAGAGGAGCTTCTTGGTATGCCGGGTGTCTTCACAGGCCACCACGTCGGCCTCACGGAGAATATCCAGTCCCCGAAGGGTGATGTCTTTGAGGTTCCCGATGGGGGTCGCCACGATGTAGAGTATCGCCATGGATAAATAGTACGGCGAAAAGTCGGGATTGGGAACCCCGGAGGAATCTGGTATAGTATCGGTATGTCTCCGCAGGGTGATTTTCCCCTTATCCTGATAGTTCTCGTTCTCCTCGCGCTCCTTATCGTTATTCTCTTAAAGGTTCTCTGGGGGCGCGGCAGAAGCGGAGGAAAAGAAGGGGTGGATCTCGTGGTTACCGGCTCCGGGGACCGGACACGACCCTGCCCCCTGTGCGGGAGCAGGCTCAAACGGGGAGAAACCGTCCACACCAAGGTATTTCCGGGTAAACCGGACCGCCTCGCCCATATCTACGGCTGTCCCTACTGCTATGATCCGGGGTACAGGGAAGATAGGTACTGCCCGGTTTGTCATAAGGTCTTGCCGAAAGAAGGATACATAATCGCGAGGATGTTCGAGCGCTCCGACCGGGTCCATGTCCACGTCTTAGGCTGCACCGAGTGCAGGTCCCGCCGTTAGCTGCCGGCGGGAGTCCGGGCCGTCCGGGCTATTTCTCGATTCCCTTCCTGCTCGTCACTCCCCGCTTGTAGTAGTGCTTGACCTCCCGCATCTCGGTAACCAGGTCGGCCGCTTCGACGATTTCCGGGGCCGCCCGGCGGCCGGTCAGGACCAGCTCGACATCCGGCGGCTTGGATCGAATCAGCTCCAAAACATCGGCGACTGAGATAAGTTCCATAGAAATCGCCACGTTGATCTCTTCGAGGACCACCAGGTCGTACTCTCCGCTCGATATCGCCTGCCGGGCCCGCTCGAACCCCTGTGCCGCGCGGCGGCGGTCCTCCGCGGTGGGCTCCTGCCGGATAAAGCGCTTGCCTCCGAACTGCTCGAGGGTTACCGACGGGCCTAGCCGTTCGAGGGCGGAGACTTCGCTGTAGGTCCCGGTTTTCAAGAACTGGCCGATGAATACCCTGAGCTCCGCTCCGACAGCCCTTAGGACGAGCCCTAAAGCCGCGGTGGTCTTTCCTTTACCGTTTCCGGTGTATACCTGTACGTATCCTCTTTCGAGCCCCGCCATAGGGGGTTAAGTATAGTGCGGGAGGATGAAGGGGGCAATCCCAAAATAAAAGCACAAAATAAAAGCCGCGGGCTGAATGCCCCGCGGCTGAAATTATCCCGGTATCGGAGCGCGGCTCACCGCGCCCCGATCGGCTTCATTAGAACAGTCCCTGGACCTTTCCGGTCTTGGTGTCGATATCGATGTTGCGGAAGGCGGGATCGGAGGCGGTACCGGGCATGAGCTTGATGCCTCCGGCCACCGGAACGAGGAATCCCGCGCCCTTGTAGGTGAGGATGTCCCTGATGGGCAGTGTCCAGCCCTTAGGCCGCCCCTTGAGAGAGGGGTCGTGGCTCAGGCTCAGGTGGGTCTTTACCATACAGGTGCCGAGCTCCTTCGATTCGGGATCCTCCGCCGCGGCCTTGAGCTTAGCCTCCGCCTCGGGGGTATAGGTTACGTCGTCGGCCCCGTAGACCTCGGTAGCGATGAGCCGGATACGCTCCTTGAGCGGCGTCGCGGTTTCGTAGAGGAATTTGAAGTCCACCTTCTCTTCGGCGGCCTCCACAACCGTCCCGGCCAGGTCGGCGGCTCCGGCACCGCCCTCTTCCCAGTGCTTGCTGACCGCGACCCGGGCGCCCGCGGCTTCGGCGGCCTTCCGGATGACTTCTACCTCTTCCTCGGTATCGGTGTAGAAGTTGTTGATGCACACCACCGGCTTGATTCCGCTCTTCTTGACCGTCTCGATGTGTGCAATCAGGTTCTCGACGCCCTTCTCCACGAGGCCGGTGTTCTTTTTGGTGTAGGCTTCATCGAGCGGTTTTCCCGGAACAACGCTCGGTCCGCCCCCGTGCATCTTGAGCGCCCGGATGGTTGCGACGATGACCGATACGTCCGGCTTGAGCCCGGAGAAACGGCACTTCAGGTTCCAGAACTTCTCGAAGCCGATGTCCGCCCCGAACCCGCTCTCGGTGACGTGATAGTCGGCGAGCTTTAAGCCGAGCCTGTCGGCGATGATCGAGCTCTGCCCGATGGCGATATTGGCGAAGGGTCCCGCGTGGACGAGGACCGGCTGTCCCTCGATGGTCTGCATGAAGTTCGGATTGATCGCCTTGCCCATGAGGGCGGACATGGCTCCCGCAACCTCAAGATCCTCGGCGGTAACCCCCTTGCCCTTCTTGTCGTATCCTATGACCATCCGGCCGAACCGGGCCCGCATATCGGCAAGGTCCCGGGCCACAGCGAGAATAGCCATCACCTCGGAACTGACGGTGATCTGGAAGCCGCTCTTCATCATGAAGCCGTCCATCTTGCTCCCGAGGCCGATGATGATCTCCCGAAGGGCCTGGGCCGAGAAATCGATGGCCCACATCATAGCGGGGTTTCTCGGATCGATATCGAGGCGCTTCAGGTTCTTCTTTGCCAAGGTTGCGTCCCCGTAGTTGAACTCGTGCTGCAGGCGTGACGTCAGGGCGACCATCGCCAGGTTGTGGGCGTTGGTGATCGCGTCGATGTCACCGGTAAGTCCAAGACTGAAGTCGGACAGGGGAATGCACTGGGCGAGTCCACCTCCCGCGGCGGAACCCTTGATGTTGAAGGTCGGGCCCCCCGAGGGCTGCCGTATCGCCCCGATAACGCTCTTTCCGATCTTTCCGAGTCCCTCGACGAGGCCCATGGTTGTGGTGGTCTTCCCCTCGCCTAAAGGGGTCGGGGTGATCGCGGTCACTTCGATGTACTTCCCGTTGGGTTTGCTCTCGAGGCGGTCGAGGATCTTCATGTAATCGAGTTTCCCAACGTAGTGACCGTAAGGCAGGAGTTCCTCCTGCTTCAGCCCCAGCTCATCCGCGAGCTGGTAGACCTTCTTCATGTCGGCTGCCGCCGCTTCCGCAATTTCCCAGTCCTTCATCTTTGTAGGATCAAGCTTCGCCATACACATCTCCTTAAGTGTCAAAATTTATATCGCTCATCGCCCCGTTCAACGTAGGCGTAGGCGTTGTGATTGTGAATGCTCTCGGAGTTTTCCGCTTCCACGCTGAACCAGGGGAAGCTGCCGTACTCCTCGAGCTTGCGGGTCACGTCCCTGACTAAGTCCTCGACGAACTTGGGATTGTCGTAGGCCCGTTCGGTTACGTATTTTTCGTCCTCCCGCTTCAGCAGCGTAAACAGCTCCGCGCTCGCCGAGCTCTCGATGAGTCCGATAATGTCCTCGATCCAGAAGAACTTGTCGAGGCATAGCTTGACGGTAACGGTCCCCCGCTGATTATGGGCGCCCCGGTCGCTGATGTCCCGGGAGCAGGGACACACGGTGGTTACCGGGACCTGAATTCCCACGTAGAAGAGCTGTTTGGATTCCGCTACCTCGCCGATATACTCGCACCGGTAGTTCATGATGCTCCGCTCACCCGAGACGGGGGCCTCTTTCTCTATAAAGTAGGGAAACCAGGCCTCGCCGTATGCTTTTGTTGCGTCGAGATTCTCCCGGATGACGCTGAGCATTTCGAGGAACTGGGTCATTGAGAAATCGTAGGTGTACTTATTGAAGACCTTGATGAAGCGGCTCATGTGGGTGCCTTTGAGGTTATCGGCGAGGTCCGCGTAGAGGCTGATGTTGGCGACGGTGTGCTGGAATTTCTTTTTCTTATCCAGCACGGTGACGGGGTAACTGAGGTTCTTTACACCGACCTTATTGATCCAGATTTTACGTTTGTCCTTTTGACTCTGTACGTCGATCATCGCATCTGAAATTCTTCTATCACACTTTATCCTTCAAATCAATCAAACTTAAAAGTAAGTGCAAAAATTGGTAAAAGATTACAAGGATTTGTTTATTGCGGCGTAAACTCATATAGGCTACACTTGGAGTTGCTGTTTTTTAGAATTGAGGCACAAAGGAGTCGGCGATGGCAGAATTAAAGAGGTTCATATCGGTTGCGGAAAACATACACTGTACCCTGATCCGGAAGGTAGGCGGAAAATTCGCCGAGGAAACCGCGGACGGACGGGGAGTGATCCACTACTGGGACGAAGACGCTAAGAAGAGCATGGAGGTCCCCGAGAAATTCGTGCGGGCCGAGGACTGGAAGAAGGGAAAAGTCAAACACATGGCGGCCGCCATGTGGCAGGGATTCTACGGAAAGGGTAAGGCCCGGGAACAGGGGATCGACTACATCCGTCACTGGGCCCGGGAACAGGAGAGTTACGGGGCGACCTATCAGGACGTGAACGTCGACGAGTTCAGCACCGACGTGGACGAGCGGAAGAAGCTCATCATCTGGGTCGCTGAAATCGTCCAGGACGCTTCCCGGCTTCCCTTGAGCATCGACAGCTCCAATCTGGACCTTCTGAAGGCGGGACTCGAGGCCTGCGACACCTCCCGGGGGAAACCCATGGTGAATTCGGTGTCCCTCGAGCGTTCCGACGCCATCGATCTCGCCGCCGGGTACAAATCGGTGATTATCGCGGGAGCGACCGGAGAGGAGAGCATGCCCGAAACCAGGGAGGCCCGGGTGGAGAACTGCTCCCGGCTGATGGATCGCCTCGAGAAGGCCGGGTTCGGGCTTTCCGACGTTCACTTCGACCCGCTGGTCTTTCCGGTGAGTGTTAATAAGGAAAACGGGCTTATCATAATCGATACCGTCAAAAAACTCAGAGAGAAATTCGGGGAGGAGTTCCACTTCGCTCCGGGCTTAAGCAACATCAGCTACGGGATGCCCAATCGAAAGCTCATCAACCAGGTGTTCACCTATGTCTGCGCTCAGGCGGGGTTAGACGGTGGAATCGTCGATCCGCGGCACATCAATCTCAAGGTCTTGAACGGAATGGACACCGAATCGGAAGCGTATAAGATAACCGCCGATCTAATCCTCGGAAAAGACGATTTCGGGATGAACTACATCAGCGCCTCCCGGGAAGGGAAGCTGTAGGTTTAAATAGGTTTAAAAAAGGAGGAGAGAGAATGTCCGCTACACTCATCAAGGGAACCGATATTCGCGAGGAGATCTTAGCCGAGATTACCGAAGAGGTGGAAGCCTTGAAGGGGAAAACCGGAAAGGTCCCGGGGCTCGTCACCATCCTCGTAGGCGAAAACGCGGCGTCGGTCAGCTACGTTACATTAAAGATAAAGACCGCGGAAAGGGTCGGTTTCAAGGAGATCCAGGATAATCAGTCGCCGGACTTATCCGAGGATGATCTCCTTAAGCTTATAGACAAATACAACCGGGACGATACCATCGACGGTATCCTCGTCCAGCTCCCCCTTCCCGATCACATCAACGAGAAGAAGGTCTTAAACGCCATAGATCCCGACAAGGACGTGGACGGATTCCACCCGGTCAACGTAGGACGGCTTATGATAGGCGGCGACGAGGTGCGGTTCGCTCCCTGTACTCCCGCCGGTATTCAGGAGATGATCGTCAGGGCCGGGGTCCCCACCGAGGGCGCCGAGGTGGTCGTCGTCGGCCGGTCGAACATCGTGGGCAAGCCCATCGCCAACATGATGCTCCAGAAGGGCCCCGGGGCCAACGCTACGGTGACGGTGGTGCACACCCGTACCCGGGACATGGCCTCCCACTGCAAGCGGGCCGACATCCTCATCGCCGCCGCCGGAGTGCCGGGCCTCGTCAAGCCGGAGTGGATCAAGCCCGGGGCTTGTGTTATCGACGTGGGGGTCAACCGGGTCGGGGAAAAGCCGAGCAAGAAGGACCCCGGCCGGATGGTCCCCATCCTCAAAGGGGACGTCGATTTCGACGCCGCGGTGGAGATAGCCGGCTGGATAACCCCGGTCCCCGGAGGTGTCGGGCCGATGACTATCACCATGCTCATGCGGAATACGCTGCGCAGCTTCAAGTACCGCCAGGGGCTCATGTAGGGTCCCGGCGGGCCCGGCGGTTAGAAATCGATTAAAAAGCCCCATAAACGCACGAAATCCCTAGAGTATACTTGATTTTTCGCGGCGGCCGCGTTAAGTTACCAAACGGTTGGTAACTTATGAGTAGAACACAGCAGTTCGGTCGAGACGACGTCATCGACGCCGCCTTCTCGTCCTGGGGAAGGACGATGTTTCAAGAGTGCTCGTTGAAGCAGGTGGCGGAGCACATGGGCTTTTCGAAGACCGCACTTTATCGGTGTTTTCCTTCCAAGGAGGTGCTGCTCCGGGGGATGGAGGACCGCGTCTTAGGCGAGTACCTGCGGACGATAGAGGAGTTCGCGGCGGGCTTTAGGTCCGATTGCTCTTCGGGACGGATGGAGGGTACCCGCTCCGCCCTCGAAGAACTGATAGACCGATACTTCAAAGCTGTAACGGGGTATTTCACCGCGGCGCCGGAGTATCTCTACTTTCTGATCTGTCGTTTCCTCAAGTCCAAGGAGTCACGGGAGACCTTTACGCGGGTCCTCGGAGAGAGGGTGATTCCCCTGGTGAGCGGATTGCTCGCCGCATCGATGCCCGGAATCGGAAGAACGGAAATCGGCACCCTCGCCTGGATTCTCAGGGACAGTGTCTTCTTCTGGGTGATGAGCATTTTCGGGCAGGGGATCCACGACGTCTACAAGGAGAAGGGCGGATCGGTCAAGACGGACGGCGAGCTCGAAGAAATCCGCCGGACCATGAAAGAGGTTACTCTTTCGGGGGTCTTCAGCGGCGGAATCCCGGGACCGGACAGGCTTAAAGAACTCCTCGACCGGGTGTGGCTCAGGCCCCAGGAGGTCCCCGCCCCCCCGGCGATCTTCGATGCGATCGAAAAAGTCATTACCGTACACGGTTACGAAGGGGCTTCCCTCGAAAAGATCGCGAGGGAGATGGACATGGACAAGAGCAGCATGTACCACTTCTTCAAAAACAAAGAAGCTCTTCTCGAGGAAACGATGCTCAGAGAAAACGAGACTTTCCTGAATCTCTTGGAAATCAAGATCGCAAACAGCGATGATCCGAAGGAACGACTCTGGATCTATCAGGTCCTGGTCTGCTCCTATGCCGTCATGCGGCCGGAGCTTTTGACCGTTCTCCACTGGGCCGTCTATCAGAACCTCAATCTGGCCGTTCCCCAAGAAGCGGCCCGGAAGAGTATATACGAGCTCGAGAGGCTCATACGGAACACAGGCTGGAATTTCGCGGATGTACGGTTCCTCGAGCCGGTTCAGCTCTTGGCCTACGTCTACTTTCTCGTGTCCCGGCACCTTCACCGGTCCTGGGACCGGCTGGGAGAGGAGTCCCCCTTCGAAATCTTGGAGCCCCTATACCGCTACATCGGCCGCGGGCTCGGGGGATTTGTTCCTACTCGGAAACAAGGAGAATCGATATGAAAACACGCAGTATTTCAATCCTTACGGCTCTCGTGATCACCGCGGGCGTTCTCGTTCCGGCGGGAGGACTTTTTGCCGAGGAAACTCCGCTGGTCCTGGACGTCGATACCGCGGTCTCCACGGCCTTGGAGAACAATCTTACCCTGGAGAGGGAGGAAACCGCCCTGGACATCAAAGAGAAAAAGAAAAACACGTCCTGGAACGGTTTTCTTCCCCAGATGAGCGCATCGGTCAATCTGACCCGGCTCAATGTGAAGCCGGAGGATCCCTTCGCCGGTATGCCCGGGTACACGCCGAGCGATCCCTCGCAGTGGATCCTGTCGGCCCGGTTCCAGGCGCAGCTGACCATTGTCGCGTCCATCTTCCAGAACATCAAGCAGACCCGGCTCGAATACCAGGCGGGGCGTATTACCGTGGCCAAGGCAAAATTGAGCCTAGAGCGGGACGTGCGGAAGCAGTTTTATCAGATCCTCCTCTTAGAGGAGCAGCGGGAGGTGACCGCCGCGGGAATCGAAAACGCCCTCGAGCGCTACGAGCAGGCCCGGGTAAACTACGAGAACGGCCTCATTCCCCGGTATCAGCTTCTGACCGCCCGAGTTGCCTACGAGAACTCGAAGCCCGGCTTAGAGCAGCTCGAAAACGGGATCGAGGCGGCGAAGCTGGCCCTCAAGATGAGCCTAGGAGTCGATCTCGAGCGGGATATTGTGCTCGAGGGGGAGATAGTCGTCTCCGGCGGGACCGTGGAAGAAGACGGGGTGCTCCGGAAGGTTATTGAAGGCAACCTCGATCTAAGCGAGATGCAGGCACAGATCTACACGATGGAGCAGGCGGTCAAGCTTGCGCGGAGTGCTATGTATCCGTCCTTCAGCATCTCCTGGAGCTTCGATCCCGCCTTTCAGGGGAATCCCTTTACGGATCCCATCTTCGCCGACGTGGCTAACGACTGGAAGCAGCAGAGCGGAGCCCTCACTTTCACGGTCCGGCAGTCCATCGATCCCCTTCTCCCCGCCTCGTCGACGCGGGTCCGGATAGCGGAGACAGAGAATCAGCTCGAACAGCTTGCCCTTTCTCAGGCGGAGGCCCGCCTCGGGGTGGAGATGCAGGTGCGCAGTACCGTCCGGGAGCTCGAGCAGGCGGTCTCTTCGATCCGGGCTAAAGTGCTGACCGTGGAGGTCGCCGAGGAGGCGTATGAGCTGGCGGAAGAGGCGTACGCCGCGGGGACCATGGAGCTCCTGGAGGTCAAGAATGCCGAGCAGGAGCTCGATCAGGCACGCTACGATCTTCTGGACGCCCGCTACACCTATTTGAGCGGCATGCTGGATTTGGAGTATCTCGCCGGCGGCGGGCTGCAGCCGGAGAACTTTTAAAGAAAAGAGGTAAAAACGATGAATAAAACCGTATTATTTGCTTTGACCGTAACCTTCGCCGCGGCACTCCTCGTAACCGGCTGCGGCGGGGGAAGCCCTTTCGGCGGCAGGTCCGGCGGCAGGTCCGGCGGCTCCGGAGAGCAGGGCACCGAGCGGGAAGAACCGGCATTCGCCGTCAACGTGACGCCGGCTGTCGAGGGGGAAATCTACGATTACTTCGAGCTCAACGGGGACGTGAAGGCGGCGGCCGAAGTCGACGCCTTTCCCACCACCTCCGGGGAGGTGCTTCGGATCTTGACCGCCGTGGGCAGGTACGTGGAAAAGGACCAGGTGATTGCCGAGATCGATCCGAGCAGGCCCGGACAGACCTTCGTGGCCTCGCCGGTGAAGGCGCCCATATCGGGAACGGTTACCGCCGTTCCCGTGCAGATCGGCTCGAAGGCGGCCCCCACCACTCCAATAGCCCGGATCGCGAAGACCGGGGATCTCGAGCTGGTGGTATACGTCTCGGAAAAGTACATTTCCCGGATTGCCGAAGGACTCACCGCGGTGGTCTCCTTCGCGGCCTTTCCCGGCGAAGAGTTTAGGGCCCGGATTACCGAGGTGGCCCCGGTGGTCGATCCGACCACCCGGACCCTGGAAACGAAGATGCGCCTTGTCGGCCGGGACCGGCGAATCAAGGCGGGGATGTACGCGGATGTGAAGATCATCACCGAAGGCAAGCAGGGAATCGTCAAGATCCCCGCCGGGTGCGTGGTCGAGCGCTTCGGGGTCCCCTTCGTCTTCGTGGTGACCGGCGATACCGTACAGCAGCGGGAAATCGAGCGGGGCATCGAGATCGACGACAAGCTCGAGGTGCGTTCGGGAATCGACGCGGGGGAGATGGTGGTCTATCAGGGGCAGACCCTCCTCGAAGACGGGGCGAAGGTGAAGGTCATCGAGACGGTCGACCTTATCGAATCGGACGATCCGGTCCTGTAGGAGGAACGCATGAGTTTATCCCGAAGAGTCGTCAACCGGCCTACAACCTTCCTCATCATCTTCGCCCTCTTAGTCGGGTTCGGGCTGTACGTGGCCACCGACATGGCCATCGACCTGTTTCCGGACATCGAGCCCCCGATCCTCGTCGTCTTCGCGAACTATCCCGGGGCGGGCCCCGAAGAGGTGGAGCAGACCGTGACGAGGCCCATGGAATCGGCCTTGAGCAATGTGAGCAATATCGACCGGATATCATCGACGTCGACCGAGGGGTCGTCCCAGGTTATGGCGGAGTTCACCTACGGGACGGACATGTCCGAGGCGGCCAACGATGTAAGGGACAGCCTGGAGTTTGTCCGGGACTTTCTTCCCGACGAGGTCTCCTCACCGATGATCTTCAAGTACGATCCCGCCCTCCTGCCGATCCTGTGGCTTCAGGTGACCGCAAACAGGAGTCCCGAGGACCTGCGGCAGCTTGCCGTGGACACCATAGCACCCCGGATCGAGCAGATCGACGGGGTGGCTTTAGCCAGCGTCGACGGCGGGAGGGAAAAGGTTATCCGGGTGGATATCCCCCAGAACCGCCTCGAGGCGTACGACCTCAACTTGACCCAGATCCAGAACATACTCCGGGGCAACAACATGCAGGTCTCCGCGGGGACCATCACCGAGGGAAACATCAAATACCTGGTGCGGACCTCCGGAGAGTTCGCCTCCGTCGACGAACTCAAGAACACCGTCGTCGCCTATAAGGGTTCCCCGCCGACACCGCAAAATCCGGACAGCACCATGGTCACCGTCCGCCTCCGGGACATCGCCGACGTCTACGAGGGGTACCGGGACCCGGACAGCCTGGTTTACGTCAACGGCGAGCCGGGGGTCTTCGTCATCGTGCAGAAGCAGAGCGGCACCAACTCGGTGCAGGTGGCGGACACGGTGATCGCCGAGATGGCGGAAATCGAAAAGAGCCTTCCCTCCGGGATCGATCTGGTGGTCCGATCGAACACCACTGAGATCGTCAAGGACTCCCTCGAATCGGTGAGCTCCTCGGCGATACTCGGGGGGATCTTGGCCGTCATCATCCTGTTCGTGTTCCTCCGGAGCATCAAATCCACCCTGGTGGTGGCGGTGGCCATCCCGATCTCCCTGGTGTTGACCCTCATGTTCATGTACTTCTTCGACCTGACTCTGAACTTGATGACCCTCACCGGACTCGCCTTGGGGGTGGGAATGCTCGTGGACAACAGTATCGTCATAATAGAAAACATCTACCGGTACCGGGAGAAGGGGGCCAAGCTCCGCGCCTCGGCCATCCTCGGAAGTCAGGAGATGACCACGGCTATAACCGCATCGACCCTGACCACCGTCTCGGTCTTTCTTCCGATGGTGGTATTCCGGAACCGCCTCGACTTTATCGGCGAGATGATATCGGGCCTCGCTTTTACGGTGGTCATTTCGCTTCTGAGCTCGCTCGTAGTGGCGGCGGTCCTCATCCCGGTTCTCGCGAGCAAGTACGTTCCCCTGACCTCGAGGCGGCAGAAGCCGCTGAAGGGATTCTTGCGGGCTATCGACGGCTTCATGGAGCGGATCTTCCGGGGCCTCGACAACGGATACAAGCGGTCCCTCCGGTTCGTCCTGAGGCACAAGCTGATTACGGTCATCGTGCTTATAGTGATCTTCGCCGGGAGCCTCATGATGATCCCTTCGATCGGCTTCGAGCTCATGCCCTCGCAGGAGCAGGACTCGGTGACGGTCAACGTGGAGATGCCCATCGGGACCCGCCTAGAGGTAACCGAGTCGGTGCTCAAGCAGTTCGAGCTCATAGTTCAGCGGGAGATAACCGCCTACGAGGACATTCTCCTCGACGCGGGCTCCGGGGGAGGTTTTTTCGGGGTGGACCGCTCCTATATGGGAAGTATCACCGTCAATCTGCCCCCCTTCGAAGAGCGGGTGGAGGATTCCGACGAGATCAAAGATATACTCCGAGGCTATTTCGGAGAGTTTCCCGGCGCGGAGTTCAGCTTCGGGGGAGGAGGAATGAACCTCGGAACCGGGTCGCCTATCGTGATCAAGCTCAAATCGGACGACCTCGAGGCCTCCCGGGAGACCGGCGAGAAGATCGTAAGCCTCCTGGAGGAACGGGTCCCCGAGGTGACCGAGCCGGTCCTCAATCTTTCCGAGGGTCTTCCTCAGATTGAAATCGACGTCGACCGGCAGCGGGCCTACGACCTAGGTCTCAACATCGCCTCCATCGGAAAGGAAATCCAGGCGAACATCGAGGGGGTGACCGCGGGCAGGTACCGGGAGGAGGGAAAGGAGTACGACATCCTCCTGACCTTAGACGAGGCAAGCAAGGACCGGATTCCCGACCTCGAAAGAATTTTCGTGGTATCGAGCTTCGGCCGGCGGGTACCCTTGAGCAGCTTCGCGAGTCTCCGGAAAACAACCGGCCCGGTGGACATCTCCCGGGAAAACCAGTCCCGGATGGTGACTGTCGAGGGCGGCGTCCGTCCCGGTTCGGACATCACCCGGATCATGCCGGCGATCCAGGATCTCATCGCCTCGGAAATACCCGCCCGGGAGGGCCTTATTATCGAGTACGGCGGGGACTACGAGGACCTCATCACATACGGGACCGTCTTCGCGGCGATCCTGATCGTGGCGGTGCTCCTCGTCTTCGGGGTCATGGCTAGCCAGTTCGAGTCGTTCCTCGATCCCTTTATCATCTTCTTCACAATGCCTTTGACCCTGATCGGGGTAATAGGGATCCACTTCCTTACCGGTGAAAACCTAAGCCTCTTTACCGCGGTGGGAATGGTGGTATTGATCGGGATCGTCGTGAACAACGGCATCGTTTTAGTCGACTATACGAATCTGATGCGGAAGCGGGGCTTGGCGCTCTATGACGCATGCGTCGAGGCGGGGGGTAACCGGCTCAGGCCGATCCTTATGACCAGCCTCACCACCATCCTCGCCCTCCTTCCGGTGGGTTTCATGGAGGGGGAGGGGGCGAGTCTCATCTCGCCGATCGCCAAGGCGGTGGTCGGAGGACTTACGGTGAGCACTATACTCACCCTCTTCCTTATTCCGGTCCTCTACGCGGCCTTCAACGGCCTCTCCGACCGGATCAAGCGGCGGAAGCTCAAAGCGGGGGGAACGACAATCGAAGAATTACGCGGCGAGTTA
The DNA here is from genome assembly GCA_964641125.1 of uncultured Spirochaetales bacterium. Classification (GTDB taxonomy): domain Bacteria; phylum Spirochaetota; class Spirochaetia; order SPDA01; family CAZSGZ01; genus JBKHAJ01. Next base: position 45,964 of record CAZXMO010000016.1, read on the forward strand.
ACCGCCGAAACCGAGGAGGCCCGTCAATGAGCACCTATCGAGTGGAGATAATCGGCAACCGGTCCATTCAGGATGACCTGGAAGACCTCTTGAAGGGGGAGGGGGCCGGCCTGTACCGCACCGTCTTCCCCGAAGCCCAGGGGACCGGCCGCTCCGGTCCCCGCCGGGGCGACCATGTGTGGCCGGAGGAAAACTTCGTGATGGTCGTCTACTGCGGCCTCGACGAGGCGCGGAAGCTCAAGGACATAGTCGGAGTCCTCCAAGAGCGGTTCGACACCGAGGGGATAACCTGTTTCGTCACTCAGGGGGCGGATCTCGGCTGACGTAGCGCCGGTAGTCCTCTTCGGTGTTGATATTGATGAAGCTCCGCCCCTCCGGGTCGATTTCCCGGACCCTCTTCTCCGAAAGGTAGCCGGTCCGGACCCGGGGATAGAAGAGGCGGATTTTCCGCTTCGGCAAAATTTCCTCGATCGCGGGAATGCACCGAAGAGTATACACCCCGCACAGGGGCTCGATCATCCCGTTCCGCCGGGGGATGAACACGTCGAAACCGCCCTGAAGCGCCTCGTCGAAGAGGACCCGAGCCAGCTCGGGTACGAGAAAGGGGGTGTCCGAGGTGGTGATGAAGACCGCCCCCGGAACGTCCCCCCCCTCGGCTTCGGCCGCGCGGAGGGCGGTGTAGATTCCTCCCAGGGCGCCTCCGCCCTCCACGAGATCCTCGACCACGCGGACCCTTCCCTCGAGAAAGCGGTACAGCTCGGGTTTCGCGGTCACTATGAGAAGAGAAGAAAATATCTCCTCGAGATCGGCTATCTTCTTTTCGATAAAGGTGGTACCGCCGCAGGGGAGAAAACCCTTTTCCCGTCCGCCGATCCGAGTCCCCGCTCCCCCCGACAGGACCGCCGCGGTTCGGCCGATGCCGCGGGACATCAGGGGGCGGCTCCGACGGCCGCCGCGATACGCTCGATAAGCTCCTTGTCGCCGGAGTTACCGGTCATGTCGATCTTGTCGAGAATCGCCCGGGCCGAGGGCTTGTACCGGACCGGGTCGCCTAATACCATGACGCTTAAGAACGGCTCGAGGACCGCGAGGGCGTGGTTTCCCTCGAAGAGAACCCCCCGGCAGTCGGCTAATCGGCCGGCCGCCTCCGCGACAGCCCGCTCGAGGTATTCCTCCCGGGTCTTGACCCAGATAACCGTGTCCGCTCCGGCCTCCAAGTACCTGCGGGTGTCCTTTCCCTCTTCCCGGAGAACGGCGGCATCCTCGACCAAGAGGTAATCGTCCTGTGGCCGGAGGCTCGAGCACACTCCGCAGTGCTCTTCCCTTCCCCGGGGACAGGTATGGGTCCCCTTCTCGTGGCAGATGGTGACCTTGCACACCCCCCATCCGCCGCCGAATTTTTCGAGAAGTCGTTCGATGAGGTATGTCTTGCCCGTGTTGCTGGTGGATCCTGTTACGCAGATCGTTTTCATAATCACAAATTACTATAGGATGATGAGTCGAATGCCGCAAGCTCTCCCGGAGGGGCAAACAGAGGGGCAAACA
>CAZXMO010000016.1:47608-50379 GCA_964641125.1 uncultured Spirochaetales bacterium
GAGGGGCAAACAGAGGGGCAAACAAAAACCGCCGGGGCCCTTCGGCCCGCGGCGGTCCTATATGTTTATTCCGCGGCGCGGTTATTTCGACTTGACGGCAATCTTCTTGGGCTTCGCCTCGGGCCGCTTGGGCATGTCGAGGGAAAGAATTCCGTTGGACACGGTCGCGTCGATCTTTTCGGGGTTCACGTCCTTCGGAAGCACAAAGCTTCTGCGGAACGAGGAGCTGTGCCTTTCTTTGAGAATGTAGCCGTCTTTTTTTTCCTCCTTCTCGTCTTTCTTTTCGGACGAGACGGTGAGCATATCGTTTTCGACATCGATGTCGATGTCCTTCTCGGAGAGTCCCGCGAGCTCGGCTTCGAGGACGTATTTATCATCCTCTTCCCGGATGTCCACGGCGGGTGCCCGGGTTTCGAGACCCAGATCATCGCCGAAGAATGAATTCATCACGGCGTCGAAGTCCTTGAAAAGGTCGAGATTTCCCGGCCTGTATCGTACTAAAGTTTTCATTGTATACCTCCTGATGGTATTTATCTTATCTATAGTTAATGTTGCAAGAATTGTGCCAAAACGGGCCGTCAGATTAATTGCTTATGCTGTAACGAATTACAATTCAGCCCGCGGCCGGTCCGGGCTTCGGACTCGATCCCGACCGTGCCATAATGACTCACAAGTTCGGCGGAGCTTTTAATGTGTATCAAAAAGACACAAAGCGGTGACGATGCGGGTGCGGAATGAAGTGCGGAATGAAAAAAATTGACAAACTCCGGCGGATTAGGGATAATATATGTTGTATCAGGTGCCGATTATGGGAGGAACGGGCGCCGGAAAAACACCGTGTCCTTTGTTAGCGATACGTAAAAAGTACATGAGAAGTTCTAAAAATATAAACTTCGTAGTTGACTTTCCTCATTTTCCGGCTGTATTAGTAGCTATGTGCAGGAGAAAGGATATTTTCGGAAAAAATAATTTCTTGACAGAAAAAAATGGGGTTGATATACTGCCCTAAGCAATATAATAGATGGGGAACCATATCGGGTCGTTGACCTGATCCCTACACCAATAGGAGGAAGTGATAATGAAAAAACTAGCACTTGTACTCGTACTAGTTGCAGCTATCGCGGCAGCGGGTTTCGCGCAGGTAACTCTCGAACCCACACTGACCGGTAGCGCTACCTTGACCTTCGGGGTCGACCTCGACCTCATGGCAACCGGTTTCCAGAACACCACTGAAGCCGACATCGAAATTACTCTGGTAGAAGAAGCTACCGAAGAGAAGGGCGGAGACGGAACCGTCTACGGCTGGATCAAGCTGGAAGACTTCAGCATCTTGGTCGACGGCGACGGCGTTGGGGTCACCACCCCGTCCATCAGCGCACGGCTCTACATGGGCCCGGTCTACATCAACATTCTCGGTGTCGACGACGCGGTCGACAGTGCCGGACTCGGCGCTGTAATAGCGGGCGACGTTCTCGCACCCGCAGAGCTGAGCAACGACTACGCCAGTGAATACAACGGTCTCGCGGTTGTCTACGACAGCGATATGATCGACTTCACAGTTTTCGTACAGTCCGAATGGGACTGGATCGACGGTATGGCGGGCGGCACCGTTTATTCGTTCACCGCCGACCCCGATGGGGACGGTGTTTACGACCAGAATTCAGACGGTGTAGTTGACTGGGATGAAATTACCGGGACCTCCTCCGATACCGACGACGCTAACGTTCCCGCCAACGGATACTGCTTCGGCCTCACCGCCGGTGTTGACATCGCAGGACTTGCCGTCGGACTCGCCTTCAACATGGGTATGAACTATGCAACCGATACGAATCCCAACTATACTGGACTCGGACCTATCGGCTTTGGCGCGGACGTGGCATACGGACTCGCCTTGGGTGACACCACTCTTACTCCCTACGTGGGATTCGACGGTGTTGTTCTCGCGGCCGGCGCCGGATTCGACATGCAGATTGCCGGTGGAGTCAAGATGACCTGGGCCGACATGGGCTCCGATGCAGCGGACGTCGACCTTTTGGGCGATTCCAGCATGGCTACTGCGCTCGAAGATACCGAAGTCACCTCCGGTGTTGCCCTCGGCGCTAACTTCACCATGATAAGCAATGCCGCCGATCTCGACATCAAGCTCGCTTTCTACGAAGACTCCGGCGACGACGGCCTCGTGCCGATCCTCGGTGCAACCGCTATTGTAAACTTCGACAGCATTCTCGGTGCTATGGCGCTCGGCGCGGGACTCAATGTGAATGCCGACCTCGGTATGATCAGCCCCTTTGCCGGCATGCTCATGTATACCAATGCTCCCATGACCACTGTCGAGAACCTGGAAATGTGGGTCGGAACCGATGTCATGATCATCGACAACACCACCTTCACCCTGAAGTACGTCTCCGGCAACCTGCTTGCTTCTGAGGCGGGAGTTATTACTTTCGCTACCAAGGTTGCTTTCTAAGCAAATTAGGGTAGAAGTACTGTGAATACTAACCCCCGCTTCGGCGGGGGTTTTTTTGCGCCCGGGGGATGGGGTAATTCGAGGCTGCCGCCCCAAAGCTTGGAGTCCGGTGCCGTAATACTTGATTATGAGGAGGCATAATCCTCATAATCAGCTTGTTTTGAGGAGTAACATTCCTCAAAATCATTGTAAATCACCTCTATTTCATATATGGTCCGAAACAGGTTGGGAAGACGACCCTCGTAAAATCATTGATTCGGAATCTCGGCGTATCGAAGGTTAAATACGATACCGGAGATGATTA
>CAZXMO010000017.1:0-22484 GCA_964641125.1 uncultured Spirochaetales bacterium
TCTCGAGGAGCTGTTTCTCGAGGGGAAGCGCCTCGGGGTAATCGAGATCTTCGATGAGACGGACCTCTCCCGGATGACCATCAAGATCTTTCTGTCCGGTATCTTGTTTCACACCTCTCTCATTCCGCCGAATGAGCTGGGCGAAGAGATCGAAAGACTCAAAACCCAGGCTAAAATGGGACTCCAGGAGACGCTTCGCCTAGGTATCGTTTAATAGGGACATAGAAGTATGAAACGGAGGCTCAAGGTCTCGATCGCTCTTTTCGTGACTCTTCCCGTCCTCATTATCGTCGTTCAAATAGTTTGTAGGTTAGGTATCTCGAATGATCGGCCCGAGCGGGCCTCCGCGGTCCCGGTGATCGTCGGGGAGCCCTCCTTGGGTGACCTCGAAAACAGCATCCTCTACCCGGGTACCCTGACACCGGACAAAACGGTCGGACTTCGTAAGAACGGCGCTGAACGGATCATTATCCGGGGGAACGCCTTCCTCGAGGACGGACAGCCGGTGGTATTGGTAGCGGGACCATGAGGATAACCGAGGCGGAAAGCGATCTTCCCGGCTCCTCGCCGTCTTCGTACTGCTCCTCTTCTTGAGGAATATTCGCTCCACTCTGATTATCTCCCTGGTTATCCCGGTGTCCCTTATCGCTACCTCGACGCTGACAACTTTGATTCTTATCCCCACCTTGTACTGGCTCGTGGAGTCCGGGTTAAAGAAGGTTCGCGGCCGCAGGCTGTCAGCGGCGGCCGCCTCTTAAGAGCTCGAGAAACCGTTCGGCCCTGTAGCCGGAGCTCTTCCCGGCCCGGATCCACTCCTCCCGACCCCTTGCGAGTTGCTGGAGGGCCCGGTCCCGCTCCCTGCCCCGGGGCATTTCGCCGGATATCCGAAAGGCCAGCGAGAGCTCTACTATCCAGACCAGCTCCTCGAACCGTTCCTTGTTGAAGTAGAGCACTCCCTCCCACCGGTTCTCGTCGAGGAAGCTTCCGATCTCCCGGCTGCTGAAAAGCTTGGTCATGGTCTTTCCGGGTGTTTCCGCGTCTTCCGGGGTTACCGTACTCTCCAAGGTAATGAGGAGACGGAGGACTCTCGAGATATCCGATACCGCCGCGGGGGAATAGTCGAGTTCAGCGAGAATCTTCTCGATGACTGTTTCGAGCCTCAAGTCCCAGTACATGCTCCCGTCTTCCCCGCTCGTAAGGGCGGCGAAGGGATAGAGGGCCAAGGCGGGAATCGAGTGCCGGTACGCCTTGAGACCGGTAGTCAGCTGCTCGGACAGGCCGTGCTTATGCTTCGGCTCGTCCAAGCCGCATTCCACTGAGAAGCTGAGGATAGCTTCGAGCTTTCTTTTCATACCCGCGACAACTTCCGGTACGGGGGCTTCGATACCCGCAAAGGAGAAGGCCTCGCGGACGAAGATTTCGTAACTCCCGGCCATCTCTTCTATTTCCGCTTCGGTAAGTAATGAGCGGCATTCGAGGGCGTTTACGAGCTTCGATACGGTTTTCGCTCCCACGGCAAGGCTGAAAGCCCGGTGGACCGGGCGTAAGAATATGTCCTGCAGCGCATCGTCCACGCTCGGGGTACCCTTGCCGGCGAGGGCCTTCTCGAGCATTCCATAGTGTCCTAAATCGTTGTCGGCGACCTCGTAGATATCGACGAAGGCGTGGGTCTCGTATCCGTCGAGCTCCACGTAGAGCCCCCTTTCGGCGAGCTCCCGGGAGCTTCTCACGTACCACAGATTGTCCGGCTGGTCCTTCAGGAGGGTGTAGCTGTCGGCATCGGTCTTAAGGCCCAAGGCTTCGGCGAGGCTCGTGGTCGTAAGCTTCTTATCTCCGCCGTGCCCTTTCTCGGCGAACTCGGTCGATATCTTTATCCACCCCTTCGCCTGACTGTAGGAGTTATTGTAGAGGACCAGGGAGCGCTCATCTCCCGCCGCGTTGGAATAGGCGAAGACGTTTTCATTGACCCCTCCGTCGGGAACGTAGAGGTCGTAGAGGCGGAACTGCAAGGCGTCGGCGAAGAGATAGCGCCGCTTCAGGAGGGGAAAGATCTCTTTCCCGTGGCGCTCGATAAAATCCGCATCTTCCTCTTCCTGCCAGTAGGATTTGCGGTATTCCATGCCGTACTTTTCGGAATATCCCTCTATCTGACCGTGGCCGAACATGGGGAGTCCCGGCATGGTGGCCATAAGGGTGCACACCCCGAAGTACTTGTCCCCCTTGCCGAACTGCTGAGCCGCTGTCTCCTCGTCGGGATTGTTCATGAAATTGACGAACCGCTTCAGGATTTCCGGTTCGAACTCGAGGGTGTTCTTGATGGTTTGCCGGTATTTCGCGTTCTCCTCCGCTTTGAGCATATTCATGAAGGCGGAATTGTAGACTCGGTGCATTCCGAGGGAACGGACGAAGTATCCCTCCATCATCCAGAAGGCCTCCGCCAACAGAAGGGTGTCCGGGTTCTCCTCGGCGACCCGGTCGACCACCTCCCGCCAGAACTCCTTGGGCATGGCTCGGTCGAAGTCCTCCCGGCTCAACCCGTGCTCCGCCCGGGAGGGGATGTCACCCCCCGAACCCGGCTCGGGAAACCACAACCGCTGGAAGTGCTTCTTCGCGAGAGTCATCGCGGCGTCGAACCGAACGATGGAAAAGCTTCGGGTCACGTGGAGGATCGTCTGGATGATCGCTTCCCGCACCTCGGGATCGAGAAAATTGAGCTGTGCCGTGTCGTTCCAGGGCATCGACGTTCCGTCGTTTCCGTGGTAGATGTACCGTACGTCGTTGGTATCGTAATCGACCCGCTTGAAGGTAACCGCGGCGTCCGTCTTGTCGTAATAGTGGTCTTCGATGTAGAGGCCTATATGAGGGATCCGGGACAGGTTGGCTCCCGTATAGGTGTAGGTCGGGAAGGGAGGATAGGGGAGCTGGATAAACCACCCCGGATGGTTTATGACCCACTTTGAATCGATGCCGGTGTGGTTGGGGACCATATCGCTGGCCAGCCGGATTCCCCTCCGGTTGCACTCCTGTTTCAGCTTATGCAGTGCGTCCCATCCGCCGATATCTTCGGCTATTTCGTACTCGTAGAGGGAATAGGCGGATGCCTCCGCCTCGGGGTTGCCGGTCATCCTCTTTATCTGCTTCGACGCCGGGCTCCGTTCCCACAGACCGATCAGCCACAGCCCGGTAAATCCCCGTCCGGCCAATATGTCGAGCTCCTCCGAGGGGATTTCGTCCAAGCGGTTAACCGATCGTCCGTATTTCGTGGAGAGCTGATGGAGCCACACATAGACACTCTTGGCGATCAGTACTACCTTGGGCATCCATTCGATGTCCATGCTGAAGCGTTCATAATCCGCTTCCCCTTTGTATTCATACACCCGCGACGGCCCGGGGCCTAAGAAAGAGGGCTTCTCCTCTTCCTTGATGAAGTCGATACTCTGGAGCAGCCTGAAGAGGTATTTCCCGAGGAACATCCCCCATTCGGTGCGGATATACTTAAGCTGTCCCGCCAGGTCGTCCGGGGACGCCAAAGAGGGCGCTAGAAGGAGTTCGATGAGGGACCCCTCTCCGGGGCCGAATCCGGGCTGGGTCTCGAAGAAGTCTCCGATCTCCCGCAGGACCCGGGCGTAGACGGTCCGCTGGTTGATCTCGGTCTCGTCGAAAAGCTCGAGGCAGGGCTCGAATCCGGGATTCCTGTTGGCGAGCCACAGATGGATGCTTTCCTCTAAGGCGATTTCCCGGTTGGGAACGCCGTCCGTCGAAGCCTTCAGATACTCCCGGGGACTGACCTTGCCGGCACCGACCTCCTTCGGAGGAAAACGGGTCACGAAGAGAAGAAGGGTTTCGTCGACCTGTTTCTTTCCGGCGGCTTCCTCCACGTGATTGAGGCACTTGGTAAAGGCGCGGCTGTCGATCTGCTCGCGGTAGAGTGCGGTCACGTAGTGGAGGACTTCATCGATGAGGCCCATGGCGTTGATCTGTCCGGCCCGAACGGCCTGTTCGGGAAAGCGGACTAAATCCCGCTTTTCGTTCATCTTGTGAGCAAGTCTTTTCGCCTCGTTGAAGCTTGCGAGTATGAGGTTCCCGTTCAGCTCGAAGAGCTCATCGTCGATTCCATAGAGCTCCCGGGCGTCCCGGGAAATATGAAAATTATACGACGGTGTTCCGCCGCGCGGTATTATCGGGTTCCGCCTCCCGGTACTTTCGAACCTGCGCAGGGTGATTTTCAGACAATGGGTATTTTTACTTGGAACGGGACTCATTTCTCCTCCTCCCTATAATGTAAAACAATCGGTCCTTTATTGAAAGTGCGGGGGTATGATGGTAGGCTCCTATCCATGGATCGGATGGGAGAGGCCCTTAAACGCTACCTCGGGGACGAGCGATACACCTTCGTCTTCCCCTCGGAAGTGACCGCCGGATTCTGGAGACGCGAAGCGGTCCGCGCGGGGTACGCTCACGCGGTGCGGCCCTCGAGGTTCATAAGCTGGGATACCTTCAAAGAGCGGGCCTTTACCGTACGCAAGGAAGAGAGACCGGTCGACTCTTTCGCCCGGAATGTCTTTGCGTATACCTACTTGAGCCGTAATGTATCCGAACGCACCCTCCTTCCCGGGTTCATAGATCCCGAATACGCCGATAATTCTCCCGCGCTGCAGCAGTTCCTGTCTAAGAACCTCCCCGCGCTGAAGAGCGCGGTGGAAGCGGGGACCGACGAATCGGGGGAGCTTGCCTCTCTCTACGATGCCTACGGGAAGTTCCTCGACGCTAACGGGATGTTCGAGCCCCGGTATGAACCGCTGTCCTTCGTGGAGAGCGGGGTCAGGGCGGTCCTCTTTTTCCCGGAGCTCCTCGAGGATTTCGGCGAGTTCGAGAAAGATCTCGAAGAAAGCGGTGGAGTCGTTTTCGTTACCCCGGGTGTTACGGACCCGGGGGCCGAACTGTCCCGGTGTGAGAGTACGGTCTTCGAGAACTCTCGGATCGAGACGAAATATCTTATCAACCGGATTATGCGGATCCTCCATAATCGGGAGGCCGAGCCCCACGAGATCTGGATAACCTTGGCCGACGATTCCCTCGAGAACGAACTCAAGACCCTCGCCCGGCTCTGCGGTATACCCCTGGAGTTCAAAAAGGGGCGCCCCCTGTGCGAATACATGCCGGTCCGTCTGTTCGAGCAGATCCGGGAGTGCAGCGAGTCCGGCTTCAGCCCGGCGGCCTTGGGAAGGGTCCTCCTGAACCGTTCCCTGCCCTGGCGGGACCCGGGGATCAACCGGGAGCTCGTCCGGTTCGGAATAGAGAATTACGGACTCAGGAATTACCGCCTGGCGGGTAAACCGCGGGACAGGTGGGAGGAGGAGATCTTTAAGGCGGGAAATCGAAGGCTTCTCGATTATTACCGGAGCTTGAGGAAACACTGTGCCGGGATAACCGGGGCTTCGAGCTTTCGTCGGCTCGTCGAAGGGATCGAAAGTTTCTCGGAACTCTTTTTCTCCCGGGGGGCATGGGCCGAGGAGGAGAGGAAGATTTTTCAATTGGCTCTCGAGGTCTTGGAAGAGCTGGACCTAGAGGCTTCCGGAATTGCCGGCTCCTCCGGGGTGCGCCCCTTTCAGTTCTTCATGCAGACCCTCGAGGACCGTCTCTACGTGCTTCCAACCCCCGGAGAAGGAATACCGGTCTATGACTACCGGGTTTCGGCGGGGGCGGCACCTAAGGTCCACTTTATCGCCGGGGTCAATGTACGATCGACGCAGGTGCTGGTCCGGAAGTATCCCTTTCATTCTCAGCAGAAAATGGACCTCTTCGGTCTGGAGGATCTCGACCTGACGGACCGGTTCGCGGATGCTTACCTTCGGTCGGGAGAAAGGGTCGTCCTGACGGCGTCCATGGTCACCCCGGCCGGAGCGGAACTGGTTCCGGAACGGTTGTTCACCTCCGACGGTGAGGCTCCGGTTCCCGCCGGCCGGGCGGTCGTACCGGGGTGGAGCGATTTCTTCGAGGACGAGTACGGATTGTGGAACGGAGAGGCGGAATCGCTTTCTCTGGTCCTCCCCATACAGGTGAAGGGTTTCACCCGGGCCGAGCAAACCGTCTTCCGCGCGGCCGGGAACGATTTTACCGATACCCCCGTATCCGGGGATCTCCTCGAGAGGATCATTCCCCGGCTGCTGTCCGAAGGCCGTCTCGTGGTTTCGTCCACCTCGGCGGAAGAGTTCTTGGACTGCCCCTACCGCTTTTTACTCCGGTCCGGATTGGGTCTCGAAGAACCGGAGACGGCCGAGCTCGCCGCGGACCCGCGGACGGCGGGAATCCTGTTTCACAAGGTGCTCCAGCGGCTCTTCGAGCGGATCAAGGCGGAGGGGGGCCGCTTCGACCCGGCCAAAATCACGGTGTATCGGAGTATCCTCGAGGAGGTAATTCCCGAGGTCTTCGCCTCTTATGCGCGGAGGCGGCCCCAATTCCTCGAGCCGGCGTGGACCGAGACCATGGACCGTTGCTGCGTCTACATCACGGCCTTGCTGGAACTCGAGGCGAAACACTTCGCCGGATACCGGATAGTGGAGCTGGAGTATCGGGCGGAGGAACCGCTGGACGCCGCCTGCGCGGGACATCCGGCGATTCTCGAAGGGAGAATCGACCGGATTTCCGCTTCGAACCGGGGACACCTGATACTCGACTACAAGAGCAGGTGCACCATTGGGGTCGGTGACGTCCGCGGTGTTTCCGGGGTCCGGTCCCTTCAGCTTCCCCTCTACGTCAAGCTCGCCGAGGCGGGGGGATTCGAGGTGATCGAGGCCTATTACGCCGGACTCAAGGACGGAAAGTACGTTCCCATCCTCTCCGAAGAGGATGCAAAGTTTATTACCCGTGAAGAGATGGAGGGGATTATAGGGGAGATCATAAAATGGATCGAGGGGATGCTGAAGCGGATCGAATCGGGGGATTTTACCCTCCACCGCGACGAGGCGGGGGTCCGCTGCGGGGGATGCGATTTCAGAACGGTCTGCAGGGAGCGGTACACAATCCGCTCGAGGAGGGGGAATGAGGCTAAGTGACGAGCAGCGGCGGGCCGTAGAGTGTACCGGTAATGCGATCGTCGCCGCCGGCGCCGGCTCGGGAAAGACCACCGTCTTGGCGCGCCGCTTCGTGGAGCTGATCCGTACGGGACGCGCCGAGGTCGACGGAATCCTTACCCTCACCTTCACCCGGAAGGCCGCCGCGGAGATGCACCGGAGGATCTATTCCCTTCTCTCGGCACAGCGGAACGAACCCGCCGCCGCCGCGGCTTTGGCACGTTTCAAGGACGCCCAGATCTCGACCATCGACAGCTTCTGTACCCGGATAGTCCGCGGCGGGACCCACCTCTTCGGGATTCAGCCCAATTACACCTTGGACCCCCCGGTTCTTCAGAAGCTCGCGGAGCGGATGGGCCTCGCCTTTCTCCTCGAGCATCAGGGTAACCACGCCCTGCGGCGTTTCATCGGGACCAACGGGTTCGAAACCGTGTGGAAGAGCATGCTTCCGGGTCTCGCCGAGGGGTATTTCTCCCTGGCCGGGATCAAAGACCTTCCGGAAACGGCCGAGAGACAGCGGGAGATCCTCGAGAAACTTCTCGAAGAGGCAGTGGAGAAACTGGAAGAACTTTTGACGCGAATAGCGGGGCTCGATGCGGAGAATCTCAAGACGGTTACCGATCTTCAAAACAAGATCGCTCTCCTTCCCGATCTTTCGGCGCTCCTCGTTGAAGGACAAAGCGATGCCGGGAAGTTGGAAGAGCTCGCCCGGCATGCGGCGGAGCTCAAATATACGAAGCCGAGCAGCCGGACCGCCAAGTCAGCGGGTGTCATGCTTCGGGAGTCAAAGGAGGAGTACGAGCTCTATCGGACGAGGACCGCGGAGATCCCCCCGCTTCTCACCGACTGGCCGCATACCGAGGAGCTCTTTCGCCTGTTTCATCGTTTTCAGCTCGAATATCTCGAAGAAAAGCGTCGATTAGGGATCGTCAACTTCACCGATGTCCAGGAGATGGCTTTGGAGGTTCTCAAGCGTAATCCCGAGGCGAGGTCTTACTACAAGACACAGTTCAGGTACATTATGATCGACGAGTTCCAGGACAACAACCTATTGCAAAAGCGGCTGCTCTACTACCTTGCCGAACGGGAAGACTCCGCGGCCGACGATCCGGGAACCGGCGATCTTGCCCGGGACAAGCTCTTTTTTGTGGGAGACGAGAAGCAGTCCATCTACCTCTTCCGGGGCGCCGACGTAAGCGTCTTCAAGGGGCTGAAAGACGAGCTCGCGGGGGCCGGCGGGAAATTCCTCGAGCTCGCCACCAACTACCGGAGCGATCCGGGGCTCATTACCTTTTTTAACCGCCTCTTCGAGAGGATCATGCGGAACGAGGGGGAACAGTTCGAGGCCGATTTCACCCGCCTCGATCCCCGGCCCCCCGCTTCCTCCAAAGGAGGAAACGGACCGGAGATCACTATCCTGGTCAAGGAAAAGACCGGAGAGAATAAATCGGAAGTGCCCCTCCTCGACAATGACGATGCCGAAGCCTATCACATAGCGAAGCTCATACATGATGCCGTCGAGTCGAAGAGGCTGGTCATCCCCGAAAAGGAAGGAACCCGCCCCGCGGAGTATTCGGACTTCGCCGTTCTTCTCCGATCCTCCTCGAACCAGGTCAAATATGAACGGATGCTCCGCAGAAGGGGAATTCCCTATCACACCGAAAACGTGCGGACCCTCTTCCTCGAGGCACCCGTGAACGACCTCTATACCGTCCTGCGCCTCGCGGTCTATCCGGAAGACCGCTTTGCTTACACCGGACTCCTCCGCTCCCCCTTCGTGAATCTCTCCGATCCGGGAATCGCCGAAATCCTCCTGTCGGAGGACCCTCCCTTCGAGACCGATCCCGCGCTCCTTCCCGAGGAGGACCGGGAGAAATATATCGCCGGAGGCGAAATGTATCGATGGGTCCGGGACCGGGCGGACCGGGACCCGCTTTCGGCGGTCATCGCGGAACTCTGGTACCGCTTCGGCTACCGTTACCTCCTGTTGAGCCGTTCTTCGTATCACGGGTACCTGGAGTACTTCGACTACCTGTACCGTCTCGCCGAATCGGCGGACGACCGGGGCGACCCTCTTTCGGTGTTCCTGGCCTTGCTCGAGGAGAACCTGGGGAAGTTTCGGAAGCTCGAAGAGCTCGACATTCTCACCGAGGGAAGCGAGGGGGTCAGGATCATGACCGTCCATAAATCCAAGGGGCTCGAGTTTCCTATCGTTATCGTCGCTAACTCCGGAAACCGGGGGGCTAGCGGTGAATCCCTTCCCTATCACATATCGCCGGAATACGGGCTGACCCTCAAGACGGGAGAAGAATCTTCGAAGCGCAATTATTTTTATTCGCTCTCGGCTGAGGAGAGTAAAAAGAAGGATCTCGCCGAGCTCAAGCGTCTCCTCTATGTCGCCTGTACCCGGGCGGAGGCGCACCTCTACATTACCGGGTGCAGAGACTTTTCGAGGAACGTGAATGAAGATAAGAGCTTTTTGGACCTGATCTATTCCGCTTTCGCCGAGGAAGAACTTTCCGATCTGGTAACTCCCCTCGGCGACGTAACCGAGGAGGAGGCCTGGAGGTCCACCGTCAGGCCTCGGAGTCTTTCGGTACCGAAGGCCAAGCGGGTCTATGCCGACGCCGGAGAGGTCACCTTCCCCGCCCGCAAGACGGTGTTCAATGCATCGGAGGCGGCCGGAGAAGCTCCCGCCCGGCCCGCTTCCGAGGCCGCCCGGCCCGCCGTGCGGGCGCCGTCCTTGCCGTCCGACCGCTACCTGGATACGGACAAGCGGATCAGGAGCTTCGGCGACCTGGTCCACTTCGTCCTGGAGCAGCGGATACGGGGCTCCTATTCCCGGAGTATCATACCGACCGGGCTGCTGTCCCGGTTCGCTGACCCCTCCCGGGAGACGGTCGTCGCCGACGCGGAAGCCCTGGCCGAGGTATTCCTGATTTCGGATTTAGGCATTATCGCCGGGGAAGCGGAGCGGATCGAGCCGGAGTTCGACTTTCTGGTATCCCACGGCACGCCGGACGGGCAAGTTCTTATAAACGGCAGAGCGGACCTCTTTTTCGAAACAGGGGAAACCGCCTTTATCGTCGACTATAAGAGTGATAGGCTCATGAAGCCCGAAGAGCATGCCGACCAGCTCGAGCTCTACGCCTATGCCCTCAAGGGTTTTACCGGTAAACCGATCCGCTGTTTTCTCTTTTATCTCCGCTTCGCGGAAGCGGTGGAGATTCCCCTTACCGGTAGATTTCTTCTTCCTGAGACCGGGTAAGGGACCTTTCCCGCCGCTTTGCGGCCAAGGTCCGGATGGTGGAGCAGAGGAGGTCGTCCCGCATGCATTCCTCGATGGAAAGGGGCATGCGGTAGCTCCAATTCTCCTGTCGGACCGTTCCGGGAATATTTATCCGCTGCTCCTCGAAGGGGCGGTGTTTCTTCCCGTCGAGGACGAGGAGCTCCTGGATCGGCAGGATGCAGAGGTAGGAGTAGGCGGACAAGAGTCCCTCCAGAATATGCCGGGCGGTGTCCCCGGTGTAATCCCGGGAATGCAGGGGGGCAACACCTAAGGCCCGGCACAGGTCCTTTCGTTCTTCTTCCGAAGACTCCTCCCGCCACCACAGGCCGAAGACCTGACTGTCATGGACGGAGAGGGTGGCGACGCTCAAAAAGGGGTAGAGAGAGACCGGCAAAAAGGGCTCTCCCGGTTTTCCGTAATCCTTGGTCCAGAAGAGGATCTTGAGGCTCAGGATCCCGAGCTTTCCCAAGACCTTCGGGACCGCCTGGGGAACAACCCCCAGATCCTCGGCGCATACGAGCATGTCTGTGGTCTCACGGATCATCGAGAGGAGCTCGTCCGCGTGACGCTCCCAGATCTTTTCCGATTCCTTCTCTTTCTTGTCGATGAGATCGTGAAGCTTGTTTCTCTCGCCGTCGGAGAGGGTGTGGTAGGCGCGGCTGTGAGTAAAATGCCAAGCCGGGGAGTAGAGGTCTTCCTCGATCTTGATGAGAGTCCGGTTTTTCTTCCAGTCCTTCATAGCCTCCTTGGTCGAATCCGATACATCCAAGGAGGCGATATCCGCGCTTCCGCGGATATCAGGATCGAACATAAAGAGCTCTTCCTCGCCGATTCTTTTCAGGTGCGGAAGGGGTTCGTCGGCTTTATCTTCCAAACGGTTGGTAATCTCGTCGGTATAGACGTGAGCCCGGGACAACCAGGTGATCCGCTCTTTGTCGAAACCGAGTTCTTCGAGCTCCTCCCGGGATATCCGGGCCGCGGGGAGGAAGTATCCCATGCCGCCCGCCTCCTCGTAGGCGGGGATAGCCCAGATCCGGAAAAAACCCAGGACGTGGTCAATACGGAAGGCGTTGTAGAAACGCCGGGCGTGGAAGAGACGGGACTTCCACCAGGAGAAATCATCTCTTCTCAGGGCGTTCCAATCGTAGACGGGGAAGCCCCAGTTCTGTCCCTCGTAGGAATACATGTCCGGCGGCGCTCCCGCCCTCAAGGAAAGATCGAAGTAACCCCGGTGGGCCCATACATCGGCGCTGTCCTCCTGCATCAGAATGGGTATGTCCCCCTTGAGTGCCACCCCGATACTGGCCAAAGTTTCCGAGACCTGTTTCAGCTGCCGTTCCAGAAGGAACTGGACCCAGGCGTAAAATCGGGTCTCGGTCAACTCTTCGCTCCAGTAGGCTTCGATATCCGAAGGCCTCGGATCGGAGAGACGGTCCCATTCCTTCCAGTGGCGTTCTTCGTTTTCCTTTCTCAGACTCGAGAACACCGCGTATGTCCGGACCCATTGGTTGTCCTCGAGCCAATTCAGAAAGTTGGGATCGGTAATCAGATACTCACTCTTGGCCGTGTAGATCTTTCGGAGGATCGAGAGCTTGAATTCCCGTACCCCCCGGTAATCCACCCGTTCGGCCCCTTGTCGGTCCCGGGAAAAGCCCTTGATTTCTCCGGAATAATCCTCGGCTCCGGGGACCTCGGAGAGACGGAGATAAACCGGATTCAAGGCGAAAGCGCTGAGCGCGGAGTAGGGGGACTCCTGAAAGCCTGTATCGTTCACCGGGAGGATCTGGATGACATCTAATGAGCATTTCTTGCACCACCCTCCGAAGGGGATGAGGTCTAAGAACTCGCCTATACCGAGACTCGTCTCGGAATGGACGGCGGAGACGGGAACGGCCGTCCCGGTCGGGGGATAGGAAAAGCGGGGGAACCTCATTCTACGCCCACTTGACCATGCCGGGCAGGAAGGGATGGACCAATTCGGGGTGGCTCGGGAGGACCCGTACCGCGAATCCCTGCCGCCCGGTCTGTCTGCATTCGACCTCCACCTCGTAGCGGGTAACGTTTCCCTCCTTCCCTACGGCCCGCATTTCGGTCCGAACGGGCGATTCGAACACTTCCCGGGTCGAGAGAGTTCCATAGTAGAGTTCCACGCGAACCATCTCCGGCTCGATCGAACCGAGCTCGGCTCCGGCGGTGACTTTAAGCTTGTCGCCCACATTCAGTACGGGAGAACTGGGAGAGCTTATCTCGGTAACGGCTATTCCTTCCCAGCTCTTCTTGAGTTTATCGAGATACGCGGAGATCTCCTTTGCCCGGGCATAGCCGTCACCGACCAGAGAAGAGTAATTTTTCATGGCGGGGATGTAAAAATTGTTGGAGTACTCCAAGAGCATCCTCTGGGAGCAGAAGTTTTTTCCCACGTACCGGATGCTCTCTTTCATCTTTTTGATCCACTCCCGGGGGAGCCCGTCCCGGCCCCGTTCGTAGAACATGGGAATGATCTCCCGCTCGAGGAGATCGTAGAGGGCCTTGCTTTCGATTTCGTCCTGGAGCTCTTCGTTTTCATAGGACTCACCGTTACCTATGGACCATCCGATGTCCGGATTATAGGCCTCGTCCCACCACCCGTCCAGGACCGAAACGTTGAGCACTCCGTTGATGGCCGCCTTCATCCCGCTGGTGCCGCTTGCCTCTAAGGGTCTGCGGGGTGTATTGAGCCACAGGTCGCTCCCCGAGATCAGATGCCCGGAGATATTCATGTCGTAATTCTCGAGGAAGACTATCCTGCTCCTCACCTCGGGGCGGTTGGAGAAGTGGATGATCTCCTTGATGAGCTCTTTGCCGGGGATATCGTGAGGGTGGGCCTTCCCCGCGAAGATGAGCTGAATAGGACGGTCCGGGTCGGAGAGGAGCTTCATGAGCCGGTCCGGGTCGCGGAACAACAGGGTGGCCCTCTTGTATGTGGCGAAGCGCCGGGCGAAGCTTATGGTCAAGGCGTAGGGGCTCAAGACCTCGTCGGCCTGGGCCACCTGGCTCTCGGTCGCTCCCCGCCGGATGAGCTGTGTCCGCAGACGTTCCCGGGAGAAGGCGACCAGCCTCTCCCTTCTGCGGTCGTGGGTGCGCCACAGCTCCTCGTTGGATATCCGGTCCATCCGGTCCCACACTTCGAGGTTGGTGGGCTCGTCGTAGAAGCGGGGCCCGAAGTACCTGTCCATGAGGTCGGTCATATCGTGGGATAACCAGGTCCTCGGATGGACCCCGTTGGTAATATGCTTGATGGGCACCTCATCCTCGGGAATCCCCGGCCAGATCCCCTTCCACATATTCCGTGATACCTGTCCGTGGAGCCGGGAAACCCCGTTGCAGTAAGCGGAGAGTCTCAGGGCCAGGACGGTCATGCAGAAATCTTCGTTCGGATCGTCGGGATTCTCCTTGCCTAGGCCCAAGAAATCGTGCCAGGAGATCCCGAGGTCGGAGCTGATGGACTTGAAGTACTTCTCCATCAGGTGCAGGGGAAACCTCTCGTTCCCCGCCGGAACCGGCGTATGGGTGGTAAAGACGCTCGTCGGCCATACCGCCTGCACCGCTTCGGCAAAGGTGAGCCCGGTGACCTTCATGAGCTCCCGGATCCTCTCCAATGCCAGGAAGGCGGAGTGGCCCTCGTTCATGTGAACAACCGCGGGGGTGAAGCCCAGGGCTTCGAGGGCGCGAATCCCTCCGATACCTAGAAGGATCTCCTGCTTCATCCGCCGTTCCTTGTCGCCCCCGTAGAGAGCGGCGGTGATGAGCCGGTTGTCCCCCTCGTTCTCTTCGATGTTGGTATCCAGGAGAATCAGGGAGTTCCTTCCCACAAAGACTTCCCACACCCGGGCGGTGACCACCCGGCCGGCCATGGTCACCTCGATTTTGACCTCATTGCCCGAGTCGTCCAGCCTCTTGCGGACGGGCATGTTGTACCAGTCGTTCTCGGGATAGGACTCCTGCTGAAAGCCGTCGGCGTTCAGGTACTGGGTAAAATAGCCCTGCCGGTACAGGAGACCGACCCCGACTAGGGGGAGGCCCAAGTCGGAGGAGGACTTCATGTGGTCCCCCGACAGGACCCCGAGGCCGCCCGAATATATGGGAAGACTCACATCGAGACCGTACTCCATGGAGAAGTAGGCGATGATATTCTTTCCCCCGTCCTTATACCAAGTTTCTCCCTCCTTGTAGCGTGTGAACTTTTCGTAGCATGTGTTCAGCGCGGTCAGAAAGCTATCGTCCCCGGCGAGCTCTTCGAGCCGGGCCTGGCTGGTGAGGCCTAGGGTCATCACCGGGTTCTGATGGGCCCGGACCCAGGCGTCGTAATCGAGACGCATGAAGAGACTCACGGCATCGAAGTTCCAGCTGAGCCATAGATTATGGGCTATTTCCTCGAGGGGTTTTAGCCCCTCGGGCATATTCGGCTTTACGGTGTATTTTTTTATTTCCATGCTTATATAATACGAAATAAATCGAGGTTATGCAAAACGAAAGCGCCGCCGCGAACGGCGGTCAAAACTTCTCTTCGTGCTCGTCGAGAATGCTGATGCAGACGCTCTGTTCGACTACTTCGTCGAGGGAGTCCAACGCTTTCAGAGCGGTCCGGACGTTTCCCTCCCGGGCGGTATGGGTGGTTATCACCACCGGAACGATGGCGGTCTCCCCCTCCGGGGCGGAGGGTTCCTTCTGCAGGACCGAAGAGAGGCTGATTCTCTGGGCGCCTAAGATCTCCGCTATCCGGGCGAAGACTCCGGGCTCGTCTCTGACCATGAGGCGCAGATAGTAGCGGCTCTCGATGTCGTCGGTGGGGAGGAGACTCGTCTCTTCGGTCTGGTCGGGCCATATGGTAAGGCTTTTAAAGGCCGCGGGGACGGAGCCCAGGGCTACGGAGAGGATGTCCGCGACTACCGCGGAGGCGGTGGGACGTCCTCCGGCGCCGCGGCCGTAGTACATGGTGTGCCCCACGGCGTGCCCGTAGACGCTTACCGCGTTGAAGGGACCGGATATCCACGCTAAGGGGTGGTCGGTCCCGATAAACGCGGGGCGGACCCTCAAGGATAATCCCCCTTCGGTCCGCTGGGCGACGGCTAAGAGCTTGACGATATAGCCGAGCTCTCGGCCGAAGACCACGTCGCTCAGCTCCAGTGAATCGATCCCCTCGACGGGAATGTCTTCGAGGCTCACCCGCTTCTGAAAGGCCAGGGACGCCAAGATGGTAAGCTTATGGGCGGAGTCCATTCCCGATACGTCTAGGGTGGGGTCCGCTTCGGCCAAGCCGGTCCGCTGGGCGTCGGAGAGGGCCTCGGAGTAGGACACTCCCTTTTGGATCATCTCGGTAAGGATAAAGTTGCATGTTCCGTTGACGATCCCGTAGAGTGCATCGATTCGGTTCGCGGTGAGGCCGTCGTAGAGGGCCCGGACGATAGGAATTCCCCCGCCGCAGCTCGCCTCGAAAGCAAGGGTAACTCCGTTCTTTCGAGCGAGGGCGAAGAGCTCCGGCCCGTGTTGGGCGAGGAGGGCCTTGTTCGCGGTGACGACGTGTTTCTCCGCCTCGAGGCACCGTTCTACGATTTCTCGGGCTATTGTGGTGCCTCCGACGAGCTCGGCTACTACTTTGACTTCATCGTCATCGAGGACCCGATCGAACTCCTTTTCGAAGAGCTCCGATGAAAGTCCGAGGGATTCGGCATAGGTAAAGTCGACGTCCACGATGTACTTGAGGCGGATCGGCTGCCCGGTTTTCTTCGAGAGGGCTTCCCTGTCCTCTTCGAGGAGGGCCGCGGCGGCACCCCCGACGGTTCCGCATCCGACTATGGCTATTCCGTATTGACCGTCCTGCTTCATGCTCCCTCTCCTTCGAAAGGTATATTAGGGAGCGATGAAGGCATTGTCAATAATCGAAGGCGTCTCCCCGAAAGGCGGCGGACCTACCGGTTCGGGATCAGCACCGTCTCTCCGGGAAAGATGAGGTCGGGGTCTTCGATCTCGTCCCGGTTCGCGAACCAGAGGAGGGGCCACAGGAACGGATTAGCCCATTCCCGGTCGGTTATGAACCACAGGGTGTAGGTTGTGTAGATGTCCACCGACTTGTTGGTTCCCACCCCCATTTTCTTGTACTCATGAGTAAGTTTGCCCGCTTCCCGGAAGTATTCGTTGGCCTTGCGGAGGTTCCCCTTTTCCTTCTCCTCGAGTCCCCTCATGTAGAGCTCTTTCGCCTGATCTAAGAGGGTCTGCCGGTTCACGTCGCCGAGGACGGCGGTATCATCGTCGACCACGAGGTAGCCGGTCTGTTCGGATTCCTCGTCTGCTCCTTCATTATCCCCATTATCCCCGTCATCTTGATTGCCGTTCCGCTCCCAACCGGAGGGACCGATGACCTCATCCTCGTCGTTGATGATGGTCATATCGGAGGCTTCTTCGATATCCTCTTCGACTTCCTTCCGGAGGGCTTCGCTCTGATACTCCTGTTCCCGCTCGGGGGCGAGGCGTACCGCCCGCTGGGCGTTGCCCTTGGCCTTGCTCAGGAGATCTATGCCCCGGTCGAGGCGGTAGTTCCGGTAGGCTTCGAGGCCGCCGGTGTAGTTGACTATTGCGGCTTCGAGAAGTTCCGGGGTCCAGATAAAGGCGGCAACCTCGTCGGCATCGTCTAAGACCCTTTCGGTGTCCCTTTTGAGGATCTTGACGTAGCGTATGCGTTCGTCTAGATCGTTGGTGAACTCCTCGAGCTCCCGAAGCAGCTCGTCGGCGAGCTCCTTGGCTTCCCCGTACTGCTCGGTCCTGAAGAGGCGGCGCACACGGCCGACCCGGTCGTAGAAATCTTCGGTTTTTTCGGGCTCGAATTTGTCCGCTTCGAGCTCGCTGAGCCGCCGCTCGTAGCGCTCGAACTGTACGAGATAGGCGTCCCTCAGGCCGAGAAGGGCCTCGTTGTAGGCATCCTCGGCTCTTTCTATGGCCACCTCGAAGAACTGTCTGGCCTTGTCGGGATCACTCTCTCTTAAGTCCATCCCCTCGTCGAAGGCGTCCACCGCCTCCGAGAAGGGCTCCTTCGCATAGGTCTCGGCCTGGGCTTCTCGGGCTCGCTGGATTGACTCTTTCGCTCGTTGAATAAGCTCTTGGGAGACCGGTTCCGGCTCGGGTTCAGGTTCCGGCTCGGGTTCAGGTTCTTCCACCGGCTCTTCGACGGGTTCTTCCGTCGGTTCGGGCTCCGGCTCCGGCTGGGTAGCACAGAACGAGAGCGCGAAAATCACCACGATTACTATGATAAACAGGAGCAATCTTTTCATGCGAACCTCCAACTAGAAGTATATCTCTCCCGTATGTAGCCGTCAAGGAAAGGCTTTAACCGTTTTGACTGTTTTTTTGCCGGGGTGACGGGTGCAGGACAAGCACTACGGGCCGAGCCCGCTTGGATCAATGCCTCAGCTCTGATAGGATTCGGGTATGGATGAGCTCCCCTTGAGCATTTTGGAGAATATGCGGGACGCTTTCGACGTCTTCTCGGGGCCTTCTAGGGCAGGCGACACCGACGCCACCGAGGCCGGATACGATCGGGAACTCCTGGGATTGGGCATATATCCGCCGCTGCCGGTAATGGGGGAGTATCTGGTGTGGGGATTTAGGATTCTCGAGTCCCTAGGGGCGGCGGGTAACGCCGCAGTCCGGACGGTACGGCTGTCCGACGACCCCGCCGAGGCGATAGCCGCCGCCTTGAAGCTGGAGGACAGGAAGGATGCCTACACCTGGGAAGAAAAAGCGGGGATCTCGGACCTGGTCGATCGGTTCGGACTCTCCGAACCGGAAAAGCGGCGGATAGAAAGACTCGTTCAGACGCAGGGCTCCTTCCTGGCCGCCCTAAACCAGTACCGGCCTCTGCCGGCGGAGCTCAAAAGTTTGGTGGAAGAAGGTTCCGTGGACCTCAAGACCGCCCGGACGGTCCGGGATCTCCCCGGCGAGGCCGTCTCCCGTCTCGAGAGATTGACCGCGGGCTTGAGCTTTTCCCGGCGCCGGGAGCTCTTCGTCCTGTTCAACGAGATAGTAATCCGGGATGCTCCTGAGGGAGAGGAGATTTCCGAATCCTTGAGCCGAGTGGAAGAAGCCGCGGATCCGGTGGAGACGGTGAGGAGGGCGCGTTTTCCGGAGCTCGAGGCTCTGGAAGAGAGTTTCGCTGTGTTCAAGGAGAGCCTTCTCGGGGGATCGGGAATCGAGTTGAGGGCGCCCAAGAACTTCGAGGGAAGCCGTTTTTCGGTTTCTTTCTCCTTCGAGACCGACCGCCAGCTCGATCGGATTCTCGATACACTAAAAACGTTACGGGGCAATACGGATGAACTCTACCGATTATTATACGGACCTCTTCGACCGGATCTATCTGACTGAGAATGTCCGGGACCTGCCGAGGGTCCGAGCCGTTCTGAACCGTCTGCGTTCCCTTCCCGCGGAAACCGTGGATTCCAAAGCGGATATCCCCGGCGCGCATATGAACTCCCGGACCCTGTTCATAACACTCCCGAAGGGGGAGATCGTGGACCGATGTCCGGGTACCCGGGGGCATCTCTGCTGCAACTATCTTACGGTCAACCAGTATCTAGGCTGTACCCTCGGATGCAGTTACTGCATCATGCGGTGGTATCTCAACTTCGAGCCGATCACCGTCCACGCCGATACCCGTGAGGCGATCCGGCGGATACACGCGATCCGACGGGAGAATCCGGAGAAAATGCTGCGTATCGGAACCGGCGAGGTAGGGGATTCTCTCCTCCTCGATCCCCTCTTCGATCTGTCGAGGGACTACATCGAGGCCTTTGCCGACGATCCCCGGCTCTACTTCGAGCTCAAGACCAAAACCGACTTCATCGATCATCTGAAAGACATTCCTAATAAGGGAAATTCGGTATTAGGGTTTTCACTCAATCCCGAAACGTTTGCCGCCGCGGAAGAGCCCTTTACGGTTTCCGTGGAGAGAAGATTCGACGCGGCGGAGCGGGCTGTAGCGTGGGGATTTAAAACCGCCTTCCACTTCGATCCTATCGTTACCGGCCCGCGGAATGGGGCCGACTGGCGGGAGGCTTACTTCCCCTTAGCCGACAGGGCTGCCGAATTCCCGGCGGAGAAGGTCGCCTGGATCAGTATGGGAACGTTTCGCTATCCGCCGGAGCTCAAACACAAGATGGGCTCGCCCCCCTATCTCTATGACGAGTACGTCCCCTCCCGGGACGGGAAATACCGGTACCTGCAGAAACGGCGGGTGACCATCTACCGGGAGATGCTCGAACGGATCCGCCGAAAGAGCACGGCGCCGGTATACCTGTGCATGGAAAGCGATGCGGTATGGAAGGCGGTTTTCGGAAAACTCCCCGGCGGGATGCCGGAACTTAGGGGTGTTTTTGACCGCCCGCGATTTCCCGGATGATGTTGGTCTCTTCCGCGATGACCGGTGTCATAACCTCCCGGGCGAGCTTTTTGACCATAACCTTCCCCTCCTTTACAAAGAAGAGGATTTTGCGGCCGTAGTCTCCGCCCACGTCGTAGGCGGCTATAGGGATGTCGTGTCCGGCGAGGGCGGCTTCGGCAAAAGCGATGTTGTCGTCGGGGGTCCAGGCCCGGTTTCCCGGGATGTTCTGGAGCACCTTTCCGCCGCCGAAGATCTTGGCCCGGAGATGATTCCGCCGCGCGCCGAGACTTTCCATATCTTCTATGAGAAGGGGTAGGGCGTGAACCCCGTATTTTCCCGAGGTGCCTAGGGAGTGAAAATCGTCCCGGTCCCCGGGAAGCATAAAGTGGTTGAGCCCGCCGATCCCTAGGGAGGAATCGATGAGAACGATGCTTACGCAGGAACCGAGGACGGTGGCGATAATAATGTCGTTCTCGGAGGCGAGCCGTTCTCCCGGGAGAACGGTGATCATCTCCTTACCGTGTTTTTGATTAAAGAGAGTGTACATCCGACGCTAACACATAAAAAGCCGGCCGACCGGCCGGCTCACTGATGTGTATGAGTATACTAAGAATTACGAGATTCGGCTATACCTCGACGTTCAAGGCCTGCTCGGTCTCCAGATCGAAGTAGATGACCTTGTCGATGTTGACCGCGAAGCTCTTCCGTTCTCCTACCTTGAAGGTATTGTCCGGAGCGACCTTGGCGATAAAGGTGTGCTTGCCGGTTGTGACGAAGAGGTGAATCTCGGCTCCCAGCGGCTCGATAACCGAAACCTCGGCGGGCATCGTCCGCATCGGCTGGTCCGTATCGGTGTAGTTGATATCCTCGGGACGAATTCCGAAAACCACCTGCTTGCCTACGTAGGGCTTGAGCTTCTCGTTCTGCTTATCGGTGGTCCCGAGGGAAAAATCCCCCTCGTCGACGATTATCTTTCCGCCCTCTTCTTTTACGGTGACGGTCATGAAGTTCATAGGGGGGCTTCCGATAAAACCGGCTACGAACCTGTTGACCGGCTTGTTATAGAGTTCGAGGGGGCTTCCGATCTGCTGGATCAGCCCGCCCTTCATAACCACGATTTTGTCGGCCATGGTCATGGCTTCGACCTGGTCATGGGTTACGTAAATCATGGTCGCCTGGAGCCGGTTGTGGAGACTGGAGATTTCCGCCCGCATCTGGACCCGAAGCTTGGCGTCGAGGTTCGACAAGGGTTCGTCGAAAAGGAATACCTTGGGCTGCCGGACGATTGCCCGGCCTACCGCGACCCGCTGCCTCTGGCCGCCGGAGAGGGCCTTGGGTTTGCGGTCCAAGAGCTCCTCGATGTCGAGGATTTGGGCCGCCTCTTTGACCCGCTTCCGGATCTCTTCCTTCTTGAACTTTCGGATCTTGAGTCCGAAAGCCATGTTGTCGTAGACAGTCATGTGGGGGTAGAGGGCGTAATTCTGGAACACCATTGCGATGTCCCGGTCCTTCGGGGGAACATCGTTCTTGAGCTCGTCGTCGATCAAGAGCTCGCCCGAGGTGATGTCCTCGAGACCCGCCACCATGCGCAGGGTCGTGGTCTTTCCGCACCCCGACGGGCCGACTAATACCACGAATTCCTTGTCGTTGACCGTGATGTTCGCTCGGTCGACCGCCTTGACGTTGCCGTCGTAGATCTTGGTTAGATCTTTCATCAATACTGTTGCCATTTTATCTTATCCTCCAAAAAAAATTTATCTTATCTTATAACCGGTCTTATAAAGAGTATCTTAATCCGCTTACGAGGCGCTGTCAAATTTTAAGGTAAAACGTCGAAGAGCATCTCCGCGAGAAGCACCTGCCCTCTCATATTCAGATGCAGCCCGTCGGTGTCGAGGTAATCGTCACCCCGCTCGCCCAAGGCGGCCGCGAAATCCACAAGGGTTGTCCCGTACTTTTCAGTTACCCCTCGAATGAGCGCGTTGACCGCCTCGATGTGGTCCGCGCTGTATTCCCAGTTGCTTTCGGAACCGAAGAACTCCGCAAGCCGCCGGTTGTTGACCGGGGGTATGGTTATATTGATGATGGAAGCCTCCTTCTTCCGGAGCATCCGCACCAGGTAGTCGAGCTTCATCCCGTATTCGTCAACGCCGACATTGGTAATCCCGCTTCCGTCGGCTAAGCCTCTCGAGTCGTTGGTCCCGATGAAGATCGAAACGACTGAGAAATCATTGTTCATCACGTCCCCGTAGAAGCGGTTGACGACATCGGTGGTAGTGTCTCCGGAAATCCCCGCGTCGATGACCGAGCGGCCCGGAATCCCGTTCCATATCTTTTTCAGGATCTTGGCGTAGCTCAAGCGGTCGGAGGTGATGGAATCGCCTAAGGCAAGATAGGTGCAGGGGGTGTCCGGGACGGTCAGCTCTCTCCGTGAGCGCATGCCTTCGACGGCTGCATCGAGAAGGTGCCGGACTTCCCGCTCACACGCTTCGAGCTCCTTGAGTCCCACTCCGAAGATCCTCGCGATCGAGGGCAGATCGGTGTCGTCGATGTTAAATCCTAGGAGCTTGTGAAGATTAAACCGGTGGCAAAAGCACAGATCATAGGGTAGTTGATTCATAGAGCACTCCTTTTCCCTGGGGGGCTACAAGATTGTACGACGGCTCGCGAAATGCGGTCAAATGAATTTTTTTTATCCCTCTTTTTTATCCCT
>CAZXMO010000017.1:22584-33349 GCA_964641125.1 uncultured Spirochaetales bacterium
TTTCATCCCCACGATCGGGGGCACTCCCTACCGTTTATACAGCTCGCGTACCACCTCCGCGGTGTCTTTGAGTACCCCGCCCGGATCCCTGTCTCCTAAGAGAATCTCCCGGGAGGCTTTTGCATAGAAGATAACCGACAGAAGGAAAGAGGGATGATTCGAGGGAATAGGCCGGGCGGTTTTCATCTGCTCTTTGAGCAGGAGCCCGAAATCATCCTGGTATACGGGGTCGGATTCGATCCGGGTTGTCGAGTCGGGGAGCATCCCCGATTTCAGATAGTACCTGCGGGTAACCTCCGGGTCTTCGGTCAGGAAGCGGATGAGATCGCAGGCCGCTTCCTTGTCGCGGCATTGGGTGAACACCGAAAGTGCCACGTTGTAGAGGATGGAGGCGCATTCTCCCGCAGGTCCCCGGGGGATGGGGAAAAAGCGCAGATCGGACGGCTCATAGCCGGGGTTTAAGGTCGGAACAATCCCCTTGAGCCAGGGAGCTTCGATGCTGAAGGCGATCTCCTTACGTGAAAAGAGGATCCGTTCGGTTCGAAAATCGTTCTGCGTGTTGATGCCGCAGGTCCGGATGAAATCTTTGAGCCACAGATACGCCCGTATATTGGCCTCGCAGTCGAAGATGATGCCGCCGTCCGCATCGACGATGCCGCCCCCGAAGGCGAGAAGAAAGCCGTATATCGAGTAGAGGAAGAAGAGCTCGTCGTCGGTAATGGGGATAGAGAAGGGGATGACGGCTCCTTGGGAGGTTTCAAAGATAGTCATACAGGCTTCCCGAAAAGCGTCTAACGTCGAGAGATCGGGCCGGTCGGTGCCGCAAAATCTGTCGAGGAGGTCTCCGTTTCCGAACAGAATGGTCGGTCCGTTGGCCCAGGTGCGTCCGTACAATCTTCCCCCCAAGCGGACCGAATCGGGAGTCTGAGGATAGGAGTCATCGTGAATTTCCAGGGGCAGCTCATCCAAGGGGATAAGGGAACCCTGCGCGGCAAAGGTGGGGAGCCACAGATACACCATGGAGGCGATATCCGGCGCTTTTCCCGCCGCGGTCATGAGCATGAGCTGGTGTTCCATTTTTTCGAAGGGTATTGCTACGCTTTGGAGGTCGCTTTCGGGGTGTGCTGATCCGTACTCTTCGAGGGCCCTTTCCGTCGGCCTCCGGGTATAGGATTCGCTCAGATACCAGGTAGCGAACCGTAGGGTGCGGTTCCGGTTTTTAACGAAGGTGCCCTTCCCGGGGACCCGTTCGAGAAACCCCTCCTGGACGAGCTCCCGTACGGCGATGCGTATCGTGCCGGTGCTTATTCCCATCTGCCTGCTCAGTTCCTTCTCGGTGGGGAGCTTAGCACTCTTTCTCCCGTTGCCGTTGATATAGGCGAGAAGCCGTTCCTGAGCCTGTTTGTACAGGGGTATCCGGGAGTTCCGGTCGAGCGTCATGATAAAAGAGTACAAAAAAGGGTTGACATGTGCAAGATGTAAGTTATACTAATGTCCGTACATTAGTATATTTTTGCGATTTTTCGAGGGGGATATATGACATCGCGGGAAAGATTTTTGAAGACCTTCGCCGGGGAGACGCCCGACAGGGTCCCGGTTACCCTGTTTATCGCCGACCAGGGGCATTTCGTAAATCAGATGTATCCGGACATAGACAGCCGGGATTTTACCGCCCTGCAGCTCAAGGTAATCGAGCTCCAGAAGCAGTTCGGGTGCGACGTGTTCGTTCGTCTCCTCTACGGGATCAACGATCCTCTGAATATCATCTACGGGGGATTGGACGTCTCACGGGAGACCGAAACCTGGAAGGTGGACACCCGGGAGGTCCAAAACGGCAACACCCGTATCGAGCGGTCGCTTATTACCACTCCCGAAGGGGAGCTTACCCAGGATTTCTCTATCAACGAGATGAGACCCGGCACCTTTATGTACTCCTGCACCAAGCACCCCATCGAGTCGGAGGAGGATCTTGATATCGCCCGGAAGTACGAGCCCAAGATGCCGGATTACTGGCCGTCGCAGACGGCGGAGCGGATAAAGCCGGTCCGGGATGCCTTAGGGGACGACGGTATTCTCGGGACCTGGAGTCCCCACGGACCTTTCAACGTAGCCTCCCTCCTTATCAACCTGGACACCCTGTATTCGATGTTTCTGACCGATTACCCCTTCTACGAGAAGCTCATGGAGTTCGCCATAGAACGGAGCCTTCCCTATCTCGAGGCGATCGACGCCGCGGGGGTGGACGTTCACTGTGTCGGAGGAAACGTCCCCGGCGGGTTCTTGGGGCGGCGGATGTACGAGGAGTACATCCTTCCCTTCGAAAAGCGGTATATAGAGAAGGTCCAGTCGAAGGGTACCCCGGCGATGTACCACAACTGCGGGGAGATCATGAACCTCGTGGAATCGTACAAGAAACTCGGCGCTGCTTCGGTAGAGCCCTTCTCACCGCCCCCTTTAGGTGACGCCGACCACGAGGCGGCGCGGAATATCGTGGACGGGGAATACGTCATGCTCTGCGGGGTCGACCAGGTAAACGTCCTTCAAAAGGGGACGGTGGACGAGGTAAGACGGGTAACCGAGAAGACAATGAAGATCTGTAAGCCCGGGGGAAAGATTATCATCCAGTCCGCCGATTTCTTGGAGTATGGAACGCCTCCGGAAAACGTGGAGGCCTTCGTAAAAACCGCACTGGAACATTCCGAGTATTGAAAGGAGTATATCTATGGGTATGACGCATCTCGAACGCTGGCGGGCGGCGATGAACCGGAACTCCTTCGACCGGCTGCCCCGGTTCTACTCGGCGACCGCCGAGTTTTCCGCTTCCCTTGAAAAGAATCTCGGAACGGACCTGGATTCGATCCTCTACGACCGCTTCGACATCGATTACCGCTTTCAAAACGACGGCATGGAAGCGAAGTCGTGGGAACCGGCGTATACGGGCCCGGAGTTCACAGTTTACGAGGACGGAAGCTTCGATAATATCTGGGGCTCGAGGCAGAAACGGATGTTCCATCGCGACGGCCGCGGGGCCTACGTGGAAACCTTCGAATACGCCTTGGGCGGCGCCGAGACGGCCGCCGATGTAGAGGCTCACCGCTGGCCCGACCCCGACTGGTACGATTACCGGAGCATCATCCCCGCCCTCGAATCCTTTCCGGACTATCCCTTTATGGTGGGCTACTGGGCCATAGGGTGGTTCACTTGGGAGGTCCGGGGAATGGAGCAGTCCTTTACCGATTTTGTTCTCAATCCCCCCGTCGCCGAGGCGATTACCGCGAAAATCGCCGATTTAGGGTACGAGTACTTCCGAAGGCTCCTCGAGGCGGTGGAGCCCTATATCGGAAAAAACGTCGTGGCCATCCACATCGCCGACGACTGGGGGATGCAGGAGGGGCTCATTATGAACCCCGATATCTTTTATACCTATTACGCCCCCCAT
Source organism: uncultured Spirochaetales bacterium (assembly GCA_964641125.1). GTDB lineage: Bacteria > Spirochaetota > Spirochaetia > SPDA01 > CAZSGZ01 > JBKHAJ01. The sequence continues at coordinate 26,024 of CAZXMO010000017.1, forward strand.
TACCGGCGTATTATCGACCTGGCCCACAGTTACGGCCTCCTGGTGGAGTTCCACAGCTGCGGCGCCGCCCGGGAGCTCTACCCGGGTTTTATAGACGTCGGGGTCGATATCATGAATCCGGTGCAGACCAGCGCCAAGGGGATGGTCCCCCACGAGATCAAGGCGGAGTTCGGCCGGGACCTGTGCTTCAGCGGGGGAGTGGACGTGCAGCAGCTCCTGCCGAACGGTTCTGTCCGGGAGGTCAGGGATCAGGTAAAATACCTCCTGGATGCACTGGGGAAAGGCGGGGGGTATCTTCCGGGACCGGCCCACAACATCCAGTACGGTACGCCTCCGGAGAATGTTACCGCCGTCTACGAGGCGATGGACGAATACTACGGGACTGAATAGGGGGAATGATGGAGAGCCGGTGCTTCGAAGGTACATATAAGGACGTACGGGCGGTCGTTTTCGAGAACGATATTCTCGAAGTCGCGATAACTCCGGATATCGGGGCCCGGACCGCTTCGATTTTCTATAAGCCCCTCGAGAAAGAGCTTCTGTGGCAGAATCCCGATCCGAGGCATGCCCGGCCCCGGTACGCCGATGGGTACGAGAAGGGGGAGTTCGCCGGATTCGACGAGATGTTTCCCACTATTTCGAGGTGCTTCTGCGAGGTCGATCCCTGGGCGGGAACGGAGCTTCCCGATCACGGTGAGGTGTGGTGCATCCCCTGGTCCTGGGAGATCGACGAGAAAGGCATTGCCGCTGAGTTTTCCGTCGAGGGGGTGCGGTTCCCCTACACCCTGTCGAAAAGGGTTACCCTGAAAGAGGGGGTGCTGCGGGGCGAATACACCCTTGAGAACAAGTCCGATTTTCCATTCCCCTGCATTTGGGCGGCCCATCCCCTCTTTAACTGCGAGGAGGGCACCGAGTTCATCGTTCCCGACGGTATGCACCGGATAGTCAATTCCGTCCCCGGGACGACCTTAGGCCCCTACGGCGCGGAATACGACTTTCCCCGCGCGGATACCCCCGGCGGACCGGCGGACCTTTCCAAGGTCCCGGAGCGGAACGAGAAGGGGTATCAGAAGTACTACTTCAAGGATCCCGTGCCTGAGGGGTGGTGTCTCCTCTATCATCCCTCCGCCCGGCTCTCGGTGAAAATGAGCTATCCGCCGGAAACGGTGAAATATTTAGGAATGTGGCTCAACGAGGGGGGGCTCGCGGATCAGTTCAACATCGCCCCGGAGCCCGCCACCGCGGCCATGGACCGCACCGACGCGGCGGCCCTGTGGGGAATGGACTCGGTCCTCGGCCCCGGAGAGACCCGGACCTGGTACCTGAACATTTCCGTTGCCGAGGGGCGGAGAGGGCGGAAAGTAGGGCCCTAAAATCCTGCTTGACCCGGGAAAATACTTTGATCTAAACTAAGTTTACGATTGGATAAAAAATACGAATACATTGTCAACGCCTCTAAGGATTTTATCACCTTAATCGATCGGGACTACGTCTATACCGTCGTCAACGACAGTTACTGCCGGGCCATCGGTAAGGAAAAGGAAGAAGTCCTCAACCGGGCGGTTCCGGAGGTATGGGGGGAGGAGCTCTTCGAGGAGAAGCTCAAAGGGTATATCGACAGATGTTTCGCCGGAGAAGAGGTCCACTACATCGAAAAGTTCAAGTTCGGTGTCTATCAACGGTACATGCATGTTTCCTATTATCCCTACTTCGACGGCGACGGGGAGACCGTTTCCAACGTCTGCGTATTTTCCCATGACATTACCAAGCTCGGGGAAATCGAGTCTAAGCTGATCAATTACGAGTACCGTGACCCGGTGACCGGACTTTTCAACCGAAAGTCCCTAGAGATAATCCTCGATATGGAGCTCGAAAAGGCCCGGCGCTCCGAAAAAGAGCGGCTTCGGGGTATCCTATATATCGGGATCGAGAACCTGACCGATATAAGCCGGACTCACGGCCATAACATAGGAAACATCCTTTTAGAGAACGCGGGCCTCAAGGTAAAGGAGATGGTCCGCCGCAGCGACTACGTCTTTCGGTTCGAAGGGAACGAGTTCGTAGTTATCCTCTCCAGGCTCGCTAAAGATACCGATTCGGCAAAGGTTGCCGAGAAGATCCTGGACGCCCTGTCCGCGCCCTACAATTATATGGACTTTACCATAAGCCTCGAAACCTACGTCGGCATCGCTCTCTTCCCAAGGGATGGGAAAGAACGGGATGTGCTGCTCGAGAACGCGATTCACGCTCTGGAAGAAGCCAAGAGGGAGGATAAGGGATACCTTCTCTTCGATGCCGATCTCCATAAGCTGGCGGTGGAAAAGCTTTCATTGGAGAGGGATCTCTACCGGGCCTTCAATACCGGACAATTCGAACTCTACTACCAGCCTATAGTCGACGAGAATCGGACTATCCGCGGCGCGGAGGCGCTGATCCGATGGCACCATCCGCGGCTCGGCCTCATCGCTCCCGCGGGATTTATCCCCTTAGCCGAAGAGACCGGGGTCGTTTCGGAGATCGGGAAGTGGGCTATATTTACCGCGACAAAGCAGGTGAAGAAGTGGCTTAAAGGTTATGATCTCTACGTCTCGATAAACATCTCGGCTCCGGAGTTCGAAAACGGCATCTTGAGAGAGGTTATCTCCGCGGCCTTGAGGCAGGCCGGGGACCTCGATCCGTCGAAGCTCGTCTTAGAGCTCACCGAATCCGAAGGTATACTCTCCCCCGAGCGGACTTTGACCCGCATGAACGAGATTATCAACTTAGGTGTTCAGATCTATATCGACGATTTCGGGACGGGGCTCTCCTCGCTGCAGTATCTGAAGATCCTGCCGACCCAGGCCCTCAAGATCGATAAGGCCTTCGTCGACGCCATCGAAGAGAATCCCGCTGAGCTGGAGTTCCTGCAGCGGATCATCGCCCTGGTAAAGGCCCGGGGGAAGAGGGTCGTCGTGGAGGGGGTCGCTACCGAAGGACAATATCATCTGCTTCGGCGGATAGGCTGTGACCGTATGCAGGGGTATTACTTTTCCCATCCGGTGACGGCCGAGTATTTTACCACCCTCCTCGAGGCGGGGGGAAGACTGCCGATTATCTGATTACAAGGAGGATTTCAATGATACTATTGATTGCTCGTGTCCCCGTTAAAGAGGGGCGCATGGACGATTTCTTGAAGGAAGCCGCGCGGGTCGCGGAGCCGTCCCGGAAGGAAGAGGGGTGCTCGTCCTACGAATACTTCGTCTCCGGGGAGGGAAAAAACCTTGTCGTCTTTCTCGAGTTCTGGAAGGACAAGGCGGCCATAACCTATCACAACGGGACCGAACACTTCCTGAAGTTTCAGCAGGGGGTCGAACGTTTCCTGGGCGGAGCGCCTGAGGTGGCTTTTTACAACGGAGATCCAATTAATCCGTAGAGTCGGCTCTCGTATTCATTTTTCCTATCGATCATAAAATTCCACAAAAAATTTGACAGGGGGGCAAAGTCATCGTAAAATGAGTCATTCGAATGACTGAGAGGTTAGTTTTATGACATCCCGAGAGCGTTTTTTGAAAGTCCTCAATCAGGTAAAACCGGACCAGGTCCCGGTTACCGTGTTTATCGCCGATCAGGGACACTTTATTACCCAGCTGTACCCGGATGTCGATCCGGAGGACTTCGAGACAATTCAGCTGAAGATTGCGGAAGTGCAGAAGCAGTTCGGAATGGATGTGTGCGTGAGGCTCCTGTACGGCGTGAACGATCCCCTCTTCATCCACATGGGCGGCGTCAATACCTCGGTACAGACCGATACCTGGGAGGTCGACACCGAGATTATCCGTAAAGATAATGTTACCATCTACCGTTCCACGATCCGGACACCCGACGGGACCATCACCCAGGACTTCTCCAAGAACGAGGTGCGCCCCGGGACTTTTCTGTACGCCTGTACCGATAAGCCGGTCAAGAAGCCGGAAGATTTGGATATCCTTATCAAGTACGAGCCGAAGATGCCCGCCGGATGGCCGGAGCAGGTAAAAAAGCGGATCGAAACCATCAAGCAAGCCGTCGGAGAGGACGGTATCGTCAGCTCCTGGACCCCTCACGGACCGTTCAACAATTCGTCGCTCCTGTTCAGTCATGACGAGCTCTACATGCTTTTCCTCACCGAGCCGGAGTTCTATGATCGGCTGATGACCTACGCTATGGACCGCATTCTCGACTACACGGCGGCGATAGACGCTGCGGGGGTGGACGTTCACAGCGTGGGCGGCAATGTCCCCGGCGGGTTTCTCGGTAAATCGGCCTATGACACCCACATCCTCCCCTACGAAAAGAAGTACATCGACTTCGTCCAGAAGAACGGGACCCCCGCCATGTATCACAACTGCGGGGAGATCATGAACCTCGTCGATTCCTATAAGGACTTAGGAGTCAGGGTGGTGGAGCCCTTTTCGCCGCCTCCCCTCGGGGACTGCGCCGATCTCGCCGCGGCCAAGCGGCGGGTGGACGGGGCTTACGTAATGCTCTCGGGCATCGACCAGGTCAACGTGCTGCAGAAGGGAACCGTGGACGACGTCAAGCGGGCTACCGAGGCCGCCATGAAGGCGGGGAAGCCCGGCGGCGGGTTCATCATGCAGCCGGTGGACTTTCTCGAATACGGCACTCCGGAAGAGAATATCGAGGCGTACGTACGGACCGCCCGGGAATACGGCGGGTACTGATGAGCACGGAGCAGCTGAGCTACAATCCTCTGTATCTCCAAGTCAAGGACATCATCCAAAAGAGAATCCTCGAAGGTGATTACGGACCGGGCGAGTCGATTCCCAGTGAAGCGCGCCTCGCGAAGGACTTCGGAACCAGCGTTTCCACCATCCGGCAGGCCCTGTCCATCCTGGTGTCCGAGGGAAAGCTCGTCAAGAAACAGGGGAGCGGGACCTTCGTCTCGGAACAGAAGGTGGAGATCAAGTTCTTTACCTGGGTCGGTGAGACCCCGGCGGGAAAGGCCATACTCGAACGGGTCATCGACGAGTTCGAGGCGCGAAACCCCACGATTCAGGTCAGCTGCATCCATTCCTATTATCCCCACGCCCGGAACGAGCTCGTCCAGCTCATCACCAACGGGACCGCCCCCGACGTCGCCCAGATCGTTACCCCCTGGACAACCTATTTCGCTTCCATGGGCGCCTTCGCTCCCCTGGACGGACTGCTCGACGAGAAAAACTTGGGAAGCCGGTGCGTGGACAAGGACTTGGTCGGCGGAAGGTATATGAACTCCCAGTATTCGGTGGCCTGGGGGCTGTGCCCCCTCTCCTTGATCGTCAACAAGAACTGTCTCCGTGAGCTGGGTATCGAAAATCTCGAATCTCCCATGGGGCTCGAGAGGTTCGGTGAGCTCTGCGGAAGAATAAGCAGGGAGTACGAGGGGACCGATAAGTACGTCTACGGGCTGAACGTTCTCCACGACGAGACCGATTTCTTCCGCATCTACACTTTCCTGCAGGCCTTCGGCGGGGGGTTCGTGAGCGACCGGGGCGAGGTGATCTTCAACTCCCCCGAGAACGCGGCGGGCTTCAACTGGCTTAAAGATTTCGCGAATACCACGAAGCTCCTGAAGACCGATATCTATTCGATTCGAAAGAGATTTGCCCAAAACGAGGTTGTCTTCATAACCGACGGACCGTGGATCCGGTATATGCTCGAGGAGCTTACCGGCGAGCCCTTCGACACGAATTTCATGGTAATCCTCAATCCCACCTTCACGACGAAGGTATCTCTCTCCTGGAATTACAACCACGCTTTGGCCGTCTGCGCGCAGAGCCGGAACAAGCTCTACGCCGCCAAGTTTATCGACGCGGTTACCGTGGACCCGGACCTGAGCGTTCTCTACTACACCAGCACCGGTCAGCTTCCGGTGGACGAGAACCTCTTCGAGCGGAGGGAATTCCAGGACCCCTACTTCAGTGCCTTCAGGAGACAGCTGGAGTACAGCTCCTGCATCAACGCGCAGAACCCCATGTTCGAGAAGGCGATGGTGCTGTGCATGGATGCGGTACAGAAGATATTTTTCGACGGGGTCGATGTGAAAAATGAGCTGGATGAAAAGCAGTACTATCTCAAGATGCTCTATTACGGGTAGGGGCCGGATCAATGTATGAACAAATGGCAAAAAAATACAAATTTTATTTGACAACTCAGGTGTTTGCGCCTAAAATAGCAGTCATGCGAATGACTGATAAGTATATCAGGAAATTGGCGCCTTGAGGCGCTCTACAAATCTCATCTCACAAAAGGAGAAGTATATGAAGAGATTAACCATTGTACTGCTGGGTATCGTCCTTGCGGTAGCTCTCGCGGCTCCGGTGTTCGCCGGCGGCCAGAAAGAAGCCGCGGGCGGCGCGGAAAAAGAAGATCAGATCAAGATCGCTTACGTCTGTAAGATGCTCACCCATCCGTGGTTCCAGGCCGAGGAAAAGGGAGCGGTCGAAATGGCTGAAGAGCTCGGAGTGGAATACTTCAGCATCGACGCCAACCTCGACGACGAAGCTTTTATGCAGGGTGTGGAGAACGCCCTCGCCCGGGGCGTGGACGGACTGATGGTCTGCATCACCGATGCCGAAATGGGACCCACCGTGAGCCAGATGGCCGCCGACGCAGGAGTTCCCGTGGTCGCCATCAACGACCCCTTCGAGGACCACAACGGTAATCCCATACCCCACGTCGGAGTCGACACCTACGGCACCTGCTACATGGGCGGCGAGGCCATGGCGGCCCTGGCCGAGACCAACGGGTTCTTCGAACCGGGAAACAATGTCAAGGTGATGAGCGTCAACGTGAGCTTTAAGACTTTTCTCCACGAAAGGACCCTAGGCTTTCAGGACGGGATCATGGACAACTCCCCTCTTACCGAGGCGGACATGATTACCGAAGACAATGAGACCGGTATGTTCGAGCAGGTCCTTCCGGTGGCGCAGTCGATTATCAACGCCAATCCCGACGTGACCCACTGGCTGGTTACCGGGCTCAACGACGACAGCGCGGTTGCCCCTCTGCGTGCCCTCGAGGAATCGGGCTTCAACATGGACAACGTCATCGCCTGCGGAATGGGCGGCTACAGCCTCTCCTACGAGGAGTTCATCAAGGGGAACGAAAATTATCTGGCCATCAAGCTGCAGCCGGAAACTCACGGCTCTGAAGGCGTTCGGGTCCTCTACGAGAAACTCGCGGAAGGCAAGGAGATCGAGCGGTTTACCACCACCTCCGGTGTGGTCGTCGGAATCGATACCTACGAAGAATACACCTGGGACTAAACTCGTACTTTTTCTAGGGCGGGGCCGGGCAGGCCCCGCC
>CAZXMO010000017.1:33449-48527 GCA_964641125.1 uncultured Spirochaetales bacterium
TTTATGTAGTATACTAGAGCGTAAGGAAATCGAAATGAACGAACCACTGATCAAATCCACGGGAATCAGCAAACGCTTCGGAGGTGTTCAGGCGCTGGATAAGATACAGTTTGACCTTCATAAGGGCGAGGTCCACGCGTTAGTCGGCGAGAACGGTGCGGGAAAGAGCACCTACATCAAAATCCTGGCCGGAGTCTACGCGAAGGACGAGGGAGAGACCCTCTACAACGGTGAGATTTACGATACTTCGAGCAACCTCGACGCCCGGCGGCACGGCATCGGCATGGTACCGCAGCTCATCGACTTGGCCCCTAAATTGACCGTCGCGGAGAATATCTACATGGGGATGTATCCCCGCACCCGCTTCGGCTTCGTGGACTGGAAAAAACTATATTCCGATGCGGGGAAGACCGCTAAGACCTTCGGTATGGAGCACCTTATCGGAGATTTGGTGGAAACCCTCGGGACCGGACATCGGCAGCTTATCGAGATCCTGAAGGCCCTTATATTCGACACTAAGATCATCGCCTTCGACGAGCCCACCGCGGCGTTGTCGGACGACGAGACGAAGAGCCTCTTCAAGCTCATCAAGCAGCTGAAGGATAAGGGGATCGCCATCATCTACGTGAGTCACCGCTTAGACGAGCTGTTTCAGATCGCGGACAGGGTGTCGGTCCTCAAGGACGGCAAATATATCGGAACAAGAAACGTCGCCGAAGTTACCAAGGACGAGATCGTCTCCATGATGGTTGGAAGAGAGCTCGACCTCTTCGGGGAAGACACCCGTAAGGTAAAAGCACGGGACGAGGTCCTCTTCGAGGTCAAGAACCTCCGGAGCGGAAGCCTGGTCCATGATGTGAGCTTTCAAGTGAAGGCGGGGGAGATCTTGGGGTGCTTCGGCATGGTCGGCTCCGGCCGGACCGAGTCGGTCATGGCCGCCTTCGGTGCGGACAAGCTCGAGGCGGGAGAGGTCTATTTCAGGGGGAAAAAGGTCGACATAAAGACCCCGGAGCAGGCGGTCAAGATGGGGATCGGCCTGGTTCCTGAAAACCGGATTACCCAGGGCGTAATACTGAAAGCGTCGATCAAGAACAACATTACCCTTCCCTTCGTGAACAAGCTTGCCGAACAACGGGGAGGATTCATCGACGGGAAGCGTGAAAGGGAAATTGTCGGAAAACATATGCGGGCCCTCCGGGTCAAGGCCCCGGACGAAACGGTAAACGTCCATACCTTGAGCGGCGGAAACCAGCAGAAGGTGTCTATCGCCAAGTGGCTCGCCACCCGGAGCGACGTGATCATCTTCGACGAGCCGACCCACGGCATCGACGTGGGAGCGAAGGCCGATATCTATCAGCTTCTCCGCGAGCTCTCCGAGGAGGGGAAGGCGGTGGTGATGATCTCCAGCGAGCTTCCCGAGGTCCTCAACGTGTGCGACCGAATCCTGATCTTCCGGGATGGAGAAGTGGTCCATGAGTTTACCGAGGTCGAGGGTTTGAGCGAGCAGGACGTAGTCACGTATGCTTTGGGGTAAGCAACCCCATAATCACCAATATCGAGGAAAGAGAAGATGGAAAAAACTGCCAGCCGAAAACTGAACTACCGGCAGGTGATAAACAACCTGCGCATGCTGTTCGTGCTTATTGGATTGATCGTATTGTTTGCGGTCCTCTCTCCGTATTTCCTGACCGTACGAAATATATACGCCATCGGGCTTACTATCTCGGTCATCGGAATCGTGTGTATCGGCCAATCCATGGTACTCATGACGGGGAACTTCGACTTGAGCGTCGGGTCTATCGCCGGATTCTGCGGTATGCTCGTCGCGTTTCTTACCAAGAATATCGGCTTTTATGTGCCGATGCTCATCGTGGGGCTCCTCGCGGGTTCCGCCATCGGTCTTATCAACGGGCTCTTGGTCACCAAGGCCCGGGTCAACGCGTTGATTACGACCTTAGGAATGATGACTATCTTCCAGGGGGCTACTTTCCTTGTCAGTAACGGTTTCGCCATAGGGGTCAATCAGCCCGATTTCAGGTTCCTCGGGACCACCAGGATCGCGGGACTGCCCCTGCCTATCATCATACTGGTCGTATTGTACGGGATTTTCTACATTATCCTCAAATACACCGTTTTCGGCAGATATATCTACAGCATAGGCGGCAACTCCGAGGCGGCGCGGCTCTCGGGGATCAACGTCGATCGGATCAAGATTTTCGTTTTTACCTTGACCGGGACCCTGAGCGCCTTCGGAGGCGCTATGCTGGCCTCCCGGCTGGGGAGCGCCCAGACAACCGCGGGAAGCGAATACCCCCTGAACTCGATAGCAGCGTGTGTCCTGGGAGGCATTGCCATTGCCGGAGGGGAGGGAAACATCTTCGGAGCCCTCATCGGTGTTGCCATTATCGGGGTCCTCAAATCGGGACTGATCATGATCAACATGCCGTCGTACTATCAGTGGGTGGCCAACGGAATCGTGCTTATCCTCGCGGTTTACTTGGATCAGCGGCGGAAGAGATAACGCGGGAACCATAATCGACAAGTAATACGTAAGGACTACATCAATGACCCATAGAGAACGCGTGAGAAAGGCCTTGAACCACGAGGCGACGGACAAGGTCCCGGTCGACTTCGGGGCGACCGGGCAGACGGGGATAAGTGCCAGCACCCTGTACCGGCTGAGACGGAACTTAGGCCTCGAGGAGAGACCGATCAAGATCATCGAACCCTTTCAGCTCCTAGGAGAGGTGGAAGAGGACCTTCTCGACCGTTTCGACGTCGACGTGGTGGGGCTGTGGAACCGGGGGAATTTGTTCGGTTTGACCAACGATAACTGGGTCGAATGGGAGATGCCCGACGGCACACCGGTACTCATGCCCGGGGGATTCGAGTACGACGTGGACGGGAAGGGGGACACTTACGTCTATCCCCAGGGGGACCGGTCGGTCCCCCCGAGCCTGCGCCTTCCTAAGGACGGATACTTCTTTGACAATATCCACCGGGCCCCGGAGTATGATGAAAAGGACTTAGACGCCCGGCGGGACTTTGCCGATCTCTACACCGTTTTTTCCGACGAGGACGCCCTGCACTTAGAGCGGGAATCGAAGCGCCTCTTCGAGGACACCGACAGGGCGATAATCTACAACTTCAACGGCGGCGGTTTCGGCGATGCGGCGATCGTCCCGGGACCCTACGAGAAGCGCCCCCGGGGCATCCGTAAACTGGAAGACTGGTACATGGCCCACTACCTGTACCCCGACTATCTCCACGAGCTCTTCGAGTTTCAGACCGAGGCGGCACTGAAGAATTTAGAGATCATACAGCAGGCGGCGGGGGACAGGCTCGACGTCATCAACATCAGCTGCTCCGATTTCGGGAGCCAGCACGGCGAGCTCATCTCCCCTGAACAGTTCGATGAGTTCTACAAACCCAGGTATGAACGCCTAAACGGCTGGGTCCACGAGAATACCCGGTGGAAGACCCACTTCCACTGCTGCGGCTCCATCGTTAACCTCTTAGACCGCTTCGTCGAATGCGGGGTGGATGTCTTGAACCCGGTTCAGTGGACCGCCGCCGGAATGGATGCCCGGATGCTCAAAAACTCCTACGGTGATTCCTTGACTTTCTGGGGGGGAGGGATCGATACCCAGAAGACCCTTCCCTTCGGAACTCCCGACGAGGTGCGCTCCGTGACCGAGGACAAGCTTAAAACCTTTTTTAGGAACGGGGGTTTCGTGTTCAATACGATCCATAATATACTCGGTAAGACACCGCCGGAAAACGTACGGACAATGTTCGAAACGGTAAACGGGTATTCGAGCGGTTAATTTTTATCCGAGGAGACGTAATATGAACACCGATAAACCGACCTTCGCCCTGTTCTTCGGGAACAGAGGATTCTTTCCCGCTTCGCTCATGGCGAGCGCCCGGGAGGAGATCAAAAAGAAGCTCGAGTTGCTGGGATACGGGACCCTTATGCTCGACGCGGAGGCCACCCGGTTCGGTGCGGTGGAGACTCCGGAGGAAGGGCGGATATACCGGAACTTCCTCGAAGCGAACCGGGGTAAGTTCGACGGGATAATCTTGAGCCTTCCCAATTTCGGCGACGAGACCGGAGCGGTGGCCGCCTTGAAGGATGCAGGGGTCCCCATCTACATCCAGGCCTATCCCGACGAGCTCGACAAGATGGCCCCGGACAAGCGGAGGGACGCCTTCTGCGGAAAGTTTTCGGTCATGGACGTGTTCGTGCAGTACGGCGTCGAATTTTCGGTATACAAACCCCATACGGTGCATCCGAAGGATAAGGCGTTCGAACGGAATATCGAGAGGTTCGCCGCGGTGTGTAAGGTCGCCGGAGGCTTAAAGGACATGACCGTGGGCTCGGTGGGGGCGCGGACCACCGCCTTCAAGACAGTGAGGATCGACGAGCTCGCCCTGCAGAAGCACGGCATCACCATGGAGACCTACGACATGTCCTCGGTCTTCGCCTCGGTGCGGAAGCTCGAGAGTTCGGACTCCGATGTCAAAAACCGCCTCGAAAAGCTTAAAGATTACTCCGATTTCAGCGGCGTGCCCGAGGGCAGTATCGAAAATCTTGCCAAGTTTTCGGTGGTCTTCGACAGGCTCATCGAGGAGAACGGCCTCGACGCAATAGCGGTCCGCTGCTGGCTCGAGATCCAGGAGGAGTTCGGTATATCCCCCTGCGTCCTCTTGAGCGAGATGAACAACCGGGGCCTAATCGGGGCATGCGAGGTGGACGTGGGAAGCGCCATTACCATGTACGCCTTGAAGATGGCCACCGGGGACGCGCCGACCTGCCTGGACTGGAACAATAACTACGCCGACGACCCGAACAAGTGTATCCTCTTCCACTGCGGTCCCGTACCCGCGTCGATGATGACCGGTAAGGGGAAGGTCATCGATCACGAAATTTTAAAGACCAGCCTCGGCCCCGGATGTTCCTACGGGCCCAATGTGGGCAGGATCGCACCGGGGGATTTTACCTACGGAAATCTCCTGACCCGGGACGGGGACATCCACTTCTACTTAGGGGAGGCCCGGTTTACCGAAGACCCGGTGCCGGAGGATTTTTTCGGCTGCGCCGGGGTGGCGGAGTTCCCGGACCTGCAGGAGAGTCTCCTGAATATCGGACGTGCGGGGCACCGGCACCACGTAGCCTGTGGTTTCGGCAGGTCCGCAGACGCCATGGAAGAGGCTTTCACGCGGTATCTGAAGTACTCGGTGATGCGGGTCTGATGGGACGCTCTCCGATCGCGGAGTTGAAAAAAATGGCCGCCTGAAACTGTCCCGGGCGGCACTGCTTTTGAATCTGACGGTTTCTCAGCTGATCTTGGCGATAATGTCGTCCATCTTGACGAGGAGAAAATCCTCTCCCTGGTCCTTTATCTCGGTCCCAGCGAATTTATCGAAGAGCACCTTGTCCTTGACGGCGACCTTGATCACGTCCTTATCGTCTCCGACGGCAACGACCTCGCCCTCGAAGGTCTTTTCCTGGGCGGTTTCAGGGATAAAAATTCCTCCCTTTGACTTTGCCTCGCTTTTGAGTCTCTTCAGCAGAACCCTGTCTCCGATCGGTTTGATCTTCATATCGTCCTCCTATACCTGTATGAGTTGATCCCTTGTATGTGATTGTAGGTAAGATACTTCCGAGATTTGTTCTTTGTCAATATATTCGTCTTCATTCGGTCTTGAATTCGTCTAAGATCCGGTTTAAATCCTTGTTGAGCCGCGAGGTCTCGCCGCTTATCTCGGTTACCAGGGTAAAGACCTCCTGGACCTGGTGGTTCTTCTCTTCCATGAGGCGGGCGTTGTCCAGTGAAATCTTCGAATCTCTCTCGAGCTCTTCGAAAGAGCTCATGAGCTGATCGCTCTGGCTGTTGAGGCTCTCCGTAATAGTCTGGAGCTGATCGGTAAACTCCACTGATTCGTTGAGGGCGTTTAGAACGGTAGTATTCTTTTCGTTGTGCTCGTTCATCGTGGCGGTAATCTCCTGGATGGCCCGGGAGATGTCTTGGAGTGACTCCTTCATTTCGGTAAAGCTCCGGTCGGTGGATTGAGAGTTCGATAGGGTGTTGTTTATCTCCTCCATGATATTCTTCAGGTTTTCCTTGGCACGCTGCATGTTGGCTGCGGTGTTCTCGGCGAGGTTGCGAATTTCTTCGGCGACGACGCTGAACCCTTGTCCGTGAACCCCGGCGTGGGCGGCCTCGATGGAGGCGTTCATGGCGAGGAGGTTTGTCTGAGACGCGATGGAGCTGACGATGGTATTGACGTCCGAGAGTCCCTTGGAGAGCTCTACCACCTTTTTGACCGACTCGATGGTTGCCCGGACGTTTTGTTCCCCCGTCCGGAAGGTTGCCATGAGGGAGTTTGTCTTCGCCTCTACCGTTTGAGTCGATTCGGCGGTGTATTTGAGGGATTCGATCATTTCCCGGACCAGCTGAGAGGACTCTCTGATATTCTCGTTCTGTTGTGTAGTTTTATCGATAATCGAATTAATATTGGCGAGAAGGGAGTCCGCGGAAATTTTAGATCCTCCGACGGTGGCGTCTTCCTGCTCGATAGTCCGGATCGTCGTACGGACGTTCTCGGCGATCTCCCGAACGCTGTCGGCGGATTTGCCGATCCGCTCGAAGAGGGTTTCCTGCATCCCGTATAATTCGGCATAGAGGGATTTGACTTGACCGAGACTCTTGGAAATTGTGTCGGTAAAGTAGTTGACGCTCCCTGAGATGAAGGCGATTTCGTCGATGCTCCCCAGGTACACCCTTCCTGTCAGATCTTTTTTACCGGAGTTGATCTCTTCGAGCCGGTTTATAATTGAGCTGTAGAGGATGGAGGTGCTCTTCGACCAAATCATCATCAGGACGATAACCACGATAAGATAGAACGCAAAGACGGGGAAGAATCGCACCGACAGATAGCTCAGGAACCGGGCGCCGCTGACGCTTCCGCCGGCAAAGGCTTGGAGGCTGAGAAGGGTAGGATAACTGAATACCAGGATGAAGGTCATGACCATCATGAAAAGGGGTATTATAATATTCTTCTTCTTCTGTCGTTCCTCTTTGAGATCCAAGGGGAACGATGTCAGCTGTCTCTTCAGGAGAAACCGAAGGATCAGCCGGTCCGATATAACGTAGAGAAAGGCGCCGCCCATCAGGACCATAGCGAATGAGGGAAGCTCGAAGAAGAGAGTTTCCACAGCGGACAGGTCCAGAATGTTTTTCAGGACGAAGAAGTAGCCTATAATCCCGGCGGTATAGATCCCCAAGAAGATCTCAAGGCTCTTCAAGGGAGCTTCTCCGAGCTCGGTCAGGAAGATTTTCGATTCATAGTCGGTCCGGTCGAAGAGCTTGCCCCGGGGACTGAGGACGATGTTGAGCGCCGCCGTTATCGGCAGGGCAATGGCAATCCAAAAGAGGGTTGCCCGGAGGAGGGGCGGAGAAAAATGGGCCCCCGCGAAGATAAAAGTGAAGATGAAAACGGCGGCGGCGGCCGCTAAGGCCGATACCGTTACGATAATGTGGTACGAAATCCTGCTTCTCATAGTCCGTATGATAATCATTTTTTTCCGGAAATGAAAATGATTTTTTTGGGGGGAGAAATCGGTGCGTGTATCGCCGACAGCTGATCCGGCCTGCCCCTAGGCAGGCATGAACTTTAGGTATGCCGCTTCGATGCGGTCTATCTCTTCGGCTGAGAGCTCCCAGTCAGCGGATTCGGCATTGGTCTTCGCCTGATCAGGCCGTTTGGCCCCCACCAGCGAGCAGGTTACTCCGGCATCACGGTTCGCCCAGTTGATAGCTACCTGAGGGGTCGGGACGCTCCGTTCCCGCCCTATACTCTTGAGCACATCCACCACCTTTTGTACCCGGGACCACTCGGGTTCCTGGAAGAAGGGGTAGAAGTTTTTCCTGTTGTCCCCCTCGGGGAGCTCGGGAATCTCGTCGAATTTCCCGGTGAGTATTCCCCCCGCCAGGGAGCCGTATCCGAGGGTCCCGATATTGTTCTCCTTGCAGAAGGGAAGGAGGTCCGCCTCTATCTCCCGCTTGAGGAGGGAATACTGGGGCTGGAGGCTCACGATCTCAGTCAGCTCCACGGCCTCTTCGAGAAGGGGAATATCGAAGTTGGACACCCCGAGATAGCGGAACTTTCCCTGACTCTTGAGCTTGTCCAAGGCCTCGAGGCTCTCCTCTAAGGGGGTGTCGGGGTCGGGCCAGTGGATCTGATAGAGATCGATGACGTCGGTCTTCAGATAGCGCAGCGAATCTTCGAGCTGTTTGACAATGACAGCGGGGCTCAGGTCCTTTCTGTATCCGTCGGGCGTTTTCAGTGTCCCCACCTTGGTCGCGAGAATCACCTCGCTTCGTCTGCCTTCGACCGCCCGGCCCACCACATCTTCGGAGTGGCCTCCGCCGTAGGCGGGAGCTGTATCGATGAGATTGATCCCGTTATCGACGGCCTCTCTGATAGCGCTGATCGATTCGGCATCATCCACGGGACCCCAATAGTCGTCTCCCATGGCCCAGGTGCCGATTCCTACAATGGACACTTTTAGGTCCGATTTTCCGAGTTGTCTGTACTTCATACTCTATATATCGCGCTTTTTACGCTTCGAGGCAAGCCGGCGGGTGCCGCCCGATTAGAACGCAGTCTCGAAACCCGCTTGGAGGTCTTCGAGGAGGGCAACTATCTCGTCGTCGGTTTCGGTCCGTATCCGTTTTTCCACCACCGGTTGCAGGATCCGTTTCGGGGTGTCCCTGAGGATCGCCGTAGCGAGCTCGGAGACATCCCCGTCGAGACTGTACTCGATGATTCTCATATACCCCTTCTCGCTTCCGCTCTGCGCGAGGGCGTAGATGATCCGCTGCTTCTGCCCCGGTGCGAGATCGGGGAAGCCGAGGGTTTCCGCGAGCTCACCGGCGGCGGAGGAACCTAAATCGCCCAAGGTCTCGAGGACCAGGGTCCGCGTCTCTTTGTCATCGCTCCGCTTGAAGAGACCCTCCAGGGAAGAAACCACCCCTTCGGTGGAGCGCCCGATCTCCCGTACCGCGTCGAGGGCGGCCGCCTTGATCAGGGTGTCTTTCTCCCCTAAGGCTATGCGCGCCAGGAGCTCCGCGGTATCCTCTTCGGAATCGCCTAGGCTTGCGCTTCCCAGATCGCCGAGGGCCTCAATAGCGAAATACCGGAGCATAGAGTATTTCCCGCCCCGCATCTTGACCACGGTAGTCAGGGTCTGGACGATATCCTCGTTCACCGTCCCGAGACGGCCTAGGGTCCTCACCGAGTTGATCCGAACCCCCATCGGCTCGGTCTCGGATGTGATAAGCCGCCTCAAGTCTTCGATCATCCGGGTATTACCGGTGTTCCCCATCTTGTACAGCGCCCAGGTGGCGTTCTGTTTGACCTCGGGGTAGGGGCTCTTCAGGAGCCCCGCGAGGGCCGCCGCCGTCGTCGGGTCGGCGAGCTCGGCGAGGACCGCCGATGACTCCGCTAAGAGATACTCGTCGTCCGATGTCATAACCGCCCGGGACAAGGTCCCGGAAACCGCCTTGGGATTATACTCGTAGAGGCGTTCGAAGGCGTCTCCCGCGGCCTTCCGGATCTCGTCCGATCTGCTCGCGAGACTCGACTGGATCACCGTCACCGCCCTCGCCCCCTCGGGGTTCTTTCCGATCTCCTCGAGGAGGGTTCTTTCGAGGGGCTCGGAGATGTTCTCGTCCCGGAGCATCGAGGTGTACAGGGTGATTATCTGGGCGTTTCCGGCGATATTCACCGCTTTGACGAGCTCGATCTTGACCTCCTCCTCCTTCTCGTTCCGAAGAGCATTGATCAGGAGATTGAGATTCGCCTGACTGGGATAGGCGGCGAGACCCTTGGCCGCTAAAATCCGCATCTCTCCGTCGGCGGAGGAAAGGTAAGAGGTAAGGATGGTGTTGATCGAACGGTCGGTATTCCCGCCCTGGGCGAGTTTGCTTACCGCCTGCAGGATCGCGAAGGTCTCAGCCTCGGAGGGGCCGTCTTCGGTCCCGACAGCCTCGATCCGGGAGGTCAGTATTTCACGGCTCCGTTCACCGCCGATCCTTCCCAAGGCCCGGTACAGGGCTATCCGGACCTCCTCGTCCCCGGCGGTTTCCAGGAGGGCCATCAGTTTCTTCTCTGCCTCGTCGTTGCCGATCTCCCCGAGGGCGCGGATGCACTCGGCACGGTAGGCTTCGGTATTCATGAGCTCGAGGATATAGTCGACGGCGAAGGGGTCTTTGAGCTTTCCTAGGGTCTTGATCGCGTACTTAGTGCGCACTTGGTTGACATCCCGCTCGTTTAAGGCGGTCTGGATGAGGGCGGAGACCAGCATGTTTTTGTCTTCCTCGACGAGGTCGTCAGGAATGGGATATCCCTGCTCGATCATGGTAAAGAGCTTGTCCCTCGCCTCGTTGAAGGTCCGCTCGTCCCTGCTGCTTTCGTTCTTATAGGCCCCGACCATGGTTCCGATGAGAGCGTTCATCTCGGCCATCGCCTTGCGCCGGGCCGAGGGGGAAAGGTAGAGCCCGTCGATCCCGAGCTCTTCCTTTTTCTCGATCAACTCGGCTATCGTACGCCGGTAGTTCAGGCCGATCAATTCGGGAATCGTCCCTTCGGCATCCTCGAGGGCGCCTTGGACCGCCTCGAGCTCCTCCATCAGGAAGAAGGGATAATTCTCGGAGATGAAATCCATAATCTCCTGGACCTGTATTATTCCGTCCTTGACCCGGGAATCGGGGACCAGCTCGTCCATGTCGTCGAGCCGGTCGAGGCTGCCGTTGTGGTTTAAGTCGATGTACCCCTGCCGCAATTCCGGAAAGATGCCGGTCAGGGCACGTCCGAGGCTGTTGTCTATCACTTCCGCTCCCAGTGCCCCCGCACCGAAGGCACTGAGAATTACGATAAGTGTAAAAATGGAGATCTTTTTCATTCGAGTCATGGAATCATCCTATAGAATGCCTATGCAGCTGTCAATGATGTATGGAGTGCCCCCGATCGTGGGGACTGGGAGGGAGAGTTTTTATTCTTCTTTCTGACACCTCGGACAGAAATAGGTGCCCCTGCCGCTTACTACGATCCGTACGACCGGCCCTCCGCATCGGGGGCAAGAGTCTTCTTCGTCCCTGTGGGGGATGAGGTAGTTCTCGGGCAGCCTGGGGACCTCGGCGTTCTTCTCGACGGAGGTGGTAAGAACGTCGATCATGGTGTCGTAGAGAAGGCCGATTTTCTCGGAGCTCAAGGTTTTCTTGCCGGTTTTCGGATGGATCTTTGCCTGAAAGAGGATCTCGTCGGTGTAGATGTTTCCCACTCCGGCAATATTCTTTTGATTCATAAAGACCGATTTGACCGATCCGCTCCCCTTGGTAAAAAGATTTTCGAACTCATCCCGGGATATAGACAGGGCGTCCGGTCCGAGGGATTTCGCCTCGAGGAAGTCTTGGAGGGACTTGGTCAATCCGAGCCGGCCGAGCTTCCTCGGCGCGGTGTAGGCGAGGTGATATCCGTTAGTGAAATCGAGTTCGAGGCAGGTGTATTCGGGGGTGTCCTCCTCGTCCTTGTAGTATGACAAGTCGCCGGTCATCCCGAAGTGGAGGATCAAGTATTTGCCTGAATCGAGCCGGATGAACAGGTATTTGCCGTGACGAGTGGTTTCTTCGAGGGTGCGGTCCGTGATGGAGCTCGAAAAGTCGGTAGGGCTTATCCCCGTAAGCAGCTCGGGGGCGCTGAGCTCGAAACCGCTGATCTTTTTGTGGAGGGCGGTCGAATCGACATACCGCTTGCGTGCTTCTACGTCGGGGAGTTCAGGCATCTCATTATTCTACCTTTCCGGCTCCGGATCGTCCATAATCCAAATGGTCTATTGTCCGTGTTCTCCGGGGAGCAGTACCTTTGATGCGGGAGGATTAGAAAAGCTATGGAAACCGTAACACTCGATGATCTCAAACAACTTGCGCAGACGCATACAGGTCCTCATGTTTCCCTGTTTCTGCCCACCGTGAAAGCGGGGACAGATACCAGGCAGAATGCGACCCGGTTCAAGAATGTTGTAACCGAAGCAAAACAACTCCTTGAAACTCGGGGTGTCGATGCTAAGACGATCGACAAAATCGTCGCCCCCGCGGTCGATAGGATAGACGATACTTTTTATTGGCAGCAGCAGGACGAGGGGCTGGCCGCCTTCTTAGGGGAAGCGAGGGGTGATTTCTTCCGACTCCCGGTATCCTTCGATGAGGAGGTCGTTGCCGACGAGCATTTCTATATCAAGCCGCTTTTGAGATACTTCAACGGAGACGGCCGATACTACGTCCTCATTCTCAACCTGTCCAAGGTCGCTCTGTATGTGGGCAGCCGGCATACTATAACCGAGATCGATATTCCCGGCGAACCGCTCAATCTGGAAAACATCTTGAAATACGACCTTCAGGAGAAGCAGCAGCACAGCCACACCCGACGCCCCGAGCAGCAGGGAGGCCGGAGGGCTTTCTTCCACGGCCACGGGAGCGGAACGGACGGAATGAACGACAAGAAAGAACAGGCCTCCCGGTTCATGCACGCCGTTTCCGACCGGGTATTTCCCTTGTTGAATCTCAAGTCGGTCCCCCTAGTCCTGGTCGGACAGGAGTACCTCCTGCCTATTTACGAAGAGGCTTCCGAGGAGAAAGGAAGGGAGATCGTCCGGGTCCCGGTGAATCCGGAACGGGTCCTCGAGAAGATAGACGACAATAAACTCCTCGAGCTCGTCTGGCCCGAGGTCTCGCCTCTCTTTACGCGGATCGAAACGGAGACCCTCGATACCTTTCGCGACCTTACCGGGAGTGAAAAGGTATCTGCCGACCTCGAAGAGATAGTGACCGCGGCATGCAACGGCCGGACCGAAGCACTTTTCGTCAAAGACGGCAGCCGTGTATGGGGCAAGGTCGATCCTCAGAACCAGAAGGTGGAGATCCATGAGAATATGGAGGACCGGGACGTGGAGCTCCTCAACACGGCCGTCGTGGAGACTCTCCTGCACGGGAGTGAAAAGGTCTTTCACCTCGAGTCGGACAGGATGCCCGTCCCCGGCGCGGAGGCCGCTGCGGTATTCAGGTATTAACCCGGCACGGTTGAAGGAGCCCGCCGGCGGGCTTATAATCCCCCTACATGAGTGATGCGGAAACAACCGAATACTTCGACATTGTAGACGACTCGGGACGGGTAGTCGGGCGGGCGCCCCGCGCGGTCTGCCACGGAGACCCCTCCCTC
This sequence comes from uncultured Spirochaetales bacterium, assembly GCA_964641125.1. Taxonomy (GTDB): domain Bacteria; phylum Spirochaetota; class Spirochaetia; order SPDA01; family CAZSGZ01; genus JBKHAJ01. Next base: position 46,734 of record CAZXMO010000017.1, read on the forward strand.
ATACACCGGTCGGTGCACATCTACGTTTTTAACCGCCGCGGGGAAATCCTGCTGCAGCTCAGGTCGAAGAGTAAGGACATTCAGCCCGGCAGGTGGGACACCTCGGTGGGCGGACACCTCGACTCGGGAGAGGACTACGACCGGGCCGCGCGGCGGGAGCTCCGCGAGGAGCTCGGGGTCGATATCGGCCCGGGCGGCTCCGAACCCGGCCTGGAGCACCTCTTCGACATACGTATCCGAAACGAGATCGAGTCGGAAAACGCACGGGTCTACGCCTTCCGTTCGGAGGGACCTTTCGTTTTTGCCGCCGATGAGATCGACGAGGTCCGCTTCTGGCCTCCCTCCGATATCGAGGCGGCCCTCGGGACCGGGAAGCTCACCCCGAACCTGGAACGGGAGTTCCTAAGGCTCACGGAGAGCGGTCTACCCCTCTAATCTGTTCAGCCGCTTCTCGAGGCCCGCCCGGAAGGGCACGGGGATGAGCAGTGTAAAGATAATCCCGTACAAAAGTGTAAGTAGGGCCAAGGACGCGCCGAACCCGACCCGAACGGACATCTCTAAGGCGCCGAGCATGGACATCGCGCCGATGACGGTGCCGATAAAACCGGACACGATGAGATAGATCTGCATACTCCGGAAGAATTGAATCCCGTTTAAGATCTCCTCCCGCGGGACGGGGGGGGAGCCGTCCCCGGTTACTTCGAAGGCGGCCTTGAAGGCCCGTCCCATCTCCCGGAACGAGAACCCCCCCCGGAGCAGGGTGAGGGTAACCAGGGTCACCATCAGGAAGGATGGGAGATTCAGGAAGTGTCCCATCTTTCCTCCGGAGGTGATGACTGCGGCGGCAATCAATACAAGAAAAATAACGATCGAGAAAAAATATCCTTTCTTCATGAGTTCTTCTCCTCTTCTAATCGTGACTTGAGGGTCAGGAAGAATCTTTCGATTCCCTCCTCGGCCTTCGTTTCCATTCCGTACTCTCGATACACGGCGGTGACCGTCCGGGCCAGGGGATTGTCCCGCAGGACCTCGGAGAAGGGAAGCACCGCCGCGGCGAGCATGGCGGCGTAGGCTAAGGCCGCGAATATACGGGCTCGCGGTTCCGTATCCCCTGCTTTCGCCGCCTTTTCGGGGGCGGTTACATCGTTCGGCGGGGTACGCCGGGAAACAGACCGCATCCGTTCCTCGAAGTAATTTTTAAGCAGTCGATCTTCTCTCTTCATATCCTATCTCCATATCCTATCTCCATATCCTCTCTCCTGGAGGAAGGCTTTCAGTCCCTTCCTGATTTCGTGGACCCGGTATTTGACCGTTCCCGCGGGCATGTCCAGTACACCGGAAATCTCCCGGTACTTGAAATTCTCGTGGAACCGCAGGAACGCTATCTGTCTGTCGTTCCTCTCTAAGGAGCCGAGAAAGGATTCCACGAGATCTATCTCCTCGGCCTCCACGGCGGCCTCCTCCGGGTTCGGCTCCCTCGCCTCGACGGTGCGGGGGAGAGGGGCGTGCCGGTTGTGTACGTACTTCCGGGCGGTGTCGATGCAGTGGTTCCGGGCGATTCTATAGATCCAGGTTTGCATGCTGTAGGCGGAATCGTACTTCCCGAGGTTGCGGTACACCTTGACGAGCACCTCCTGGGCCATATCCTCCGCCTCTCCCGCCAAGAGGAGGCTGAAGCTTCCGCAGAAGACGACCAGCGGTCTATAGTACCTGTCCCAGATCCGCTCGAACTGTGTTTTCCGCCGTTTTTCCGCCATACTCTACTACTATATACGGGAAAGTCGGGGAAAGGTT
>CAZXMO010000018.1:0-5041 GCA_964641125.1 uncultured Spirochaetales bacterium
TTGAGGTCATGTTGAGGATCATCTCGTCGTCGACGACAAGGACCTTTTTGCTCATTTAGAGATATTATACACCAAGTTGAGAGGGCCGAACACCCTGTACACGAGAATGAAAAACCGCATCGCTTCATGGAGGTAGCCGATGACTACGGAGAATAATCGCGGGAGCGGACAAGGCCGCTCTCGTTGCCGCGGGGGAGGCGAACAGCGAAGCGCCCATCAAAATCAGAGAGACGATGACCGGCAGTATGATCAGCAGCAGGAGTCGGAGTGATAGTCTATGTTTCAATTATGTATCAATTCATCGACGGGACAATGGTCTCATGCTTCGCGCCACGATGAACAGCTTGCCCCCTTCCCGGAATACCTGGTAGTATCCCCGAACACGACCGCAGGAGAGGCGCAATGGCCGATACGATACGCGTTCATATGAGAGTCAACGGACGAACGGTAAAACAAGAAGCTCCGGAGGGAATTTCTCTTCTTCGATTTTTGAGGGAACACTTAGGGCTCAAAGGGACCAAAAACGGGTGCGGCACCGGCCACTGCGGGGCATGTACAGTCCTCATCGACGGAAAGCCGGTGCGCTCCTGCGTGGTTAAAATCGGTTCCCGGGCTCTCGAGAATGCGGAGGTCCAAACTGTCGAAGGACTCGCTCCCGAGGGAAAGCTCCATCCCCTGCAGGTCGCCTTTATAGAGCACGGGGCGGTCCAGTGCGGCTTCTGCACTCCGGGAATGCTCATGACCGGGAAGGCCCTCCTCGACCGTAATCCCTCGCCCTCCCGGGACGACGTCGTCGAGGCCCTCAAAAGGGGAAACAACATCTGCCGGTGCACCGGGTATGTGACGATAATCGACGCACTCCTCGCGGCCTCCCGACGGATGCAGAGCGGGTGGGAGTATGCCGATATGTCCCGAACGGTCGAAGACGACCCCCTGGATAAGCCCCGCCTTTCCCGGGACTCGGTCCTCCAGGTAACCGGCCGCCTCACCTACTCGGACGACCTCGCGGTACCCGGAGCGCTCATCGGAAAGGTCCTCTGGAGCCGGCATCCCCACGCGGAAATACTTGGAATAGACTCGAGCCGGGCGGAAAAGGCCCCCGGGGTGGTTTCGGTCCTGACCGCCGCCGACGTACCGGGACTCAACCGGGCGGGGCTCATGGTCCCGGACACCCCCGCCTTCGCCGACGATAAGGTCCGTTTTATCGGCGACCCCGTTGCCGTGGTCTTCGCGGAAACCGAAGAGGCCGCCGTAGAAGCGCGGGACTTGATATCTGTCGATTATAAGCCCCTTCCCGGGGTTTTTTCCATCGACGAGGCCTCCGCGCCGGAGGCCCCCCTCGTCCATCTCCAGGAACCGGCCTCTAAGGGAAATCTATTCCATAAAGCGATTATCCGCCGGGGCGATCCCGAGGCGGCCTTCGAAAAATGCACCGTAATCGTTGAAGACACCTTCGAGACCCAGCGTATCGAGCAGGGGTTCCTCGAACCGGAATCGGGCGTCGGTTTTTCCGACGGTGACGGAGGGGTAACCGTCAAAATGGGCACCCAGTGCGTCTTCGACGACCGGAGCCAGCTCGCGCGAATTCTCGACCTCCCGGAAGAGAAGGTCAGAATCGTCCAGATGCCCATGGGGGGAGCCTTCGGGGCCAAGGAGGACATCCTGATCTTCCAATTCCTCGGATTAGGCGCCCTCAAGACCGGGAGGCCGGTCCGGATTACCCTGACCCGGGAGGAAAGCCTGAGGACCCATCAAAAGCGCCACCCGACCCGGCTGAAGTACAAGGCGGGGGCGGACTCCGAAGGGAAACTTCAAGCGGTACGGGCGGAAATCGATATGGACGGCGGCGCGTATTCTTCCTTGAGCATCGACGTCCTCGAAAACGCGGTCGTCTTTTCCTGCGGCCCCTACGCGGTACCCAACGTGGACATCACGGGAAGGGTCTGGTACACCAACAACGTACCCAGCGGAGCCATGCGCGGCTTCGGCGCTCCTCAGGCCGCCGCCGCGATCGAAAATATCATGGACGAGCTGGCTCGGCGCCTCGAAATGGATCCGATCGATCTCCGTTTGAAGAACGCCCTGCGCCCGGGGGACGTCACTATCGCCGATCACCTCCTTCCCGAGGGATATCCGGGAATCGTGGCGTCGCTGGAGGGGCTCAAGCGGGCCCTCGCCGGGCTCGAACTGCCGAACCCGGCTGCCGGAAAGAAGATCGGCTTAGGTATTGCCGCCGGAGTCAAGAACATCGGGTTCGGCCACGGCGCCGAAGAGAGCGCGGGAGCCGTTCTCGAGCTCGATGGAGACGGCACGATTGTCCTCAAGGCCACCCATCACGAGTACGGCCAGGGAGCGCGGGCGGCGCTCATCAAATTCGCGGCCGACGCTCTCCATACCGATCCCTCCGCGATAGATATCGTCTATCCGGACACATCGCAAACGCCCCCTACCGGACCGACGACGGCCTCGAGGCAGACCTTCCTCACCGGGAATGCAATTCTCCTCGCCGCCGAAAGTCTCAAGCGGGAAGTATTCTCCAGGGCCGCCGAACGGCTCGGCGCCGAGGACAAGAACATCGTTTTCGATGGTCCGGAGCTGAAGGACCTCGATTCAGGGAATTCGGTACGCCTCGAAGAGCTCTACGATTCGTTTCCCCTCCGGTTCGAGGAGCGGTACACGGCACCGAAGTCCATGCCCCTCAAAGAGGACGAACCGAGCGATTTCGGTAAAGAGGGTTTCGCCTCCCGGCAGACCCACTGGTGTTACACCTACGGCGCCCATGCCGCCGTGATCGAGGTGGACGAGGCGACCGGGGAGGTGCGGGTCCTCACGGTTATAGCGGTCCATGATCTCGGAAAAATCTTAAACCGCGGCGCCGTGGAAGGACAGATTCACAGCGGCGTTATGATGGGGTTAGGTTACGTCCTGAGCGAGAACTTCGTCGTCGAGAAAGGAATCAATCTGACCGACACCTTCGGCAAGGTGGGGCTTCCCTCCGCGGATATGACCCCGCATATCGAGACGGTGCTCCTCGAAGTCCCCCATCCCCTCGGCCCCCTCGGGCTCAAGGGATTCGCCGAGGCGCCTTCCATCCCCACCGCTCCGGCGATTACCTGCGCCGTGAACAATGCCGTGGGATTTCGGCCTAAGAAGCTTCCCCTCGATTCCAAGGAACTGCTTAAGGCTGTCCGGGGATAAGCACTTCCCGGCCGCTGTGGGAAATTAGTTACTTATTGAACAGCGTCCGGCCGCCGTCGGCGAGGATCTCCTGGCCGCAGATGTAATCGCCCCATTCGGTGGCCAGGAAGGCGGTAAGACCCGCGATGTCCTCCGGTTTCCCGAGGCGGCCCACCGGGATCTGGTCCTCTAAGAGCTTCCGCTTCTCCGGATCACCGTAGCGCTCTTTCAGAAGATCGGTCTCGATGACGCAGGGATGGATGATGTTCGTGCGGATCCCCTTTTTCAGATAGGCCCGGCACAGATAGGCCATCATGCCGGTCATCGCGGCCTTCGCCGCGGCGTAGTCGACGGCTCCCCCTCCCCCGTCGTAGACGGCGGAGGACCCGATGAGGATGATCTTACCGTACCCCTTCTCCTCCATGGGGCCTAAGGCGGCACGCACTCCGTAAAAAGCCGAAGTCGTATTGATGTCCAGGTACTCCCTCCACTCGGCGTCGGATATCTTGTCCGGGGTCCTCGCGAGGTTCTTTCCCACGTTGCAGACGAGAATATCGAGGCGCCCCCTCTCTTTTACGATGTCCCGCACGCACGCGTCGGTCTCCGTGCTCGAAAGGGCGTCCACCGCCGCGTCCCGGACCGTACCCCCTTTATCGGTGATCCTTAGCTTCAGTTCCTCGATCCTTTCCCGGTTCTTCGGATTTCCGGTATGGGTAAAGACGGTATACGCTCCGGCATCGCAGAGGACCTCGGTGATCCCCGCTCCTATCCCCCTGCTTCCGCCTAAAACCAGGGCTGTTTTTCCGGTCAAGTCGATGGTAATCATATCTTTGCCTCCGTCCACTCGATGAGCATGCCTAAAAAATCCTGCCGGTCTTCCAGGAGCATACCGTACGCTTCGGGAGCTTTTTCCGGACTATAGACATGGGTGACCAGTTCTCCCGCATGGACGGCCTTCCGCTCCATAAGCTCCATCGTGGCCTGCAGACGAGCGTCATTCCTCGAATCGGCGCAATAGAGGGTAAGCTCCTTCCTGCGGAGCCAGTGCCAGTCGATGCAGCTGTCCCCCGGAGGGTAATAGCCGTTCAAGACCAGCTGTCCGTGACGCTTGAGCATTCCCGCCCCCTCCCGAACGGTGATCATGGTGCTCGCCGTATCGAGGACGATGTCCACACCGCCGGGATATTCCCGTCCCGCGTACTCGGCAAAGTCGAAGCCCCGGTTGTCGTACACTTCGTCGGCGCTGTACCGTTTCGCCAGCTCGAGGCGTTCCGGGGAAAGACCGGAGATGATAGTCCGTGCTCCTCTGTGCTTGAGGACCTGCGCGGCATACTGCCCGACTAACCCGTCGCCGATGACGACGGCGACCGCCCCGGCTTCGACGGCGGGCTTGTAGGCCCCGTTGTATCCGACCTGGGCCAAGAGGAGACAGGACGCCTCTTCGAAAGAAACACCCTCGGGAATCTTGATGATATCTTTTTCCGTACCGGCGACATGGTACTCGCAGTGTCCTCCCCACCAGGAGCCCTTCCATCCCTGAGGCGCCCTGCACGCCCGGGAAAAAACACGGTCGCCGGGAGCATATTCGGTAACCTTAGGCCCGACCGCGACAATAGTCCCCGCCGCCTGATATCCCGGCACGTGGGGAAACTCGAAAGGCGGCTCACCGGGGACCTCGAGCTTGCCCCGAAGCATCCACCGCTCCGTCCCGGGGCTGATTGCGGAAAAGGCGATGCGGACCAGCACCTCATGGTCCCCCGGTTCAGGAAGAGGGACCTCGATCAGCTCCGTTTTCTCCCTTTCCGGGAAGCATACCGCTTTCATCTTTTCCCTATCACCGTTCATATCGCCTCTGTTCATATCG
>CAZXMO010000018.1:5141-10116 GCA_964641125.1 uncultured Spirochaetales bacterium
GTTCATATCGCCTCTGTTCATATCGTGTCTCCTTTTTCCTGTTCACTTATTTCCTGTACATCAGGAGCTCGTGTTCCGCCTTGCTGATGTTTTCCGCCGCCCGTTTGTCCTCTTTGAGGAGAATGTAGAGATAGACCGCATCCAGAATGACCGTGTGGGAAATCTTCGAGGGCAGGTCGATCTTCTGATACTCCGCCTCGACCGGCGCGCTTACGAGCTTTACATCGGAGTAGTCGGTTATCGGAGCATCCATAAAGCTGGTAAGACAAATCGTCTTAGTTCCGTTCTCTTTCACATTTTCCATGCACGAAAGGACCTCCCCCGTTCTTCCCGAGAAAGAGACCCCCACGGCTACATCCGATTCGCGGCTGTTTTTGGCAAGGATCCGCTGATAATAGATGTCGGGATTATGACAGCAGGTAAATCCGGCGAGACTCAGCTTCCATGCAAAATCCATGGTCGTGGAAAGGGAGGAAGAAACCGAAAAGAAAAGAATCCGCTCCGCCTTGACGATCAATTTCGCGGCGGCCTCTACCGCCGGGTAATCGAGGTTCGCCGCCGTCTCCTGCAGATGGGCGATTTCCTTATCGAAAAGGCTCTTGGTAATCGCTTCGACCCCGTCGCTTCGGATGGCGTCGGGAGAAAAATGAAACCCCACTCCGATGTCCCGGATAAGGGCCACCTTGAAATCCTTATACCCCTTGAAACCCAAACGCTTCGCGAAGCGGTAGACGGTGGGCAGACTGACCTCGGTAATCTCGGCCATCTCGTTGATGGTGATCCTGTAGATCTCCTCCGGTTTCGCGAGAATAAAATCCGCGATCCGCCGCTCCGCCTGGGTAATATCGGGGTACAGTGATTTGATCTTGGTAAGGGCGTTGATGTCGCTCATTGTGTCCTCATCGAATGGTTCCCATGATACACCAAATCGATAAATTGTCAATATTTTTACATTGCCTAATTGATTATGTAAATTTTTTACATTTTTCGTTGACAGGTAATTCCCGCGGCCCTACAATAAACAGACTCGGAGGAAGGAAATGAAGAATCTTAGGATTGGCTACGTGGCGGGTTTTATGGACGGATTTTCAAAGGTCGGTCTCGAAACCTTTGAAGAGAACCGGAAGGACCTCGAGAAAATGGGCAAGAACCTCGGATTCGAGGTAGTCCATTATTCCCAGCCGGTTATGAATATCGAACAGGCGCGAAACGTGCGGACCGACATGAAGGGGAGAGAAATCGATTTTCTCCTGCTCTTCCAGCCCGCCTACATCATAGGAGATTTCGTCTACGAGCTGATGAAGCTCGATGTTCCCCTCGGTCTGTGGGCGATCGAAGAACCGCGGGACGAAGGGCCCATGCCGCTCGCTTCTTTCGTCAATCTCTGCCAGAACGCGGGGATCGCCCAGGCGATGTTCAAGGACCATCCGCGCCGGTTCAAATGGTTCTTCGGCCCCTTGGACGGGGTTCTCTTCGCCCGGCCTTTCGAGATTACCGTGCGCGTTCTCAAGGTGGTCAAGAACCTCCGCAACTCCCGGGTCGCCCAGATCGGGAAGCTCGCCGACGGTCACATCAACCATTCGGTGGACAACCGGGACATCTACGCGAAACTCGGCGTGGATGTGAGCCGGGACTATGAGATCGAAGACATCATGAGCTTAGGAGATAAAATCCCCGACTCCGAGGTCAAAAAGGAACTGAACGCTCTAAACGAGAACTGCAAACGGAGCAGGATCGGCGCGGACAAGGTGGAGCTCGCGGTCAGACACTACCTGGCGGTCAAGAAACTCGCCGACGACGAGGAGTACGCGGGTATCGCCTATTCGTGCTGGCCGAAGCTGATGCCGCTTTTAGGAATGAGCGGCTGCCTGACGAACGCCCTCCTCAACAACACCGGTATTCCCGGGGGATGCGAGGCCGACGTCTTGGGGACTGTCTCCATGCTGGTGCTCAAGCTCCTGACCGAGGAACCGACGGTGCTCATGGACCTGCCTAAGTTCGACACCGAAGACAACTCGCTGATGCTGTGGCACTGCGGGACCTCCCCGTTCAGTATGGCCGGCAAAGACGGAGTCCTCTTGGAACGGCACTACTTCGCCGACTACTCGGACGATCCGGACATGAAAGACTGCGGTCCTACCACGGACGTCATCTTCAGAGAAAGTCCCCTTACCGTATTCAGGATCTGCCGGGATGCCGATTACTTCTACTATTTTACGGGCCGGAGTTTCGACAACGGCAAGAAAACCTTCCGGGGAAGCCGGGGCTGGGTCGGCGACCTGCACCTCTACAAAGAACCGGTCGCCGTACTCGACCTGATGAACACGATCATCTACCGCGCCGGCGCCCATCACTACCCCATGGTAATGCGGGACGTTGGGTCTTATCTCGAAGAGACAGCCTATTGGCTCGGGCTGAAGAGGGTGTCTAAGGATCCGTATAAAGAGTACTTATCGGTATAACACAGATCAGATCAGTCTCCGTACATTTCCGTTACAAGACGCCGGAGTTTTTGCGCGATATCGGAGGAAAGTTTATCTATTTTCCCGGTTAATCGTTTTTTACTTATCGTCCTAATCTGATCAAAGGCGATCTCGGCCGTTTTCCCGCCGCAGAAAACCTGAATCCTGCTCCGCCATTTAGGGTGCAGTTTCGATGTAAGCGGACAGACAACTACCGTTTCCAGATATGTATTCATTTCGTTCGGACTGATAACGACAACAGGCCGGACTTTGTTGATTTCACCTCCGGTCGTCGGATTCAATTCGCTACATTCACCGGGTTTGCCCGCTTCGCCGGGCAAACAAAAAACCCCCGGCGTGAACCGGGGGGAATCGTTTTATTACATTCCGCGGGCGACAGCGCCCGCGTCGGTCGACCCTACCGCGGGGTCTGATTGTATAAGTACTTGAAGTACTCCATATCGGTGGTCAGGGTCTTGTTGAACGACGGCATCAGCCGCCGGTAGGACTCGATGGACCGCCAGAACTCGAAGAAGTCGGGGTCCTGTTCGTAGGAACCGGCGTAGATCCGAGTCGCCTCGGCGTCGGCTTCACCCTTGATACTCTCGGAGCGTTCGTAAGCCCGGGAGAGGATCGCTTTCTTTTCGTTCTCCTGGCGTCCGAGCCACTCCGCCTTCTTTCCTTCGCCGTAGCTCCTAAAAGCGGAAGCAATCTGGTTCCTCTCCTTGATCATCCGCTGATAGACGCTCTCGGTCAGGTCTTCGGAGTAGCGGATCTGCCGGATGATGATGTCGATAAGCTCGATCCCGAACTGCGGGGCAATGACGCTCGCCCGCTCGAAGATCTCCGCGGACAGAGCGCGCCGTCCCTTTTCGATGGTCTCGTAGACGGTGATCGTCTCGGTCAGATTGGCGAGCTCCTGTATTCCTTCCACGTCTTCCGTCTCCGCCTGCTGCTGAAAGGCGTCGGCCCGTTCGATTTCGTTGATGACGTTGGAGTTTCGCACCGCCTCACGCAGCTGGTTCTGAGAGATGATGGTCCTGACCGAGCTGTCGATAACGTCGTCGAGGCGGGCAAACCCCTGTTCGACGGTGGTCACCGATTCGTAGAACAGCTGGGGATCGACGATCTTCCACCGGGCGGTGGTGTCGACCCAGATGAACTGGTTCTCCTGGGTGGGGATCCGCTGGGGCTCTCCGTCCCAGGCGAGAATCTTCTTGGAGTACCGGGTTACATTGTCCACCAAGGGGGTCTTGAACTTGAGCCCCGCCTCGGTAGATGTACTTATGATCCGGCCGAACCTAAGAACGACCGCCTGTTCTCCTTCCTGGATCGTATAAAAGGGTCCCAGCAGAAGGAAAATGATGAGCACGACCGCTATTATGACGAGAGTAGTAATTAACTTTTTCATTGGGTACCTCCTGCGGGCCGGTTCTGGAGCTGTTTCAAGGGAATGAAGTTCTCCAGGTTCCGGTCGATGAGATCGGTATCCGTCTCGCCTTCGAAAACGTCCTCCATCATCTCGATGTAGAGGCGCTTCCGGGTAACGTCCCGGGAGGTCCTGTACTCCGCTAACACCGAGTTGAACCGGGCCACGTCACCCTGGGCGTTGTTGACCCGCTCGGCGGCGTACCCCTGGGCCTGCTGGATTATCTGGTCCGCCTGCCCCCGGGCTTTCGGAATTTCCTCGTTGTAGGCCTGCTTTCCTTCGTTGATGAGCCGGTTCATGTCCTGGATCGACTTGTTGACGTCCTCGAAGGCGTCCTGGACCTCTCCGGCGGGGGGAACGATGTTTCGAAGCTTGACCGTGGTCACGTTGATTCCCAGTTCGTACTGGTCGAAGACCGCGTTCATCTGCTCCCGTCCCTGCATCTCGATGTTCGCCCGCTCGCTTCCGATAACATCCAAGATGGCTCGGTCGCCGACGAGTAAGTTGATGACCGACTGGGAGATGTCCCTAATCGTCTTTTCCTTGTTCTCCACGTTGAACAGCCAGTTCTTGGGCTCCATAATGCGGTACTGAATGATCCATTCAACATCGATGATATTGAGGTCGCCGGTAAGCATGATCGATTCCTCCGGATAATCTCCGGGGGAGAAGCGGGTTGTAACCCCCGCCGCCTCGGTCCTGAAACCGAACGACATATTCTGGACTACCTGGGTGGGAACGTTGAAGTTCTTCTCGATACCGAACGGCGCCTTGACGTGAAGCCCCGGGGCCGCTAATCGGTTGAATTTCCCGAACAAAAGCACTACCGCTTCTTCGGTCTGGTCGACTACGAACAGACTCGAAGAAATCAGAATGATAAAAACCACTATAGCAATTATGATTACTATAAGCCTCGGTCTTATCTTAGGCGTGTTTTGCTTGGGAGTAACGTCTTGTTCAGACATATCTCCTCCTTGTATTTTGCTACTCTAGCTATGGTAAGGGTACCCTTCCGAGGGCTCATAGTCAAGGCGGCCCCCGGCTAGTACAGCGGCGCATCGGCGCTTATTGACAAGCGCCGGGG
>CAZXMO010000018.1:10216-13581 GCA_964641125.1 uncultured Spirochaetales bacterium
GCATCGGCGCTTATTGACAAGCGCCGGGGGTAAACCTATAGTGAAAAAACATGAAAAAACGATTGATCACCTCCGCGCTGCCCTACGTCAACAATATCCCCCATCTCGGGAACCTGATCCAGGTGCTCTCCGCGGACGTCTTTGCCCGGTTCTGCCGCCTCAAGGGCTACGATACCCTCTACGTCTGCGGCACCGATGAATACGGGACCGCTACCGAAACCAAGGCCATCGAAGAGGGGATAACCCCGAAAGAGCTCTGCGACCGGTACTACACCGTCCACGACGAGATTTATAAGTGGTTCGAGATCAGCTTCGACCGGTTCGGCCGCACCTCTACACCCGCTCAGACCGAGATAGTCCAGGACATCTTTTTAAAGCTCGATGCAGCGGGATATATCAACGAGAAAACCACCGAGCAGCTCTACTGCTCCTCCTGCGACCGGTTCTTAGCCGACCGGTACGTCCGGGGGACCTGCCCCCACTGCGGCTACGAGGACGCCCGGGGAGACCAGTGCGAAAACTGCGGAAAACTCTTGGATCCCGTCGATCTCATCAATCCCCGGTGCGGGGTGTGCCACGAGCCCCCGGTACTCAAGGCGACCCGGCATCTCTACATCGACCTTCCCGCGATCCTGCCGAAGCTCGAAGCGTGGATGGACCGGCGGTCGAAAGACGGCTTCTGGGCGAACAACGCCGTTCAAATGACGAAGAGCTGGATCCGGGACGGACTGCACGAGCGGTGCATCACCCGGGACCTGAAATGGGGAATCCCGGTGCCCAGAAAGGGTTTCGAAGACAAAGTCTTCTACGTGTGGTTCGACGCGCCTATAGGATACATCTCTATAACCGCGAACCACACCGACGATTGGGAGGCGTGGTGGAAGAACCCCGATGAGGTGGAGCTCTTCCAGTTCATCGGTAAGGACAACATCCCCTTCCACACCGTCATTTTTCCGTCATCCCTTCTGGGAAGCGGAGACAATTGGACCACCCTGTGGCACATGTCCTCCACCGAATACCTCAACTACGAAACGGGAAAGTTCTCCAAGAGCAAGGGAGTCGGGGTTTTCGGCACCGACGCCCGGGACACGGGAATATCCGCCGACGTGTGGAGGTTCTACATCTACTACAACCGTCCCGAGAAGTCGGACGCCCTTTTCTCGTGGTCGGATATGCAGACGAAGGTCAACTCCGAGCTGATCGGCAACTTCGGAAACCTGGTCAACCGGACGCTCACTTTCTTGAACAAGTTCTACGACGGGAGCATCCCCGAGGCGGAAATCGACGCCGAGTTCTGGAAACGGGTTACCGGCCTCGAAGAAACCATAACAGCCCATTTGGAACGGGCGGAGCTCAAGGAGGGTTTGAAAAAAATCCTGGAGCTCAGCTCCATCGGAAACAAGGCCTTCCAGGACGGGGAGCCCTGGCGGACGAGAACGGAGAACCCCGAGCAAGCGGCGGTGCTCCTGAAGACCCTGGCATATCTCGTGCGTGACCTTTCTCTCCTCATGGAGCCCTACACCCCCGCCGCCGCTCGAAAAGTCCGGAGCTTTTTAGGTATCGAATCGGTGAGCTGGAAAGATTTAGGGACCACGGAAGGTCTCTCCAAGGTTACCAAGCCGGAGCTCCTTTTCAGCCTCCTCGAGGACGATCTGATATCACAACTCAGGGACCGGTTCGCCGGCACCCAGAAGGACAGGGAAACTATGGAAAAAGACGCACACCAGGGGGAAGAAACCTCCGAAGCCCCTGAGGATGAAAAGTTCATAGAGAAGGTGGACCTCAGGGTGGCGAAAATCACCGGGATCGAACGGCACCCCGAGGCGGACAAGCTCTACATCGAGACCCTCGACGCCGGCGAGGAACAGCCGAGGCAGATTGTTTCGGGCCTCGTCCCTTACTACAGCGAAGAGGACCTCTTGAACCGGAATATCATCCTGGTGTCCAATCTGAAACCCGCCAAGCTTCGGGGAGTCAAGAGCCAAGGGATGCTCTTAGCCGCGGAAGAGGGGGAAACCGTGGAGGTCCTCTTCGCCGACGATGCGAATCCCGGCGATCCGGTGGTCTTGGAGGGAGAGGAACCGAAGCCCTCCTCCGAATACACCAAGCTCAAGATCGATCATTTCTTCGAGATCCCCATGACCGTCGAGGAGTCCACCGTCTTCGTCGGCGGCCGTCCCTTAAAGGTAGCGGGACGCAAGGTTACCACCACCAGGGTCAAGAAGGGAAAAGTCGGGTAAATTGACCTCATCCCACCTCCCCTATACCCTGAAAGCGGTCCCGATCGAAGAGCTTCCCCCGGCGGGAAACCTCCTGCAGTCGGCTTACTGGGGGCGCCTTAAATCGGAGTTCGGCCAAAAACCCCTCGGGTTCGTCTTGAGCGGTGAGGACGGCGACTACCCCCTCCTGGTACTGGTCCGCTCCCTCCCGGGCGGCTACTCCCTCGCCTACGTTCCCCACGGTCCGGATGTGCCCGAGCTTTCGGTATCCACGACCGGCGGCGGTGCCGGACCGGAATGGAGCTCCGCGGCCCTCCTCCTCGAGACGCTGGCGGCGGAGCTCACACCGCACCTGCCGAGGCGGTGCGGTTTTCTCCGGTTCGATCCCCCGGGCCCCTGCGGGACCCCGGCACAAGAGACCCGGGGGCTCCTCTTGAAGGCGGTGGAGGATATCCAGCCCCCGTCGACGGTTATTGTCGATATATCGGCGGACCCGGACACCCTCCTCTCCCGGATGAAGTCGAAGACCCGCTATAATATCCGGCTCGCCTCGAAGAAAGGGGTAACCGTCGAAATCTCCCCTCCCGATTCCCACGGGGTGCCGGAGGATTTCAGCCGCTGGTATGAGCTGTATAGAGAAACCGCCGAACGGGACAAAATCGCCGTTCATTCCGGGGAGTATTACCGCCGGCAGTTCCGGATCGCCGCGGAGCTCGGGGGTGCCGGGACCGAAAAGAGCGCCGAAGGGGAAGGGACCGCTCCCCGCCTCGCCCTCGTCCTCGCCTACCACGAAAATGAGCTCCTCGCGGGCAACATCGTGTCCGCCTTCGGCACCCGGGGGACCTACCTCTACGGAGCATCCTCGAACCGGAAGCGGAACCTTATGCCCACCTACGCCCTTCAGTGGGCGGGGATGGAGTGGGCCCGGGAGAGGGGATGCGTCGATTACGACCTCTTCGGAATTCCCCCCGCCGAAAACCCTGATCATCCGATGCACGGCCTGTACCGCTTCAAAACCGGTTTCGGGGGAAGCATCATCCACCGCCCCGGCTCCTGGGACTATCCCCTCAAGCGGAGAATATACTCACTGTTTCGTCGGGCTGAGGCGGCGCGGAAATACTACTACAAACGGTTTAAGAAGCGGTA
>CAZXMO010000018.1:13681-41244 GCA_964641125.1 uncultured Spirochaetales bacterium
TAATCATATCCCTGAACCGGTTTCCCCGGTCGAATTCGTTTAAAAACATCCCGAAAGAGGCGCACCCAGGGGAGAAGAGCACCGTGTCCCCCGGCCGGGCATTCGTCAGGGCGGTCTCGACCGCTTCTTCGAGGCTCGGATAGGGACCGAAGTACTCTTTTCCGGCGTCGTGTAAGGCTTCTTCTATCTTCCTCGTTCCGGTTCCTTCTAAAAGAACGATCCTAGCCGGATATTCGGCGGCCTCCCTAAAGGGAGAAAAGTCCAGGTTCTTGTCGGTGCCTCCGGTGATGAGGACCAGGGGGCCTGAAAAACTCTTCACCGCCTCTAAGACCGCCTCGGGGATTGTGGCCGCGCTATCGTTATAGACATGGAGATTGAGCCGGTTGGGAACCGGCTCGAGCCGGTGAGGCACCCCGGGGAAACCGCGGAGCCTGCTCCTGATCTCGGCGGCCGGAATCCCGTAGGCCCGGCAGATGAGCCCCGCGCAGAGGAGATTCGTCCTGTTATGCAGTCCCGGTATCGGGGCATCCGGATCGAGGATACATTCTTCCGGTTCTTCGCCGAGAGACACCCACCCATATCCCTCCTCATCGAGCCAGGCTCCCTCCGTTCCCAGGGGAAGAGAGTACCGGGAAAAACCGAGGAGACTCCCCCGCCTCCGCCGGTCGAACCACGGGAACCATCCGTCGTCCAGGTTCAAGACGGTGTAATCATCCTGGTCCTGCTCCTCGAGGATAACCGCCTTGTCCCGGGCATAGTCCTCGAAGAGGGGATAGCGATCCTGATGGTCCCACAGAAGATTGGTCACCGCGGCTATCTTGGGTTTCAGGAGTCCCCTTCCGGTCAAGTCGCCCAGCTGCCAGGAGCTCAGCTCCAGGACCACCGGGGATGATCCGGCGGCCGTCGACCGGAGAAGCTCGTCGACAAAGCTTAAAGGGGAGACGGTGATATTCCCCCCCAGCCGGGCCTCCGGAAACGAGGCGGACAGTACGTGATGAACCGCGGTGACGGTGGTGGACTTCCCCTTCGTCCCGGTCACCCCGATTACGGGGACCGAAACGAGCTTCAAAAAGATGGAGATATCGGTCTCCACCCGAGGGGCCGTCTTCAAGAAACGAGAGTCCGGAGGAACCCCGGGGTTCTTGATGACCATATCGCAGGAGCGGAAATCCTCCTCCTCGTGCCTCCCGAGAACGTAGCGGATCCGAAATCCATCGAGGCCCTTGATCGACGCATCGAGGGCGTCCTCCGTCCGCAGATCGGTGACCGTCACCTCGGCGCCGTGACCGGCGAAGAACCGGGCCGCGGCGAGGCCTCCTCCGTGGAGGCCTAATCCCATTACGGTTATCTTCATACCGGAGAGGGAGGTTACATCAAAGCTCAATCGAATACTCCTTCATGTCCCGATCGTTGAGATACCTCCGCACTGTAAGACCCGCCCAAAGATTCTTGAGACTCCCGGGAACCCGCCGCCGGATCCGCCGGAAGACGGGCATCTCTAACGAAAAAATATCGTCCCTGAGGGCGTCCTGGATCGATTCCATCTCGGGAGCGAGAAAATCCACCACCCGGTGGAGGGAAGGGATATAGTACTTCCTCCCCTCCGGGGAATGGTCGAGGAGAAAAAGAGTGATTGTACGGTGCTTGCACTGGAAAGGGTAGTAAGGATAGCTCTTGAGTCCCTCCGGGAGGAAGAGCTTCGAAAAAAACTTGGTCAGCTCGCTGTCCATCCAGATTCCCTGGACGAAGTACCCCCTTCCCGTTTCGCCTATCCAGGTCTGGGAAACGGTCTGTTTGAGGGAGAATCCGATTATCTTACCGCTCTCCACCGAGACCCCGTCCAAGGGTATGACGTCGCTGTCGAGAAAAAGGCTTCGGGTCCGGTACACCGGAGTCGAATCGTTGGTCTCACCCTCTAAGGTCTCCCCCTCGTGAACACGGAAGAGGAGGTCGAGGCGGAGCAGATAGAGATACTCCGAATCGCCGAATCGAAAGATCTGATAGAAGGCGGGCCTAAGAATCTCCGAGGGATCGAAGAAGTACGTGAGCCCCCGGAAGAGCTGCGGAACTTGACCGGTAAGTGAGGCCATCAAGCCGCGGAGACCGGCAATATACTCGTCGGCGGGCCGTATTTGTGCTATATCGTGGTGTACGGGAAAACGGGGTACCGTAACCGGCGAAGACAGACGGATGAAAAAATCCTCGTTTTGATTGTAGTGCCGGGTATATTCCGTATCTTTTCCCCGGGTGCCGCCGATAAGAGAGTTAATCTCCTTGTCGGTGTAGGTGACCGGAATTACTCCTTTAACCTTTTCCATCTATACTGGTACTATACTTTGATTTTTTTAAGGATTCAACATGAGGATAAAACCGGCTCTCGGACTCGTTAGGGCTGCTTTTCTCGCCGTCCTTCTGCTCGGGACCCTCCCGACCGCCGGAGCCGACGGTACCGGTCCATCCCGGGCGGTCCGGGTCATCTCCATCACGACGGAGGGAATGAAACGGACCCGGGATTTCGTGGTCTTGAGAGAGGTGACCCTCGAGGCAGGCGCCGCCTATACGGCGAAGTCATTTTACCGGGAATTGGAACGAAGTATTCAAAACCTGAAGAACCTAGGAATTTTCTCCCGAGTGAGCGCCGAAGTATCCGCGGAGGAGCCGACCGCGGTAGCGGTTGTCTTCCGGGTGACCGACCGGTGGACCCTCTTTCCCCTCCCCCTCTACTACGCCGACAACAAGCTCGGGCACATACTCGGCTTCAACATCCAGGATTTCAACCTCTTCGGCTCGGGACAGAGTCTTCATGTGAAGGGAATGTTCAATCCCCATCTCCAATCGATCCAACTGATGTGGCATTATCCCCGAATCGGAGGAAGCAGATTCCGTCTTGACGCCGATACCGGGTACCGTTACCTGACCGAATTCCAATACGCCGACACCCTCCTCGAGTACCGCGCCCGGACCCATACATTCTTCCAGGACTCACGGCTTACCTATGGAATCCCGGTGAAAGACACCGAGATCCGCCTCTTCGCCGATTCCCGCTACACCTTTCGGGACCATACCGAGGAGATCGATCTGGTGGACAAGAGCCTTCCCAAGGGTAGTACCTGGACCGCCGGTATCGGACTCGGCCAGGGGATCCTCAATTACGACATCGGCACGGTGTGGGGGGACGATAACGAGCTCCTCTTCAACCTCCATCTGCCGGGACCTTCGTTTTCAATCGCCCTCAAACACGCCAAGTACTTCCGGATGAGCCGAGGCGGAGTCCTCGCCTACCGCCTTCAGGCCCAGATCAATCCCTTCGAGGAGATCCAGCTCAACTCATTAGACGTCCGGGGGATCAAGCCGGGGCAGCTCAGGGGAAATTACGGTTTCTACGCCAACTTCGATTACCGCCCTTTTCTCTTCTCCTTTCGCCTCATCGTGGATATCGACGTCTACGGAACTATCTTCCTCGACGCCGGGAACCTCATTGTCCGGGGAGAGCCCTTTCGAATAGATTCGACGGTAATAACCACGGGGGCAGGGATCAGATTCTATTTGAGGCAGGTCGGAGGACCCGGAAAGGGGGCGCGTCTCGATTTCGGCTTCAATATAAACGCCTTAGCGGAGGGAAAACCCTTCGGATACCTTTTTTTCCTCGCCTTCGGCTTCACTGAAATGTTTTGAGAGGACCCTTGACGGTGTCCTCATTTATCTATATTTTACACTCTACGGACGACTTGAACCCAGGTACCTGCTTGTTGATCAAATAGCTGCGGTATTATATAGTATATATTTAAATAAGGAGAAAGATTCGTGCCTTGCGGAAGAAAACGAAAACGACACAAGATTGCTACCCACAAGCGTAAGAAAAAGCTGAGAAAGAACCGGCACAAGAAGAAATAGCCGGGTCGGATCGATACACACACGAGGAGCACAACAGGCAGGACCTATGAAAATACAAACAGGTATCCTGTTTTTCCTGACGGTGATTACGGGACTCTCCGGCGCCGATAATCTGTGGACATCCGACTTTCAAGGGTATATAGCGGAGAAGCCGGTCTTGACCGAAGGCCGGCTTCTTCGCGTCATTATCGATTCATCTACACAACTCGACCTAAGCGCCTCATACACCGCGGATAAGGAACTCGTGCTTCGCTTTTCCGGCGGGGACACCGGAAATCTCTTCGCGTTTCTGCCCGACATAGATGCAGCCAACAGGAGAACGGCCGAAGGGGAGGAGGAATCGTCCCTTCAAGCCTCTCTCGGGGCACGGGTCATAGAGATCGACGACACCGGTGCGGCCCGGATTCAAGGGAGCCGAACCATGACGCTTCAAGATTCGGTCCAAGCGGTCACCGTGACCGGATGGGTGGCTCCCCAAAACGTAGATGCCGAAAACACGGTGAGTTTCGATCAATTAGCCGATGCCGAGCTCGTCTTTCGCAGCTTCGTGCAGACGGGTCAGCCGATCCTGACCGAAGAGGATATCGAAGAAGCGGTGCTTGCCGAAGAAGCGGAGAACGGCGACGAGACCGGCGCCCCGGAACAACCCGAGAGCCGCTACACCTTGAACGACGAGCGAAAACGGGAATTACTCCTCAACTACATAAATCAATTCGTACAGCTTATATTCGAAATGGAATAGGATTTCTATTTAACGGCGAGGAGCTCATCGATTGCATGCATGATGTCCTCTTTCTCGAAGGGTTTGTCGAAAACCCGAGCTACCCCGTACTGGTCGATGAGGTTACGGAAGGCATCGTTTTCGAGGGGGACCTTACCCGAAATGATGATGAGTTTGACATGGGGGTAGCCGTTACGGATCTGCATGATCGTCTCGAGTCCCCCTTGTTCGGGCATAACCACATCGAGGAGGATCAGATCGATCTTTTCTTTGTTCAGGATCTGCATGGCCTCCCGGCCGTTGCCGGCGGTAAACAGCTCGTGACCCGAATTTTTGAGCATGAGCTGAATAATTCTCCGTATCGACGGCTCGTCGTCAACAATCAGTAATCGCGCCATAGCTGTCCCTCTTGGTTCAAGACTCTAAACTATGGAGTAAAAATAGTAAAGTACTATATACTGACCCAATGGAACAAGCTAAGAAAATACTCGTCATCAACTGCGGTAGTTCCTCACTGAAGTACGAGGTCTACGAAATGCCCGGCAGCAAGAGCCTCGGAAGGGGACTCGTGGAGCGGATCGGGGAGCCTTCCGGTGTCGTCTCTCAGGAATCGGTCAACGGAACTCTCCGTGAGGAGTATCCCATAGAGGACCATACCGAGGCGATGGAAGCCTTGAGGAAGAGCCTTACCCATTCCGCCAACGGAATCATCGACTCCATCGACGAAATAGCCGCATTGGGGCACCGGGTGGTCCACGGCGGCGAGGAGTATTCCCAATCGGTCTTGATAGACGAGGATGTTATCAGGGTCATAGAAGACGCCTCCGAGCTCGCTCCGCTGCATAATCCGGCTCATCTGATGGGTATCCGGGCGGCGCTGAATATGCTTCCCGACCGGCCCCAAACGGCGGTTTTCGACACCGCTTTTCATCAGACCATGCCTGCCTCGGCGTACCTGTACGGGCTTCCCCGGGAGCTCTACCGGAAGTACAAAATCCGCCGGTACGGCTTCCACGGAACCAGTCACAGGTTCGTAGCCCAGGAAGCGGTGAGAATGATGAAACGATCCATCGATAACACAAACGTTATCTCCTGCCACCTCGGAAACGGGGCGTCCATAACCGCCATCAGCCAGGGGAAATCGGTGGAAACCTCGATGGGCTTCACCCCTCTCTCGGGACTGGTTATGGGGACACGGTGCGGTGACATCGACCCGGCGATCGTACTGTTCCTCCTCGAAAGGGGATACTCGGCGGCCCGGATCAACGACATCCTGAACAAAGAGAGCGGACTCTTAGGCCTCTCGGGAATCTCCAACGATCTCAGAGACTTGGAAGCCGCCGCCGAGTCGGGAAACAAGAACGCCATCGAAGCCCTCGATGTCTATGCCCACCAGATCAGAAAGTACATAGGGGCATATGCCGCCAATATCGTCAGGCTGGACATCCTGGTCTTTACAGGGGGTATCGGAGAGCACGGGACCCGAATGAGGGAACGGATCTGCCACCGCCTGGAGAATCTCGGAGTTGTCATGGATTACAGGAGGAACCTCGAAAACGGTGCTAAGCAGGGAATCATCTCACAGCCCTACTCTCCCACTTCCATCGTCGTAGTTCCTACCAACGAAGAGCTCCAGATAGCCAAGGACACCTATCAGATCAGCTTCAAGGAAAAATAATAAGGAACATATCATGACACGCGTAGCGCTGATTCGCTGTGAATCTTACGACCGCAATGAAGTCAAAGCAGCCGTCGACCGGGGAATCGATCTCTTGGGGGGAATAGGACGGTTCGTCAAAAAGGATGAGAAGATCTTACTGAAACCGAACCTCCTCTTCGGCGATATTCCGGAAAAGTGTATCAACACCCATCCCTCGGTCTTCCGGGCGGCCGCCGAAGCGGTCCGGACCGTCACCGACTCGGTGAGTTACGGAGACCACCCGGGAATGGGAAGCATCACCGCAGCCGCCCGCAAGACGGGGATCGCCGGAGAAGCGGACGAGCTCGGTATACCCCTAGCCGACTTCAAGACCAGTATCGAGGTGGAGGTCGAAAATCCTCTGATTCAGCCGAGTTTTCCCGTGGCCAAGGGGGTCGTGGAGAGCGACGGGATGATCAGCTTGTGTAAGCTCAAGACCCACGCCCTGGAGAAGATGACCGGAGCGGTGAAGAACCAGTTCGGCTGCGTCCCGGGGCTGGCCAAACCGGGGTTTCATATGCGCTATCCCGATGCCAGGGATTTCGGCAAGATGCTCGTGGACTTAAACGGGATCTTGAGCCCCCGGCTCTACATCATGGACGGAATCCGGGGGATGGAGGGAAACGGACCCCGGGCCGGCGACCCGGTCCCGATGAACGTTCTTATCTTCTCGGAGGACCCGATAGCCCTCGACGCCGTTATGGCCCGTCTTGTCGATCTCGATCCGGCATACCTTCCCACTGTCGAATACGGAGCCCAAGCGGGAATGGGGGTCTACGGGGAGGAGGATATCGAGCTCCTCGGAGATCCCCTGGAGACGTTCATTAATCCGGATTTCCGCGTAAACCGTGAGCGGATTCGGCCCTTCCGTAAGAGCGGAGTGTTCGCCTTCATGACCAATATGCTCGTTCCCAAGCCCCATATCGATCCCGAGAAGTGCGTCCGCTGCGGGATATGCGTTGAGGCCTGTCCCGCGGATCCGAAGGCGGTGGACTGGGGTCCGGAGGGGAGGAGCACCCATCCCCTCTACGACTACTCCAACTGCATCCGGTGCTACTGCTGCCAGGAGATGTGTCCGGAGAGCGCCGTCTATCTCAAAGATCCTCTTCTAGGGAAGATTGTTCGACGAGCTCGGAAATAGATTTCGGCTTCCAAACTCCGTTCTCGAGCTTCATCCCGTAGACGGTGGAAAGCTTTTCCTCGAGTCCCTCCCTGAGGCGCGAGGCGACATCGAGAAATTCCCGCGACACATCCCCCTCATCGGGCTCGAGCCGGTCCAATCCGACCCCGCTGGTGACGAGGGATTCCAAGAGAAGTTTGGCGGCGAGAAACCGCTTCGATTTATCGACCCCGAAGACGAAGAAATCGTCCATCAAACCCAGGACCTCCCAGGTAACCTGCTCGGCCTGAGAGTATTTCCCGGCGTCCTTGTTCTGATCGCTGAACCGGACGGGAAGCTCCTCGATGATCCGCTCGAGAGAAGTGACGAGGTAATCCAGATCGAACAGCCCCGTCGCGCAGTTAAAAAGGATCGGCTTCCCCTTCTCCTCGTGCCGCCTGATATCCTCCTCGGACACCGCGGGACCGATGTCGGCGCAGTTGAGGTGATCCCTCTCGTCGATCACGAGTATTCCCCCCTTAACATCGATAGGGGACTTGAAGGCGAACTCGAAGCCCCCCTGTTTTCCGCTCAAGGCGAGGAGCGCGAGGGTGACGGGGTCGACGGTATTCCCGAGGTTGTCGACGTTTCCGAGATAGGCGAACCGCTTGCCTCTATCTTTCAGCCCGGTATAGACATCTTTCAATACCTGGAAGTTCTGTCCGTGTCCCCCCGGGAGGGGCAGGATTCTTCCCTCGTCCCCGTAGGCCTCGGTGAAGAGTCTCTTGGGTCTCCCCTTGTCGCTGTGGGTGTAGGCGGCGATCATCGGCTGTATACCCGTCTCCACCCGGGTTATGTCGTTCCCGGTTTCCCGGATGAGCTCGGCCAAGAGAGGGCTCGACCGGAAGCCGCGGTACTCCTCGGCAATTTCCTCGTTGTTGTTCACGTTGGTCATCTGGAACATGGTGATCCCGGCACCGTCCTCCCCGCCGCTGCCGCCGGCCGTCCCCGTGGTCCGCTTATACAGAAGCTCCCGGATAAGCAGTGCCCTCATCTTGAGCTCCAAAAAGCTCGCCCCGGGGCTCCCGTCGGGATTGACATACCCCGGAGTTACCCCTTTTGACCGGTCTCCGGCGATTTCGGCTATCCGGTCGAACTCTTCCCGGGCGGCTTCCATAAGGGTCTCGCTGTAGGAGCTGTTCTTTTTCCGATCCACGTAACTGGTAGCGGAACCTCCGTTCAAGACCCCGTAAGCGACCAGGGGAAGAAGGCGGAAACCTACCTCGGCGAGCCCCTTACGATCGAAAACGATCCGCCTTACCCCGTTCTCTTCCTCGATGCGGCCGTACCGGGCGGGATCGAGCCCGGGAAGGAGCCCTTCCATCCGGGCCTGTATTACTTCTTCAGGACCCGACCAGGTTATCCCGCCGGTTACGTCCATGACACCTTCTGTATCCATTGTGGGCAGTTTCTTGGCCTGAATCGGCTCGACTGAATCATACTTTCCCCGGTTGTAATTCTCGAGAATTTCCAGGGTAAGCTCCACGTCCACCCCTTTTTCTTCCATCTGTTTTCGGAGGTCTTTAGAAATGTTCATATCTAAGAGTGCCCCAAAGCTTGGGGTTTTTCTACCCCCGCATGCGGAGCTCGGCGATCCTTTCTATTTCATCGATCCGTTCGGCAAAACGGAGGAATCTCTCATCTTCAAGGGGGACCCTATCCCGGACGGAGTCGACAACCTCCCGGAAGGCGTCACGGTATTTGCGGTGGGCTATCTTTTTTAGGATTTGAACGAACCGCCGTTCTATTCGGGATCGGAGCCGGGTGTCCCCATCCGCCCCGGCGAGAAGCTCGATCAAGTACAGGCACTCTTCCCGGTAATCCTCGAACCGGGAAAGCTCGAGGGCGGCGATAGACCGGTCCAGGTCCGATTCGCTTAGGGCCGCGATATCGCCCTCGTTGGGAGCCTCGACGATACGGCAGGGTTCGCGGGGACCGCAATCGAGGTTAAATCCCGCGGGAAGCCCGGCGCTGTATTTTTCGAGCCGCCGGGGATGGAAGGTGCCCTTGAGGAGGAGAGTGAGATGCCGTTCCTTCCGAAAACGGCGGATTCGCTTTTTTGCGCCCGCCGAGGTCGTCCCCCCGCAGCGGAGGAGGAGAAAAAACTCGGCGTTGTGGACCGCCTTGGAGATACTCTGCCGGCCTCCCCGGTAGGTGACATAATCGGAGGAATAGAGGTCCAGAGTTCCCCGGTCCGAGAGCATGTCGACCAGCTCGTCGAAGGGGATGATTCCTTCGGTGTTGTAGCTCAAGACGATATACCGGCAATCGATCCTGTCGAGGAGCCCGGCTAATGCCCTCCCCGCCGTCTCCCCATAGCAGTAATCACTCCTGGTTTTCGTCCAGTCCCGCCGAATCCCCGCCTTGTCCCGGAGCCTTCCGTCCCCGCCCCGCTCCAAGGGGTACTCCGGCTTGTCCCAGAGAACGATTGTATTGAGGAGATGATAGTTACTCCCGTACTGGTGCTGGTTGTACGGCGGATCGAGATAACAGAGGTCGGCTGTTCTCCCGAGGACGAAATCACGCGCATCCTCTCCGTAGGATCCGCATCCGGGGGTTCCGTCGATCAAAACGGGGGGTAAGAGTCTCATGGGGGCGGTTATCCGCTTTATGGCGTCCTTTCCGTGGCCGCCGAATCCCTTGTGGAAAGCCTTGAACACCCCTGAAGTGTTAGCATGGGTCGCCGCCTGGTAGATGAGTGACGCGAGAAGAAGCGTCTTCGCCTTTCGCTCTCCCTCGTCCAAATCCCATCCGGGATACCGCATCTCGATGAGATGCCGGCTCCGGTCGATGAAGGCCGCGTTCTCCGCGGTGTAGAAGAGACGCTCCCGCCGGTAATCGGCCTCTTCGGTTTTGCAAGGTGCGTAATACCGAGCCACATAGGAGGGGACTTCGGCCCGGGAGCGGTTTATCTCCCCGATAACCCGTTCCAGCCCGCCGTCGAAATATCGGTCCGCCTCACTGTGATCGATACCGATGTGAGCGGCATTGATGATCCGGGAATAGGGCTCCCAGTCGTTACAGGCCGTCCGGTAGCCCAGGTACTTCCCGAGCCGGGCTACCGCCCCGCTCCCCGCAAACGGATCGAGGAAGGTATGAATCCGGTTCTCACTATCCAATTCCCGAAAGAGGTCCCCCAAGACCCCTAAGAGGGCCCGCTTATTTCCGATGTAGGCGATGAGCTGGGAGGTAAGGTAGGGATGATCAAGGACCATTTTTATGATACCATCCGCCGAAATGAGACTATCAGCATTTACCGGGAGAATCAACCGAATCGGAGGCTTCGGTTCCACCGATCCCGAGATATCCGGCCTCGCCTACGACAGCAGACACGTCGCCGAGGGGCACCTCTTCTTCGCCCTCCCGGGGATCCACGCGGACGGCCACGATTTTATCCCCATGGCGGTACAGCGGGGTGCTCGGGCGGTCATTTACTCGAGGGAGCTCGACCCCGGGAGTCTGCCCGGGATCGATCGAGGCGTGGTGTACATCCGGGTTCCCGATTCGAGGCGGGCCATGTCGGCGGCGTCCGCGGATTTCTACGGCAATCCCTCTCGGCGGCTTCGCGTGGTAGGGGTCACCGGGACCGACGGGAAGAGCACCACCGTCTTCTTCATCCGGCAGCTCCTCGAACTTTCGGGGCGCAAGGCGGGATTCTTGAGCACCGTCCAGTACTCTACCGGCGGGGAGATTCGATCGAACCCCTTCAGACAATCCACCCCGGAGGCGGTGGAGGTCCACCGGATCTTGGCCGAAACGGCCGACGCCGAAAACGAGTTCGCCGTCGTCGAAGCCACCTCCCACGGCCTCTCGGAACGGACCGCCCGCCTCGAGGACGTCCGGTTCGAATCAGCGGTGTTCACCAATATAAGCCACGAGCACCTCGAGTTCCACGGGTCCTTCGAAGGGTACCTCCGCGACAAGAGCAGGCTCTTTGCCAAGCTCGATGAAGCGGCCGCCGGGGGGGCCTCTTCCGAACAGGGGCCCTTCGGTGTAGTGAACGCGGCCGATCCGCAGGCGGATTACATGCGCGCCGTCACCTCCCGGCCGGTGTACGGATACTCTCTTATCGACGTGCCCGCGGACCTTACCGGCCGTGTGACCGGAGAGTCAGCCGGGGAGCTTTCTCTGTCGGTCGGAGACGGCGGGCGGACCGCCCGGGCGGTCCTTCCCATGCCCGGGGTCTTCAACGCCGAGAACGCCCTTGCCGCCCTCCTTACCGTCTCCCGCCTCGTGGATATCGATCCCCTCGAGCTCGTTCCCCTCCTCTCCCGGCTCCGTCCCGTCCCGGGACGCATGAGCCCCATACAAGCGGGGCAGCCTTTTACGGTCTTAGTCGATTACGCCCACACTCCGGGTTCCTTTTCCCGGCTCTTTCCCCTGATGCGGGAGAGGACCCCCGGCAGACTGACAGCCGTCTTCGGGTCCGCCGGCGAGCGGGACCGGGACAAGCGGCGGGTCCAGGGGCGGATAGCCGGGAAGTACGCCGACCGCATCGTCCTTACCGACGAAGACCCCCGGGGCGAGGAACCCCTTGCCGTTCTCCGGGAGATCGCCGCGGGAATCACCGGAAAGACCGAGGGCGAAGAGCTCCTCCTCATTCCCGACCGGAGCGAGGCGATTGAAACCGCGCTCCGGTCGGCCGGCCCCGGGGACACGGTCCTCCTCCTCGGGAAGGGGCACGAATCGACTATCATCTACGCGTCGGGACCGGTCCCCTGGAACGAGGCCGAAGCCGCCCGGCGTGCCCTCGAGCGGTTGGGATACACCAACCGGGGAGAAACACGTTAATCCCCACGATCGGGGGCACTCAGTACTCTTCACCTGCCATAGGGAAAGAGAAGCACCTCCTCGATACTCGCAGCTCCGGCAAGGACCATGAGGAGCCGATCGACGCCTAAGGCCGTTCCCGAGCACTCGGGAAGGCGGCTCAGGAGTTCCGGATAGGTCCAGTCGATCCGGTGTTTATCGGGGTTCGGAAAGCTCGAAACCTCTCCGCGGAAAAAGGCGTCGATTTTTTCCCGGCCGGTTTCCTCGGAAAAGCAGTTGGCTATCTCCATTCCTCCGAGGTAGAGCTCCCACCGCTCGAGCCAGGGGGTGCCGGGTATCCCTTTCGCCAGGCAGGGGATGCCCGCGGGATAGTCGGTTATGAAGACCGGCCGGTCGGCGGGGAGCTCGGGCTCGACGAAGGTGAGGAAGATCCGGTTAAAGACTTCCTCCCAGCCGGGCCCGGCCGAAGCGGAGGGTGATAAAAAAGAGAGGCCGAGCTCCCAGCCCCGGCGCGCGAGGCTGTCTAACCCGATGTTCTTCTCGAGGTCGAACCCCGCGTACCGGGCGAAGGCTTCCGCCATGGTGATCTCGAGGGGGTCCTTCTCGAGGAGGGGAGAGTCGAAGCCGGCGGCGAACCTCGACAGGAGCTCCCGGGTCAGTCCGAGGGAATCCCGGTAATCGGAACCGACGGTATACCACTCGAGCATGGTGAACTCCGGGTTGTGCTGAGCGCCTAAGGACTCGTTGTTCCTGAAGCAGCGGCAGATCTGAAAGATGCTCCCCCACCCCTCGGCGAGGAGACGCTTCATCCACACCTCGGGTGAGGGGATCAGGTAGAGCTCCCGGTCCCGAAAGCGGGTCGTAAAGACGTCGATAGTCGATTCGGGAATGAGATACGGAGATACGAGGGGTGTATCCACTTCGAGATGGTTCTGGGAGACGAAGAAATCCCCTATCTCCCTAAGGAGTCTCGTCCGGAGCCGGGCGGCTTTTCGCTTGCTTTCGTCGGTGTTCATACCTCAAGAATAGCAGAGACCGGCTTAAGTGTCGGCGGAAGGGGCCGATTTCCTTTGCTCTTCGGAGTTTTTTATCTATACTCTTCTCATGGCCGACTTTACGAAAATATTTAGAATCGACAGCGAAACCGACCTTCCCGAATTCGAGTCGAAGGGAACACTCTATACCCACCTGCCCACGGGGCTCGAGGCATATCACCTCGCGAACGACGATACCGAAAATCTCTTCGCTTTCATATTCCCTACGGTACCAGAAAGCTCCCGGGGAACTCCCCACATCCTCGAGCACAGCGTGTTGTCCGGGTCCGACAGGTATCCGGTAAAGGATCCCTTCGTCCAGCTCATGAAGGGGAGCATGAACACCTTCCTGAACGCGATGACCTTTCCCGACAAGACGGTATATCCGGCAAGCAGCGTGGTAGAACGGGACTTCTTCAATCTCCTTGCCGTATATGCCGACGCGGTCTTCTTTCCTCTCCTCAAGAAGGAGATCTTCCTGCAGGAAGGGATCCGCTTCATTCCCCGAGAGGAAGGCGAGCTCCCCTCGGTAACGGGGGTGGTCTTCAACGAAATGCAGGGGAACTACTCCGACGCCGAATCGATCGCCGGGGAGTACTCCTACAGACCGCTGTTTCCCGGTTCCCCCTACCGCTTCGACAGCGGAGGAGAGCCCTGGGAAATGCCCCTCTTGACCTTCGAGGATTTCACCCGTTTCCATCGGGAAAATTATCATCCCTCCGGATGCAGGCTCTTTCTCTACGGAAATGTTTCCGCGGAAAAGACTCTCACCTTCCTCCACGATGGGTATCTGAGCCGTTTCTCAGAAAGGTTCGGGAAAAAAGCCGGCATAGAGGCAGCCGGGAGATGGGAAGAGCCGAAAAGCTTCCGCTACACCGTTCCCGCCGAAGAAGACCCTAAGGAGGGGACGGGGGCTACGGTCATTATGAGCTGGCTCGACGGAGAAACTCCCGATCCCGAGCGTCTCTTGGTCGCGGAGATCGTAGCGGAGGCGTTGTTGAGCAACCCCGGCTCACCCTTGAGGAAAGCGGTGGTGGAATCGGGCCTCGGTGAGGACCTGTCACCGGTAAGCGGCATAGACAGTCACCTGAGGCAGCTGGTCTTTGCGGTCGGCCTCCGAGGTACACGGGGCGAGCACCGGGAGCGCTTCGAATCCCTGGTGATAAAGACCCTCGCGGACCTCGCCTCGGAAGGAATTCCCGAAAGGGTTATAGAAGGGGCCATGCGGACCGTGGAGTTTCGTAACCGGGAAATCCGCGGCGGGGCCCCCTTCGGGCTCAGACTCTTCGCCCGGGCCGTCCGGGGGTGGTTCCACGGCCTTAGCCCCGAAACGTCCCTCGTGTTCAAGCGTCCCATGGCCGAGATTCGGGAGAAGTACGGACGGGAAGAGGGATTCTTCGAAAGGTGGATTCGAAACGAGCTCGTTGACAATCCACACCGGGCAACCGTCCTCATCGAGCCGGACCAAAATCATGAACGGGAGATGAAGAAGCGTCTCGAGGATTCCATAGCCCGGATGTGGAAGGGCATGAGTGATAAAGAACGGAAACAGGTCGACGAGGACAACCGGAGGCTGAAAGCCTTTCAGGAGACCCCCGATTCACCGGAAGCCCTCGCGGCGATCCCCAGTTTGACCCGGGAGGACGTACCCCGAAAAGTAGTACTCCTTCCCACCGAGGAGCTTGGCGAAGAAGGGGGGGTCAGGTTCTTCCGTCACTCCCTCTACACCAACGGAGTCGCCTACGCCGACATCGGGTTCGACACCTCGACGCTTACCGAGGAGGAGCTCTCCTACGTTCCGATTTTTTCGAAGTGCGTCGACAGCCTCGGCCTTCCCGATATGAGTTACGACGAGCTCTCTACCGAGCTCACGATCTTGACCGGAGGATTCTCCCGTTTCTACGAGACCAGCGGCCACATCGATCCCTTCGCCGAGCATCTGTACTTCCGCCTCAAGACCCTTCCCCGGGACTTTGGGGAAGCCGTTGATCTTATGAAACGTATGCTCCTCGAAACCGATTTCGGCAATTTCCGGCGTCTGAAAGACGTCCTGTTGGAGATGCGAAACGACCTTCGGGGTTCGATCATCCCCCGGGGGCATACCTACGCCTCCGCGCACTCCGCCGCGAACCTCTCCGCCTCGTTCGCGGTGGAGGAACGATGGAAGGGCTTGAGGCAGTATCTCTTTATAACCGAAACGGCGGAACGGATGGACCTCGGAAGACTCTCGGCGACCCTCGAGTCGATACGGGAAAAGCTCATCCGGCAAGGTTCCGCGGCCTGCAACGTCACCGCCGAGGAGGAATTCCTAGGAGAAGCGGAAACCGTTATGAGGCGGTTCTTTTCCTCCCTGCCGTCTTCCGGCGGCGCCGCGAAAGAGAGGGCCCCAAGGGAACCGGCCGGCGGAGAGGAACACGGGGCCGGAACCCCGGACGTTGTAACGGTCCCCGCCCAGATCGGATTCGCGGGAGTTGCCCTGCCCGCGGCGGAGTATCGAAGCCGGGACCATGCCCTGGAGTCGATCCTCGCGCATATCTTAAAAACAGGATACCTCTGGGAAAAGATCCGGATGGAGGGAGGGGCCTACGGGGCCTCCGCCGGAGCCAACGGGACCGAGCGGGCCTTCCTGTTCAGCTCCTACCGGGACCCCCGGGCGGCGGAAAGCCTCGGCGTATTCCGGTCCGCCCTCGAAAAGATCCGGGACGAGGGTATCGACCAGGCCACCCTGGACAAGGCGCTCATAGCACTGGTCGGAAACGAGCTGAAGCCCTTAGCCCCCGGAACCAAGGGATTTGTCGGTTTTCGAAGACACCTCTACGGAATCACCGACGGGCAGCGGCAAAACAAGCTCGAGGCCATGATCGCGGCGGAAACCGATGATATCCGGGAGGCCGCCCGCGGACTCGCCGAAAGGTACGAGACCGCGTATAAGACTCTCCTGGTCAATCCCGAGACGGCGGACAAGCTCGAAAGTACGGGAAAGAGGATCCGACTGCCCTCCGCTTATTCATCCTCAGGGGAAGCAAAAAAGGGAAGCGCTTTGATACTCCCCGCTACGATCAGCTGGAAGGAATGATAGAACACGACCGGTAACAGGGCGACTCCCAGAATCTCCGGAGAATCGGCGAAATACGCGCTTATCAGAGGGACGCCTAGAGCCACCGTCTTCTGGGGAGCCGTGAAGACTACGCTCTTAAGACTATCCTTCCGGAACCGGATAATTCTCCCCCCGAAGTAGGCCGCCGCGAGCAGGTAGAAATGGAACCCCCCTAAAAAGAGGAAGGGAAGCCCCATCTTCGTCAAGGTAGAGCGAAATTCGGGAGTTCCCGCGGCCTTGGATATCGAAAAGAAGATAATAAGGAGGATGAGCACGTTGCTGGCGGTACGGAACGCCCCCTTTCTCAGGGAGGCGGCCCGTTTAACGGCGGGGATTAGGACCCGCGCCGTTTGCCCGGCGGCGATGGGAAGAAGCATTTTGAGCCCCAGGGAGCCTAATATCCTCCCCATCTCCCCCCCAATGAGTAACGCCCCGCTCCCCCGAAGCATCAGCGACAAAATCAGGGGACTTATCACCACCCCGGCGATGTTGGACAGCGTCGCGTTGAACATGGTCCCTACGGTGTTCCCTCCGGTTACTTGAGTAAAGACGATACAGCTCGATATGGTCGTCGGCAGGCAGGCTAGGGCGTACAATCCGGCAATAATTTTGGGATCTACCAAGCCTCTCAAGGGAAGGGTCAGGATCATCATACTGAAAGGGACGAAGAGGAAGATAAAAGCCTGCACGTAGATATGCAGCTTGAAATCCATAAGCCCCCGGGTGATCGATTCGGAAGGGAGGGTGATTCCGGAGATTATGAAGAGAAGAACTATGACCCCGGTGCCGGCCGCCGAGCGGGGATTGAGGGTAGTCCCTACGCCGGGAGCGAGAATGCCTAAAGTCAAAACCAGGGCCAACCCTAAAAAGAACCAGTTCTTTTTCAGGAAACGGAGCATGCCTTTGTATACCAGGAAGGCATTGAAAGGGCAATGGCGACCTTAACCGAATCTTAGCTAGAATCAAAGACTCTTCTCATACTCCCCTAACACGAGCAGGCAACTATGAGAGGCATTTAAAAACACGAACCGGAGGAGACGAATGGTATCGACAATGAATATCACGAAGATACGCTATGCCATCGAGAACCGAAAGGCCTTGACCTTGACTACCATTGCGTACCGGTCGGATGAACGGAGGTACATCGACACCATCCTCGATATGTATCTCCAGGAGGCCGGCAGGGAGGATTTGAAGAACCAGCTTTCCTACTGTCTCCACGAGCTCGCGGGGAACGCCAAGAAGGCCAATACCAAGCGGATCTACTTCTTCGACAGACAACTCGATATTCAAAACTCCGCCGAATACTACATCGGAATGGATAATTTCAAGGACGAAACAATAGATAACATCGATTACTACATAGAAAAGATCCGGGAACACGGGCTGTACATCAAGTTTCAATTCTATCTGACCGACAAACACCTAAAAATTTCGGTCCGAAACAACTGCGAAATGAACCGGATCGAAGCGGAACGGGTACAACGCAAGATCCGGGCGGCGGACCGCTACGCCGATATGGCCGAAGCCTACACAAACATCGAAGACAATTCCGAAGGGGCCGGGCTGGGATTGGTTATGATGCTGATTATGCTGAGAAGCCTCGGGCTCGGAGTCGACTGTCTATCCATATCCTGCCGGGACGGTGAAACAATCGCACGGCTCAAGATCCCGATCTGCGACACCCGAGAGCTCTTCATCCAGAACTGACACTTCACTAACGAAAAAGAAACACTTATATACCATCCTGATTCAATTATGAATTACTCTACATCCCAAAGCATCATCATCCGGTCGCTTCCCAAGGAGAAATGTCATACTCAATCGATCCGGAAGATCGCCTGGAACCTCTACTACATAGACCAAGATCTGCTCGTCAACGATCTCATGGACGCCTTCAATGAAAACGAGCATATTACCGCTGTGGGAGTGGTCGATGGGGACATGAAGATAGTCGGCATCATCGTCCGGAACGAAATATCCTCCCTGCTGAGCCGACCCTACGGGCGGGATGTGCTTCGCAAGAATACCGCCGGCGACATGTGTGTTCAGGCAAGGAGATTCAATATTCATCAGAATATCTTTTCGATAGCCGAAGAGATAGACGACGAGATGAAGGCTCCCGGCATCTCCTACTACCTCCTCGAGGACGACGGCGGAGTCTATCGGGGGATTTTTTCCACTAAGGCGATGCTCATCTACCTCTCGAACCTGACTACCCAGGACATAGCCACCGCTCGGCGCCTTCAGAGCCGCGTCGTTAAGGAGAGGGAGTATATCGACACCGACTACCTCGAAATTCTTGCCTCCTCCTCCCCCGCAAAGGGCGTGGGGGGCGACTTCTACTCCATCAACAAATACTCCGAATCCAATTGGCTGTGCTGCATCTGCGACGTCTCGGGGAAGGGGGTGGCGGCAAGCGTCATCACATCGGTCCTCTGGGGTATCATGAGCATCTACCGGTACGAGAGGGGACTGAGATCGCTGGTGAGGGACCTGAACGACACCATCGTGAGGACATTCGAGGGAGAAAAGTTCGTAACCGGAGTTTTCGCCGACTTCAACGAGATAACCGGGAAGGTCATTATCTGCGACATGGGGCACTCCCACCTTCACGTCTTCAGGAACGGCAAGCTCCATCAGCTGAAGACCAATTCGAGCAATGTCCCCATAGGTATCGTCCCCGACTGCAATCCCATCGTCAACTCCTTCCAGCTCGAGGAGAAGGACATTCTGTTTCTGCTTACCGACGGACTGATCGAACAGCCGGGGATCGACGCCAAGGAATACTCCCTTTCCCGGGTGGAATCGGCTATGGCGGAAAAGGAGCACGAAACCCTGGAACTCCTTCACGAACATCTGACCGGCGACTTCAACCGCTTCCGGGGAAAAAAGCAGGTCCATGACGACGTAACCTACATGCTTCTCCGGTTCATCAAATCCGCGGCCGAGTCGGCGCCGGTAGAATAAGCCTGCGGCTCAGGCGCCGTTGAAATCCCTTCGCACGGCGACACAGTTCCGGGATTCGGTAAACACCACTCCCCGGTTCCAGTATTCCACCGCCGCGAACATGGCGTTACCGCCGTCGTTTTCGTCGCTCGTTTTTGACATGAAGGTGAGATACTTCTCCATGTTCTCGAAGTCGTGATTGTGGAAACATTCGAGGCGTTTCCGGAAGAACTCGTTCCACTGTTCGATCTCCTCGAATCCGGTTCCTTCGTCCCGGATGATGAGATGAGCATGGTGCTTGCTGAAGCTGTACCACACCTTCACCTTCTTGGCCGGATCGCATTTGTTGCCGTGTTTGACGGCATTCTTGATGAGCTCGCTGATCTGCTGCTCGAGGATGTTGATCTCCCGGATCTCGGCGGGGGCCCGCTGAGCGATGAGATTGGTGAAATACCTGATCCGCTTGAAGTCGCTGGGAAACTCGGCGGGGACCATTCCTATCTTGGTAAAGAGATCATGGCTTCCATCTATTAAAAGACCGAAGGCGTTGGCGTCGGGAGAGGCGTTACTCTTTCCCGTTTTTTTTTTGACGTCCTCAACCACATCATCCACCGATTCGGCGATGGGAAGGAAACCGGTCAACTTGGTCAGCTCGATGACCCTTTCCACGGAGCCGTGGATGTTTACGAACCATATTCCCACCCGCCGCTTACGCAGGGTGGAGTAGGCATAGATCAGAGTACTGACTCCGCTGGAGTCGATGTAGGTCAGATCATCGCAGTCGAATATATAGTTTTCCACCCGGGAGCCTTCGGTCGAGTCGATGTAGGCCTTGAGTTCATTGGAGTGGTACATATCGAGCTCTCCCGCAACAGAGACAATATTGATATCTTTGCCGATTTCTTTTACATTCAAGTCCATAGGACTACCTCCCCTTAGTAGAACCGCGTTTTACGGAATGAAGAATAGTAAACAAGAAAATGTTGGTTCTTTGTTAACGAAATATGTG
The DNA here is from genome assembly GCA_964641125.1 of uncultured Spirochaetales bacterium. Lineage (GTDB taxonomy): Bacteria > Spirochaetota > Spirochaetia > SPDA01 > CAZSGZ01 > JBKHAJ01. The sequence goes on from CAZXMO010000018.1 coordinate 34,014, forward strand.
ATTTAGATGAGTTAGGCCCCCACACCGGAGGCCCGCATAAGGAGCAGTAACCAGTGGCGGAAGAAAAAAATACTATCATCTTTTCGATGGTACACGTATCCAAACAGTACAACCAGAAGAAGATCTTAGACGATATATCCCTCTCCTACTTCTACGGAGCGAAGATCGGCGTCCTCGGCTTAAACGGCTCGGGAAAGAGTACCCTGCTCAAGATCATGGCGGGAGAGGAAAAGGAGTTTCAGGGGGAGACGATCCTCTCTCCGGACTACACCGTCGGGTTTCTCCACCAGGAACCCCACCTCGAGGCGGGAAAAACCGTCCGGGACATCGTCGAGGAGGGAGCGAAGGAGACGGTGGACCTCCTCAAAGAGTACGAAGCCATCAACGAACGGTTCGGGGAACCCATGGACGGCGACGAGATGGAGAAGCTCTTAGAGAGACAGGGAGAGGTGCAGGAGAAGCTCGACGCCCTGGACGCGTGGGAGCTCGATTCCCGCCTGGAGATGGCCATGGACGCTCTCCGCTGTCCCCCCGCCGACACCTCGGTGGACGTCCTCTCCGGAGGCGAGCGGCGGCGGGTGGCGTTGTGCAGGCTGCTCCTCAAGAAACCGGACATCCTGCTCCTAGACGAGCCTACTAACCACTTGGATGCCGAGACGGTGGCCTGGCTCGAGCATCACCTCCAGCAGTACGAGGGTACGGTAATAGCGGTCACCCACGACCGGTACTTCCTGGACAACGTTGCAGGGTGGATCCTCGAGCTCGACCGGGGGGCGGGAATCCCCTGGCGGGGGAACTACAGTTCCTGGCTCGAGCAGAAGCAGGAGCGTATCCGGATCGAGAAAAAGCAGGAAACCGAAAGGCAGAAGACCTTGGAGAGGGAACTCGAGTGGATCCACATGTCCCCGAAGGGTCGTCACGCCAAGGCGAAGGCGCGGATCAGCTCCTACGACGACCTCCTGAGCCGGAACCCCTCCGAGCAGATCAAGGACCTGCAGATATACATCCCGCCGGGTCCCCGCTTAGGCGACGTGGTCGTCGAGGCCGACGGACTCCGTAAGGGCTACGGGGAAATCCTCCTGATGGACAACGTCAACTTTTCGGTGCCCCCGGGAGCAATTGTGGGAATAATCGGGCCTAACGGCGCGGGTAAAACCACCCTCTTTCGCATGATAACCGGCGAGGAACAGCCCGACTCGGGGATCCTCAAGATCGGCTCCACCGTCGAGCTCGCCTACGCCGAACAGTCCCGGGATGTCCTTGACCCGGACAAAACGGTGTGGCAGTCGATTTCCGGAGGTAAAGAAGACATCGCCCTAGGCCGCCGCGAAATCAACTCCCGGGCCTACGTCGCCCGGTTCAACTTTACCGGCGCCGACCAGCAGAAGAAGGTGGGCGTCCTCTCCGGGGGCGAGCGGAACCGGGTGCAGCTCGCCATGATGCTCAAATCGGAGTCGAATGTCCTCCTCCTCGACGAGCCCACCAACGACCTGGATGTGAACACCCTGCGGGCCCTGGAAGACGGGATCTTGAACTTCGCCGGATGCGTCCTGGTCATAAGCCACGACCGGTGGTTCCTCGACCGGGTCTCAACCCACATCCTGGCCTTCGAGGGGAACAGCTCCCTCTTCTGGTTCGACGGCAACTTTACCGAATACGAAGAGAACAAAAAAGAGCGTTTAGGCGAGGAAGCGGTCGAACCCCACCGCATCAAGTACCGGAAACTCACGAGGGACTAGTCCGGCAGAACGTACAGTACAGCAGAGCTGCAAGAAGAATTACACAAGAAAAGAGCTGTGCGGGAATCTTAGACGTTTGTCAGATGGTCGGAAGAAGCGTTAGAAAATCTGTGGGACATCGAAATACTCACCGTTTTTGAAGGACATAAGCTTGCGCGGTTAGACGAATTGGATCCTGATTCATAATCCCCTGCTCAACCCTCTATCCTGTTTAAGGGCCCCCGCTGCGGCTGTACAGTCGACTCCCCGCCGCCTACGGAATAATCAACTTCCCTAGCCTCACAACATCCTCTTTCCGGGAATTTTCATCACACTCCTCGAATTTCTTGAATTTATTCATTTTTTTGAGCATATTTACTTAACTTTTTTATTTTCCATGCTTGACTTTTTCAATTATTGGGGCTATATTTCTTAATATAATCAAGGAGAGAATAAAGAAAATGATACGGGATTGGCAGACACTGACACGGATGACCGGAGGGAAGGAGATCGTCATCGAACGAGTCGGCCTCAAAGAGGACGATCTGAAGATAGAGGGGAGCTTCGAGCTGCCCCCGATGGCTAAGCTCAGCATGGAAGACCAGATCTTCGCCGCGGCCTTCGTTAAATCTCACGGATCGATCAAGGAGATGGAACGGCTCTACGGGATAAGCTATCCGACGGTCAAGAACCGGCTGAACAAGATCGCCGAGCAGTTCGATTTTATCAACATCGACGTGAACGTGGAAAAGCCCCGGACCGATGTCCTGGAGAGACTCGACCGGGGAGAAATATCAATAGATCAAGCATTGGAGGAATTAAAATGATACCCCCGCTACTACTGAGACTGAAAATCAGGGACACCGAACACCGCTTCGGCCTGTGGCTTCCGCTGTTCCTCTTCTGGATTATCCTCCTGCCCTTCATACTGCTCGTCATCATCCCCCTGACGGTGACGGCTGTATTCATGAGGCGGTGGCTCAGAAGACGGATCTTCGGAATCATTAAATACGGGTACGTCTGCATGTGCAGGATCAAGGACCTGCAGGTGGACATACGGTCGGAAGAGAACACCGTACTGGTGAAATTCTATTAAAACTTTTGGAGGAAAAACGATGAAAGAAGAAAGGATGAAGATACTCTCCATGGTACAGGAAGGGAAGATTACCCCGGAGGACGCGGAAAAGCTCCTCGGCAAAATGGAAGAGCAGGACCACACTACGCAGACCGCAGTGGAAAAGGGGGGGATACCGAAGTACCTCTACGTGAGGGTCGATCCGAAGGACGGAAAAAAGACCGAGCACGGCCGGGTCCGCGTCCGGGTCCCGGTGAGCCTGGTCAAGTCGGGAATGAGCTTAGCTGCGCTGATGCCCAAGGACGTCCACGCGAAGGTCGATTCGGCTATGAACGAAAAGGGGATGGGGTTCAAGCTCTCCGAGCTCAATCCCGAAAACATCGACCGGATGCTCATGTCCCTCCGTGAGCTCGAGGTGGACGTAGACACCCCGGATGAAACGGTCAAGATCTACTGCGAGTGACCCGCCGCATCTCAAAAAAGGGCCGCCCCGGTATATCCGGCGGCGGTTTTTTTATCTTCTTAGCAATTCTTTATAGGAGCTGAGGATTATTCTTCACATATTTTTCAATAAAAAGAGTTGGAGTAATTATCATTTCCGATTCAGGATAATGTTTTGTATTGCCGGTAATGAGATAGTCCGCATCTCCCGAAAGGGCAACTTCGAGAAATTTAACGTCACCCTCGTCTATCAGTTTATTTCCAACCGGATCCGCGGTAACGAATCCCCCTTCCCTTTCGAGAAAATCGATTACAGGATCGATCAATTCGGAGGAAAACCGGAATTTTTCCCTATGCAGGACGCCGGCATACTCAGCGAGTATCCGGTTATCGTAAAGAACACGTATGTGCCGGTTTAGGATCAGGTTAAGGATCTGGGGCGGCGGCCCCTGAGGGCTCAATAAGCCCGAAACCAGAACATTCGTGTCGAGCACAATATTCATGGAGATTTTTTTCTAACTTTTTGTATCTCAGCGTCTATTTCTTCCCCCGACAGCTCATCATTCTTGTTTGCACTAGACACCTGCTGCATGTTCTTAACGGCATTGATTGCCCGGGCTTTCCGGATAGAGGCGAGGGTTTCTTCCAAACTGGTGTCCGATATAGGTGTTAATAACGCAATCGGCTTCCCATTATTGGTAATGATCATTTCCTTCTCTTCGGAAAGGTCCTTCCACACTCGGGCCGGGGAAGTCCGAAGGTCTCGCACCGTGATAAACTTCATCTTCTGCTCCCTTGAAAGAGTATACCATATTGTCACCCAATTGTCTACACATAAGCCGGGTGCTCATGTCCCTGCGCGAACCCGGGCGGACACCCCGAAGGAAACGGTGAAGATCTACTTGCCCGGGTTGCCGCTTTTGATTCAATACCCCTAGCGGTTTCGGTAACGTACGGCGCTACCTGTTTCGCTTCGGTGTAGAAGGTGACCCCGTCGGCGCTCTTAAGTCGCCGCCCTATTGAAACTAATTCGACTCCGCGTGGAGTGAGGAGACGTAGACCCTCTTGCCCTCGAACTCGCCCTTCGGCTCGAAGAAGCCGGCGAGCTTGGCGGGAAGCTTTTCGTAGAGCTCGGCGGATATGCAGACCGTCCCCGGCTCGGTGTAGTGCTTTTCCAGGTGGGCCGCGTAGTTGATGGTTTCTGAGACGATCCTGCCGGTATCGCAGCAGAATTTAATTGTTCCGTGATCGATTCCGATGCGGACCGCGATATCCTCCTGAATGGGGCGGTTGGGATCGGTGTTGAAGATGGGAAGGAGGACCTGGATCTCCAGGGCGCACTGTACTGCCCTCAAGGCGTGGTCCCTGAAGGTAAAAGCCAGAACCCCTCCGTCTCCGGCCCAGTTCCACATGCGCCCGTCGTACACTTCTAAGAGTCTTCTCAAGAAACTCCAGAAGCGGTAGTAGAGCTTCTCCATCTTTTTCATCCCGTATTCGCTTACCAGCTTCGAGTTTCCCACGATATCGATGCTTACGATGCTCATCTCGTACTTCTTCCCGTCCCGTAAACTTCCCCAATTGGGAAGCTCCGCTACCTCGTCCCCCGCCTTTCTAAGTTTTCGCTTCTTGAAGTCGTAGACGAGTCCGCTCCGGGCGAGCTTTGTCAAGAATTGTTCCATATTATCGATGGAGATCTTCTTTCCCAGGATCGTCCCTCCGTCGGTCTCGATGAGGAACTCCAGGAGCTTGTCGATGCAGTTCCGGTCCAGACAGTGATCCACGAGTATAGCGGAAGCCTTGCGCTTGGGCACGGTAATATGATGCTCCATTCCCAACAGCTCGTGAGTACAGTATTTCTTCATGATGAGACACCCGATCTCGTCCATCTGGTCGGGATTGAAGTTCTCCGCAATAATCTCGATTAATTCCGATTTTAGAGATGAGTCAAGCATAGTACACTCCGCGGTCCTGACTTTTGGTTGTTCTAAAGAGTATAACAGTAATGGATGTTTTTCGCTACCGGAAACTCACCGAAATTTAACCGATTTTGTCGGGAAAACATATCGAATAAACGGTTCTTTCCTCGAAGGTGTCTTCGGTACAGAAGAGCTCCTGGAGCTTCTTCGGCAGCTTTTCCCTGACCGTTTCGGACACGGCGATCCCCTTAGGCGGGGTAAACTGCTTTTCCAGGTGAGCCGCGAAATTGATGGTGTCGGAGATGATCCGCCCTGTGTCCTCGGAAAACTTGATCTTTCCGGAATCCAGGCCGATGCGGACCCGGATGTCGTCGGGGACGGGCTTGTCCGGATCGGTGTTGAACACCGGGAGGAGGGCCTGTATCTCTAAAGCACACTGAACCGCCCGCACCTCGTTCCCCTTGAAGGTAAAGGCCAGAATCCCTCCGTCCCCCGCCCACGACCAGATCCGCCCGTCGTAGACCCGGAGGAGGCGGCGCAGGTAGTTCCAGAACCGGAAGTACATCTTTTCCATCTTCTTCATTCCGTGCTTGTTCACCAAGGCGGAATTGGAGACGATGTCGATACTTCCCACGGTCACATCGTACTGCTTTCCATCCCGTAAAGACCCCCAGTTGGGGAGGTCCATCACGTCTTCTTTGATCTTCCGGACCTTCCGGTTCTTGTAGTCGTAGATGTATCCGTATTCGGCGAGCTTAGAGAGAAACTCCTCGATCTCCGGAATTTTTACCTGTTTTCCCATCATCTTGTTCCCGTCGGTCTCTACCAAGACGCTTACGAGCTCGTCGTCACACTTCTTCTGAATGCAGAAGTCGACGAGGGCATTGGCACCCTTCCGCGTGGGGACGGTAATATGGTCCTTCATTCCCAGGATCTTATGGGAGTTGTAGTTCTTCTCGAAGAGAGAGCCCAATTCGTCGATTTGATTGGGGTTGAAGTTCGAGGCGAGGATCTCCACGAGCTCCGCCTGCAGGGACTTGTCAAGCATGAGGACTCCTTAGGGGAGAGGATCGCACGAACCTAGTCGGTGATTCAATCCCCCATGAGCATCCTGCCGAGTCCGCCTAACGGCGCGCCGGGCTTCGAAGTTTACCGCTATATCTTGAGAACCCTGAGTCCGGGGATATCCTGATAGTCCTTCCAGTTTTTTGTCAGTACCGGGAAGCCGTTCTGCACCGCCTGACTAGCTATCCACAGGTCCTGGACTCTAAACTCATGTCCCCGGCCACAGCTTTTCAGGGCGGCGGCAAGCCTGCCGAAAATTACGCCGGTTTCTTCATTTATGATGAGTATGGGCTTCTTTTTCAGTCGCTCCAGAGCAGCCCCCCGCCGCTGCCTGATATTCTCATCGACGGCCGCTTCGGCTCCGAAAGTCAGTTCAGCTATTGTTATCGGAGACATGAATACCGGTTCGTTTCCCGTAATCGCCTGAACATCTCCAGGAGCAAGGGTACCCCGCTCAACATCGATCCAGATACAGGTATCTATTAGGACTCCCATGGATTGTTTACCTCGTCCAAAGTCCCTCCGATCCGGCCTTCAGCCGCCCAATCTCCGCCCGGATCATCAGGCAGGGTGCGATACAGATCAGCCATTGCTTCCAAGGCAGTCAAATGAGGAGATCCGGGGGTTATCCTTGCAATTTTATGCTTATTCCGGGTAAGTATAACTTCCTCACCCTTGTATTCTACCAGGTCAAGAACTGCTTTCAACTTTCTTGAAAAATCAGTTACGTTCAGCACTATCATATCTTTACCTCATATAATCATACTCTATCTGATTATATGATTGTATTCAAGAATCTTTTAGCAAATTTCTGAATAGTTTCTCTAGGATGTACCTCAATCTCCCATGAACATCTTACCGAGGCCGCCTAAAGGAGAGCTCTCGCCCTTGGCAAAGGCGCTCTGGGGAATCTCCCTGATAATCCTCGCGGCGAGCCGGGCAAAGGGAAGACTCTGCAGGTACACCGTTCCCGATCCCTCGAGAGTAACCAGGAAGAGTCCCTCCCCGAGGCGGCG